>DASRLE010000593.1:0-7266 GCA_035648615.1 Saccharimonadales bacterium (SeqCode) | reverse complement strand
CGCAAACGAACCGCCGACGCCTTCGGCGTTTTCAAGCGCGCGCTGGATGCGTTGGCCGAAGATGAAACGCGTGATCCCTACAAGTTGTTGTTTGATTCCTCCTGATTTCGGACGAGAATCCGCCGTCACTGAGGCATTACTTTTTCTTACTCACCGGCCATTCACACGGCCATAAATTTAATTTGACTTTGAATAAAGTATGACTATATTCAAGATATGTCAAATGAAAAAAGAAAGAAATTTTCACATGGGGGGGCAAGGACAAATTCCGGCCCTAAAAAGGGGAGTGGGGAAAAGACGAAAATTTGTGTTTCCGTCAGTAAACAAACGTGGCAAGTTGCGCTCAGATCATGGACAGGAAAAGCCTCGCATTTGGTTAATATGCTGGTTTCCGATCATGTGAAACGGAACGCATCGGACCAAAAATTGGACGCTATAACGTGAGCGATCAAATTACATTTACAGTGGACGGCGTGGATTCAGAAAATGGACACGTCACCCTCGGATTGTTCTTGGAGCGAATCGAGCATCTATTAAGCGCATTAAACGGGATTGACCGCATCATCGGTGAGAGCGGAAGCCCAAAGCTCGATTATCTCATAATTAAAGCAACCCACAGCAGCCCCCTCGCTATGACATTCCAGCCTGTCCCTAAAAAGAGGGCACAGCAAATTCCGCGCGATTACATTCCGAGGTGCCATTCCAGATTTTTTAAGGAGTTGCGAGCCGTGCAACGCATGGAGCCGATTTCCCCAGATGTAGAGCCGGAATTGCGTGAGCATTTTCGAGACATCGCGCTTGGCGTTGGACAAGACTTCAAGACTGCGGCCATATCTAATGGAGAAGAGCGTGTTGAATTAGATAAAACTTTTGAGGCCAATGCAAAAAAGCTCACGACGGAGGAAGATTGTTCTTTTGGGGCTTATGAAGGGGCATTAGATGCGGCGAACATTCATGGACAAAAGCGACGTTTTTGGATTTATCCTACCGTTGGACCAAGAAAAGTGGTTTGTGATTTTATGCCGGGAACAGGAGATCAAATCAAAGCGGCTCTTGGACAGTTTGTTCGAGTTGTGGGATGGAAATTTTTTCATCCATCCAGCCCATATCCAGTCAGAATCAAAGTCCAAGATTTTGAAGTTCTTGTGCATCAAAACGATGTTTCGATTGAGTCTTTGAGGGGCATTGCTCCGAGCGCAACTGCCGATATGAGCGCAGTTGATTTTGTGCGACAAATGAGAAATGAGTGGGATTAGACCAAAAAAGCATTATTGGGATGCGTGCATTTATATCGCCTATTTGAAGGGCGAACAATCGCATGGGCCGCCCTATGTGGATTCGATTGCGCAAATCGCAAAAGACAATTTTGAGCAAAAGAATGTAATAATTACATCAGTTATTACTTTGACAGAGGTTCTGTCGTCCAAATTGACACCGGAAGAAGAAGAATCGTTTTTGAAGACCTTCAAGCGGGTTAATCATATACTTTACGATGTTGATTATGCAATTGCGACAAAAGCCAGGAAGTTTAGGGAATCGTTTTTAAGTCACTCTTCCGGGAAAACATTGGCAACCCCAGACGCAATTCATCTCGCGACCGCCGCCATATTGCAGGCAGATGAGTTGAATACATTCGACGACGGCCAAAAAGAGAGAAAATTTCTTGGGCTTTTGGAATTGACCGGCCATCCCGCTATTGAAAATCTTGTAATCTGCAAACCGTTTATTCCACCGCCTCCGCCGCCAGATCAAGCGGTAATGGAACTGAGGGGAATCGAACCCGCGTCTTGAGTTTATCTGAATCCACAGTTTCCAATGAACTCAGGAAACGCCTATTCTGCCGTTGAACTACAGCCCCAGATAATGATGGCACAGTTTTATAGAAAAGGCAAGGAAAACCATCAACTTCCGTGCCATCTTCTTCAGAAAACTAAGTTATTTCAAATTAGGACACTACCGGCCCAAGCCAAGACTTGCAGTGTGGCTGCGGCTTGGGCTGCGCGACGGCGGGGGAATTGGCGCGGAGGTATCGGGTTATTAGGTGGCTCGGTCAAGCTGCTTGCAGAGAAAAAACATAACCGCACCATGGTATCTCCAAGCTGAGGTCGAATTCCCCCCTGATGGCGAAAAACGGGGTTACTGGACATAGGCGGGTTATTAGGTGGCTCGAATCAGCTACTTGCAATCGTTTTTCATACCCTACCCTTGAGCGATGAGTCGTGAATATTCATTCAACCCTGACTTATCAACAGGTATTTTTTTTGATCGTTCAGCCCGCTCGCCTGAAAGCATTATCCAGTTTAAGCCGACACTACTCGGTGCTCCGCTGGCTCTGGATTCAGAGCGGAGCGAATATCGCGAGGCAATCAGCCAGCTTCTCGACTTCGCGCGGCGGCGGGACATGTTCATCTGCGGACACCACGACCGGCTGATGGCTTACGACGTGACGTTGCTGGCCATGGGCTTCTATGAAGTGCTGGACTGCTCTACGGCGGGAGAACTGGCGAGGGGTATCGGGTTACGAAGGCGGCTATCGCGTCGGCTTCTACTAGCAATTCAGGATATTAAGGCTTGGCTGGTAGTGCCTTAATTTGGAATTGGGATCGCCTTTATTTAAGTGGTTTTTCATCGAAGGTTATCGTCGGCTTGTGTGCGATTATCAAGTATAGGGCATTAGAATTAAAGAATGGAGTTATTGTTTGGCGATTTGATTCGGCAATTGTTCGTTCTTCATTGGTAACATTTATACCAACTAAAGCTGCCATAAGCCGTTTGGTCGCATCCATTTGCTGCGCGGCGTATAATTGTGGCCCGGCTAACTCAGCAACAAAAACGCCGTTCCAAGGCAAAAGGCAATTTCTTATCCGGAGTGTTTGCCAGTTGGCGTCGCGGAGTGCCGCATCAATATCATCCGCGAAATCTGAACTTTCCCCGTCCATTATTTCTGAGACAACGCCTATAACCCAAGGCGAACCGGAAAGCTGTTTAGAAAAGGCCGCACGTTGGTCGCCGGTTAGTCTACGGGGCATGATTTGCCGGTATAATTCCAAGTTGGCAGTTTTGAGTTTTTCGAGACTTTTACCCAAGAGCACTGATGATCTCCATCCAAGAATGGCTTCTGCCATGAAAAAGACGGCAGCAATACAGGCAAAAATCTCAATATATTTTTCCAATTTGTCCTTGAACGCCTTTTCAAATTCGCGATGGACGTTAATAACTGCCACTACTGCTACCACTACTTCAACAATTGCTCCGACGACCGCCACCCACACCAGGGCGGCATCGACTTGAGCCGATGAATTAAACCATGAAATATTTTCCATTCATCCCCGCTTTCATCCAATTGCTTCTTTTTTGTGCTGGGAGCCGGAGCAGTTTATTACCATTCTGGAACTGCCACCCGTTGATTCGGCGGCGGCAGCGGTCAAGGTGGGGGTTGCCTATCAGGTGAAGAAGGCGAGGGAAAAATGAACCGGGATAAAGCCACTATTTTGTCACAAGTGCAACCCCTCCAGACCAATGCAAGTCCACAGTTGAACCCGGTGGATAAATTGTCCAATCTGGTTCCTTGTCCAAAAAAAGCACTCTCAATGAAATGTCATATTGAACCGCCCAAGGGGTTAATTGGGTTAAAAATTGCATACCGTCAGCTACGGGAAGCAGCCAGATGTTGTCGTGAAGCGTTTGGGTTCCTTCGGGCGGCGGGGCCTTCGTTTGGATATTGCATAAAAAATTACTCCACATATTACTGGGGTCGTTTACGCCGGTTGATTTTGGCTTTTCTGCCACAACAAGCACGACTTTCACGCTCAAAGGCAGGGTTAAAGGAAGCATTGCCATGCGAACAATAAAACACCCGTGCAGACATCCAGTCAAGCCACTAAAGAACCATGCCAACCACCCCAAAATGGGAAAATTATTTCAAATTAAGGCACTACCGCTTGGCTGGCTTGCTTGGCGTCCAGGTGTCACCGTCTCATGTTCTTTACCCCCAACCCCAACCCCACGGCCTTCCATATAAGGCCGTTGGGGTATTGGGGTAAATGGGTAGTTCGTTGCCACAATTGGGGTAATTTTGGGGTAGTTTGGGGTATTGGGGTAAATGTAGCTAAGTCTTTAGTGCGTAGCGATTTAAAGTTTTTTCAATTTCGTCATTGACGGAAGGAACGCAGTCACCCGCGCCGTCCAGAAAAATGGAATGGATTCCGCCGTACTCTTTTTTGGCCCGCTCGATTCCCCTCTCGATGCACTTCAAAAGCTGGCCGAAGTCCAGACCCGCGAAGCAGAACGAGTGAAACCACGGCGGCGGTGCCGTCAGTCCCGCGCGCCTCAAAGTCCTCGTGATGTTTTCCCAGAAGTCGGCGGGCGATTGCTCCGTGTCAAAACTAAGGACTGCCAGGCCATCGGGATTGGAGCTTTTGAAGCCGAAGCAATCCGCGTTACTGCGGGCGGCCATTATGGACGCCAGCATAGCTCCCAAGGCGGCTGTTTTCCCGGCCTTCACTTGGGCATAGACGGCGAGCAAGTTTCCCGGTGTCGCAACGGTGATGCCGTTCAACGTGAAAATCGCGCGGGCTTCTGGTGGTTGGACGGCGGGGTCAAACTCGCGGGCTTTGAGAATTGCTTCCGTCTTTGCGGCTGCATCGGTGTCCGCTCCGTTGCTCGCAATTAAGTCAAACCTACATTTAAAATCGTCGGCAATCATTTCCCACTCCATACCGGAAGCAATGGCTTTTTGCCCGTCTTGACAGAGCTGGTTAAAGTCGCGCTCGCGTTGCCTTTCCAAAACAATGTCAAGATGATATTCGAGATTCGCGCGGGGAGGCGGGGCGGCGGCTTCCGGCAAACATTCAGACGGTTTTTTCATTACGCGGCCTCCATGTCCAGATAAAGCAAAGCTTGTCGAATCTTCCCCGGCTCGCGCCATGCGCCAGGCAAACGGCACGGTTGCGCCACTTTGAAAAGCGCCGGGTCAAGTGTCGGCTTGGCTTCCGCACGTCGGCCCAGGTTCGGCAGAATGATTTTCAACTCCGCTTCGATTTCTGGCGGCGGCGCGTCAAACCAACCGTGCAGAGATTTTCCGCCCGTGTCCACAATAGCCCGCAACCGCATGAATTGACTACACCAGTTAATTACAGCGGACATTTCAGCTTTCGCCAAAAGGTCTGATTCAACTACCAGATAGCGCCGTTGCCTCACGGCGTCATTGCAGCGCGAGTGTGTGCCGGATTTGAATACATTAGGGCAGGTGAACTGCTCCGGCGCCTGGCGCCCTTTCAGCCAGTCGGCAACCGGGCGGAAGTGGCGGCGGCAACTTTCCTTTTTTGTTTCCGACGCATGATCGGCGCAACTGTCAAACTTTCCGCCAATCCAAAGAACGTCATCTGGTTTGAAAAGTTGAAGTAACAAGCGCCAATCGTCGGCAGCATCGTCCAAAAGCCGAAAGGGTGACATTTCCCAAAAGTCAGCCGGACCAATCTCGAATGCTTTAAGAATTTCAGGGAGACTCGCAACCGCTCGCGCCTTTAGTTGCTCGCACAACATCCCTTGGCGCTGGCGCTGCTTTTCTTCCGGCGTCGGCTCGCGGCGTTTAAATGCGCTGTTGCTCCCCCTGGTGGCCTTGCCAGCGGCAGAGCGTAAAGTCTTGTTTACCTGTTCAATGTCTGTGGTGCAGGACGTGTGAAAGCAAAAAATTGTTGGCGCTCCGTCCAAATTTACACGGCAATCTCCCTTGTGTGTTGGGTGAGTGTGTTGAGATTCCCCCGGACAACGGCAAAAGCCGGTGGTGCCATCCTGCCAGGCAATCGCGCCAAGAATGGATTCGGCCAGGGCTTGCAAATCGGGCAAAGGCAGCGTAGGGTACGGCATAAGTGCAATTCGTTTCGCGCCGTTGAATCCGGGCAGGATGCGGCGCGAATTTTTTATGCTGCGATAGCGACGCGGCGGCGGGCAAGCCAACCATCCAAGTCGGACCTTGTGTAAAGCACAACTTTATTTGAAATTCGACTATGGGGTAGCCCGCGAGTGTGCCGCCACAGTTTAAGGGTGCGCGGCTTGGTGCGAAGATAGGATGCCGCTTCCCGCTCGTTCATCACGTCGGGCGCGGTCGCCGCAGGATAAGCACTGTTTTCTGACATACCTGACCGTAGCCGGGCACGACGAGGCATTGCAAAACGTTGAAGGATACAAATAGGGCGGGGGCTTGTATCTTATTTTGGGTGTTTCTTTTTCTGCCGGATTTTCTCAGGAAGTCCCATATGATTATTTATTTCGTCCATCTTTTTCGCCATGCTTTCCGCCTTGATTCGCAGTCTTTGGCGCTCGATCTTTATCGCTCCTTCTTCCACGGCCTGTTTCATTGACGATTTGATCGCCTTCGGCCCGGCGTCAAATGTTTCCGAAAACAATAAATGTTTTCTGTGGGGGCTGGCGTTGCTCAATTTCTTTCTCAAATGAGCGAGCAACCCTAAAACAAAATCCGGTGCTCTCCCGTAGGCCATGAGAAAAAGGCGTGATTCTTCAGAGCGGTCTTTCAGGCGGTCGGGGTATGCCGCCGCCGCAAACAATCCATCAAGCAAGGTCGGACTTCCAATCATGGGGTGACCATTCGCGGCGAACGAAAATGCAAGCCTGCGCAAATCTTTTTGCGGGGTCCATGCCTTGGCAAAGGTTGTGAACTCAGCCAGCAAAAATACCCGCAGAGGATCGCCGTCAATCGGTTTAGCGTGTCGGCTCATATCGCCGCCTTCCTCATTGCGACGACGTTCCCCGGCTTTTCCGGTTTCACGGCAAACCACGCTTCCGAATCGCTCTTATTGACAAGCTCACGGTAGTGGCGATGAACGATGGCGGCGGAATTGCCAAGCTCGCCAGCCACGCGCCCGGCATCGCCAATTTGCCCGAAGCGATACGAGGCGTAGGAATGGCGCAAGGCGTTGTGTTTCCATTTCAGCCCGGCGGCGGCCGCCGTCTGACGCTGGCGATTGATGAGCGTGGTTGAATCCCCGGCCCATACCGCGCCTCTCCGCTCGGCGTAGTCCGCCAGCCATTCGGCCAAGTTATCGTGAATCGGAACAATCCGGCGGCTTGCGGTCTTGGACTTGGACGCGCCGATTTTGATAATCCGCCCGGCAAGGTCAATGTCTTCCCATGCCAGTCGTTCGATCTCAGCGGTTCTCAGCCCGGCAAATGCGCCGATAGCCAGCACGGGCAGAAAGTCAGCATCCGCCGAAACGAGCAATTTCGAGATTTCATCAGCGGTAAAAA
>DASRLE010000592.1:0-2789 GCA_035648615.1 Saccharimonadales bacterium (SeqCode) | reverse complement strand
GTGTAGCCGATGAGGCCGCCCCATGTGCGGGCGCCAATTAGAGGTCCCAAGCCGGCCTTGCGAAAATAAAAGGGAAAGCAATCGCCGCCCGAGCCGCTCCAGCCATTGATCAGCATCGCTTTGGGGCCTGAGTTGGCCGTGGGCGGCCAGGGCCAGTCATGGCCATCGCGCACGCCCCAATAATTAAGCGTCTTGCGGGCGAGCATTTCGATAAACCGATCGGGAATTTGTCCTCCGCTATTGAACCGTTCGTCGATGATCAACCCAGCCTTGTCAAACTGGGCGCGAAATTGGCGCACCAGTTCGGATTGGCCATTTTCCCCTGTGTCGGCAACGTAGATGTAGCCGAGTTGGCCGCCGCTGGCCTTGTCCACCCGCTGGCGATTCTTCTCGATCCAAGCCAGATGCCGCAGCCGCGCTTCGCTGGAAAGCGTTTGCACCAACACTTCGCGCGAACCCGGCAGCGACGGCTTATCGTTGACAGTCAGGAACACCGGTTTGTCGGCCAGCCCCTGGAAGGCCGCCTCGGGTTCCTCCGACGCATCCAAGGGAAGCCCATTGACGGCCAGCAGGTAGGTTCCTTCCTTCACGTTCACGCCCGGGGCGAGGAGCGGAGAGCGCACCTCGACATCCCACGCGGCGCCGTCAATAATTTTTTCGATTCGATACGCGCCGTTTTCGAGCGAAAAATCAACCCCGAGATAACCCACCCCGCGCTGCAAATCCTTCTCGACATCACCCCCGCTTCGGTAGGTGTGGGAGGAGTTAAGCTCGCCGATCAATTCCCCGAGCACGTAGTTGACATCCCACCGCGTGACTGCGTCCTTGAGCAAGTCTCCATAACGCTGGCGCATGGCGTTCCAATCCTCGCCGTGCATGTTTGGGTCGTAGAAGTAATCGCGGTAGAAACGCCAGGTGTCGGCAAAGATCTGCTTCCACTCCGCCATCGGGTCAATCATAGTTTCGAGCCCGTTCACGGGCAGTTTCTTCTCGAACTTCTGGTTTTCTTTGGCTTCGATGATCGCATATTCATCCTTGCGCCGGACGAGGAGTTTTTCCTCCTTGGCGGCAAGGATCGATTGATCGACATCCTCCAGGATTGTTTTCTCCTCGCGTTTCTCGAAATCAAAATAGACCAGCTTGCTCTTCTCGTCGCCCGAACCTTCCCGAGGCCGGTGGCGATAAATGAGTTTGCCGCTGACCGCAGCGAGATCGGCGACCGGCCCCGCCTTGGTTGGCAGCACGACGGCGCGTCGTTCGAAATCCGCCAGGTCGATCTCGACTGGCTCCGGCGGCTTCTCCTCTTTGGCTTCGTCCTTGGCATCGGACTTTTTGTCTTTCTTATCCGCCGAATCTTTGCCCGACTCCGTCTTATCTTCTTTTTTAGATTTCTTGTCTTTGTCTTTGTCTTTGTCCGGGTCCTTTTTGTCCTTATCGCCCTCGTCATCGTTGCGCGGCGCAAGCAAGGACGGAACATCTTTGCGCAAGGAGACGGCGATCAGTTGAGTGGTGTTCGGGTAGATCCAAGTTTCGTCCAGATCGCTATAGAGCGGGCTGAAATCCCGGCCGGATCGGTAGAACAGATATTTTCCATCGGGATCAAAGACGGGCTCATCGTCATCGTAGTAACCACTGGTCACATTCGTGCTTTTGGCGTTCTTCGTGTCATAGAGCGCAATAGCGTCATGCCGATTCTCCAGGTCCTGTGAGTAGGCCATCCACCGGCTATCCTTGGACCATGCAACTTTGAATGCGGCCAAATCGTGGTTGTACATCCACATCTGCTGGCTGATGGTCGATGTTTGCTTCTTCTCCAAATCGTGCAAGTGAATCCGCATCGTCTGGTCGATGAAGACCAGCTTCTTGCTGTCCGGAGACCACCACGGATGGTAACGAAAGCCCGGCCCCAAGTGCGTGAGTGTTTGCTCAGAACCCGAGCCGTCCGCCGGACGAATGGCCAATTCGTATTCCCCAGACCGGTCGCTAAAATAAGCAATGGTTTTTCCATTGGGCGACCAGGCTGGGAAACGCTCGGCCACGCCGGAACTGCGGGTCAAGTTGCGCACCACGCCGTGCTCGGCCGGAACGGTGAAAATATCGCCGCGCGCCTCGAAGACCGCGCGCTTGGCGTTGGGCGAAACCGCCGGCTCCCGCGCATTCCTGGAGACGTCTTCCAGCCGGGGCTTGAGGGTGGCGCGATCGGTCCGCGCCTGGATTTTCACTTCGCTGTACTTTTCCGTGCCCAGATTCAGCAGGTAAAGGCGTCCGCCATTTTCAAAAACAATATCGTTCGGGCCAATATTCGGGAAGTGGACATCGAAATCCTCGAACTTCGTTATCTCCCGGAACGTCTCCTTTTTGGTATCGTAAGCCCAGAGGTTGGCCCGTTTATTTTGGTCGCGGTCAGACAGAAAATACAGCGTCGCGCCATGCCACATCGGCAAAGAATTGGCCGCGTCATTGTCGGTAATATTCCGGGCCGCGTAAGTTTCCAGGTTGAACAGCCAGAGGGCCGGATTCATTCCGCCGCGATAGCGTTTCCAAGTGCGGAAGTCAGTCGAGATGGGAACATAAGCCAGCGTCTTTCCGTCCGGCGAAATCGCGCCAAACTCACCGTAAGGCACCGGCAACTTTTCCGGCAAGCCGCCCTGCGCCGAAATCTTGAAGAGCTGATTAAACCGGTCCTTCTCGCTGGTGCGGGTCGAGGCAAAGAGAATCGACTTGCCATCGGGATACCACTCCAGCATCCGGTCCGGCGCGCCGTGGAAGGTCAGCCGTTTCGGCACGAC
>DASRLE010000591.1:0-9724 GCA_035648615.1 Saccharimonadales bacterium (SeqCode) | reverse complement strand
AGTCCATCTTCGGGGACTGAAAACCGGCCAGACTTATCGCGTCGATTTCATTGATGAGGAACATCAATTAGCGACCAAAACAATGTCGGAACAACAACTCGCCACCTTGGAGCTTCAAATTCCCGAGCGCCACCAGAGTCTTTTGGTGCGCTACGCGCCTAAAGGCAACTTGTGAGCGAAAGCAGGGTCCCGACTCTCCGACATCGCGTACCCAGGTCGCGAGTTTGCTCGCCGTGTGGATAACTCATTAAGATGATATTGGGGCAAAAAGCACAGTCTTCGCCCAACCGATACTCAAATCCAACCGTCAGAATGAAGGGCAAAAAGATGGGGGCAAAAAAATTCTGTTCCCAATCTTTTTGCCCCCGTTTTTTGCCTTTGAAACCAATGGGAAACCAGCCAAATTGTCCGAAGGCGCAAATGGCTTGATATAACAAGTGACATCCGATATTTAACCCACAATGCCAATCGAGACTGTTTCATTGTCGCAGGAAGTTAATCCACGGGTTCGCGGGCTTTTCCTCAAGAATCTGGGGGACTTCCAGACGGAGTTGGCTCGTGTCATCGCTGGGTTCATCCCTTCCCTGATTATTTGGCGTCAACGCAAAGAATTGCCCGCACTGGTCTTTCGTTCACTTCGCCGCGTGCAAGATCTCCGGCAGCGTGGCCGCGAACTAGGAGTTTCATTCGAGGAAATGCACTTTAGCGCCAATGTCGCCGGGCGGGCAGTGATCGATAAACTTTGCGCCGCCAACAACCCGGCCGATTTACTGCAGGCCGGAATCATCGTCGTTCATGGGGTCGTCATCGCGGCGATCGAGGATTACTTAAAACGAAACGAAGGCGTTTACGATTTACCCAGTGTCGCATTGCTGGAAGCCGATCGCGACGAACTAAAGTCACAACTGGCCTGGGCGCAGGCGGCCTTGGACGAACTGGCGGAGGACGCAGATATAAAGCCGCGCAAAAATTTCGTCGATGAAATTACGGAGCTATGCGCTGCTTTGCCTGCCGCCTTGCGCGCGCACAACGTGCGGGGCGGGGCGGTCGTCACGCAAAGCCGCCGGCTGGGCGTGTTACCGTTGGCGGAGGCCAAACTGCCGCTGGGCTTTCGTCACCTCGAGTGCGGCCCAGAACCGTTGCCGAAAAACCCGGCCTATGCCGATCGTGAACGTTACCACGCCGTCAATTTCCTCCAAGAGGTGCAGGCGGCTGATTCGTGCGCCTCGATGTTATTTGAATCGCCCGACATGCCGTGGAATTGCTTTTTCGATTTGAGCCGCCAGATGTGGGACGAGTCGCGGCATGCCATGTTCGGCGAAGCCAAACTTCTGGAACTGGGGACGAGCGCCGCCGCCGCCGGTTTATCGACCAAAGCCTATGCCATGCGCCAAACTCTCGCGCCGCTGGATCGTTTTGCCGCGCTTTCCACGCAGGAGGCCGATGCTTTTCCCGGCAAACACGCGGGATTGAAAGATTCCGTGGCGAACCATGATGAATTAAGCGCCAAGGCATGGAGTTATGACATTGCCGACGAAACGCAGCATTTACGTTTTGGCGCCAAATGGATTCCGGTGATGATTGAAAAGTTCGGCGAACCGCGCTCGTACGAGCAGGTCAAGGCCGACGCCTGCAACTGGCGCGCCAGTGTTCTGGCCGAAGTTTACAAACCCGCCGCCGCCGCGCTCAAATCAGCCCATTTCAGCAAATGAAATCCATGGTGATTGTGGGAGCCGGCTCGATTGGCGAGCGCCACCTGCGTTGCTTCCTGGCGACCGGACGGGTCGAGGTTTCGGTCTGCGAGGTGAACCCCGCGTTGCGCGCGGCCATGGCCGAACGCTATCAAGTCAAACATACTTTTGAAGCTTATGACGCGGCGCTGGCTTCGCAGCCGGACGCGGTGGTTATTTGCACGCCTGCGCACTTGCACATCGCGCTGGCCGCGCAAGCGGTGCGGCAGGGCGCGCATGTCCTGATTGAAAAACCGTTGAGCGCCACTCTTGACGGCGTGGTGGAACTTCAGCAGGAAGTGGCCAGGCGCCGGGTGATCTCCGCTGTCGCCTACGTCTATCGCGCCCATCCGGCGCTGGCGGCGATGCGCGTGGCCATTCAGAGCGGACGCTTCGGCCAGGCGGTGCAAATCGTCGTCGTGGCCGGACAGAATTTCCCCTTTTATCGGCCCGCCTATCGGGAAACCTACTACCGGGACCGCAAGACGGGCGGCGGAGCGGTGCAAGACGCCCTAACCCACTTCATCAATGCCGCCGAATGGCTGGTGGGCCCAACGGAATGCCTGGTGGCCGATGTGGGGCACCTTCTCCTGGAAGGGGTGACGGTGGAAGACACCGTTCATGTGCTGACACGACATGGAACCGTGATGGGCTGCTTCAGCCTCAATCAACATCAAGCCCCCCCCGAAACCACCATCACGGTCATCTGCCAGCGCGGCACGACACGGTTTGAGTACCATGACTGCCGCTGGCGTTGGTCGGCCAAACCAGGCGGCGAGTGGCACGACGAGCCCGCCTCCCCGCTGGAACGAGACACGTTGTTTATCCGGCAGGCCGAGGCATTTCTCGGGGCGATGGACGGCGGGAACCAACCGCTTTGCTCGCTCGCCGAAGCGGTTCAGACGCTGCGCGTCAACCTGGCGATCCTTGCCTCCGCCGAAATGCGCGAATGGAAAACCATCAACGTTGACGTGTCGAGGGTTGCGATGGCCGCCGCCTCCTAGCCACTATCAGGAAAAACAGGGGCGCGATGCAATTCGTGAGGCGGCCCGATGGGACGGATAGGACGCATGGGAGTGATGATCGGGAAAACAGACGCGCAATGCAGTTCGTGAAGCGGCCAAATGAAAACTGACGACCGCTTTTTGAAATTTTCTTCCTTCTGCCTTCTTCCTTCTTCCCACGGGGGGATTTACCCCAATGGACAGCTTCAAGGGTCTAGGGCATGGTGACGGAGTTTGTTAGCCCGCCGACGGCGCCCCCAAGGGTCGTTTGGCGGCCGAACATTCTCACACCATGAAACGCACATTAAGCAATCTGGCCCGGCTCTATGCTTTCGCATTGCGGAAGTATCTCAAGCAGGGGCCGCAGACGAGTTTGCAGCCGACGCGTGGACTGGGCCAGAAGGCCGCAGCCCTCGGGTTGGAGACGCTGGACATCGCCCGAATTCATGAGGAAGCCCTCTTCGCCCTGAAAGTATCCAACGCCCGGGACGGAATCAGGCTGCGAGCGGAGAATTTTTTTACCGAAGCGATTACCCCGATTGAGAAGACCCACGGCGCCGCCCTCAAAGCCAGCGCTCACTTGAGCCATGTGAACAAAACCCTGGACCGGCGCACGGTGGATCTGGCTGCGGCCAATCGGTGCTTGACACAAAGCATCCGCCGCCGTAAGAATCTGGAAGAAGCTCTCAAGGAAAGCGGAGGAAACTCCAAAGGGCTCCTGGAGGAATCACGCCGCCTCCAAAAGCATTTGCGGCATCTGACGCACCAGATTCTGACAGCGCAGGAGGACAAACGAAAAAAAGTCAGCCGCGAACTGCATGCGGAGATCGCCCAAACGCTGGTGGGCATCAACGTCCGGCTGGTGACGTTAAAGAAAGAAGCCACCGTCAGCGCCGCGGGGCTTCAAAAAGAAATTGCCAGCACCCGGCGATTGGTGGATAAATCGATGAAAAGTATAAATCAGTTTACCCGTGGATTCGGTAAAGATCATCAAAAGTAAGCGGGCGGAATTTTCCCGGCGGTATCAAGCGGCGTTGCGCAAACATCTCCAGCAGCGCGGCCGTTCGGCGGCCTTGCAGCCGGCCCACGATCTCGGACATCTGGCGATGACCCTCGGATTGAAGACGCTGGATCTGGCGCGGATCCATGAGGAAGCGTTGACCGTCATTATTTTACCCGAGGCTCCTCCGGCGGCCCGGGATGGAATAGTCCGGCGGGCGGGCGGTTTTTTTGCCGAGACGATCACACCGCTTGAGAAGACGCATCGCACGGCCCGCGAGGCCAGTGTCCATTTGACCCAGGTCATCCAAACGCTGAACCGGCGCAGCGCGGATTTGGTCGCTTCCAACCAGGAGTTGCAACAAGAAATTATTCAGCGCAAGTCGGTGGAGGAATCCCTGCGCAAGAGTCAGCAGCACTATAGCCGGTTGCTGGCCCAATCGCGGCACATGCAGGAACAACTGCGGCTTTTGTCCCGCCAGCTTCTCTCCGCCCAGGAACAAGAGCGCAAAATGATCAGCCGCGAACTGCATGACGTCATCGCCCAGACTTTGACCAGCATCAATCTCCGGCTGACCAACCTGAAAAAGGAAGCGTCCAGCAACACCAAGGGCCTGGATCGAAACATTGCCCGCACGCAGAGGCTGGTGGAAAAATCGGTCAACCTCGTCCATCAGTTCGCCCGTGAATTGCGCCCGGCGGTGTTGGACGATTTGGGCTTGGTCCCGGCCCTGCATACTTTTATGAAAGCCTTCCGGGAGCAAACCGGCATCCGGGCCAGCTTGTCCGCCTTTGCCGCCGTGGAACAAATCAACGGAGACAAACGGACGGTGCTTTACCGGGTCGCCCAGGAAGCGCTCAACAATGTCGCCCGTCATGCCGAGGCGACCCATGTCGAGGTGAAGATTCAGAAAAAGGATGACATCATTTGCATGAAAATAAAAGACAATGGCAAAGGTTTTCCTCCAGACAATGTCCTGCACGCCAAAAAGAATAGAAGATTGGGCCTGGTTGGAATGCGAGAAAGGCTCGAGATGGTCGGAGGAAAGTTCACCATTCAATCCAAGCCAAGCCAGGGCACGACCCTTGTGGCGCACGTTCCATCCATGACCTGAAATACCATGAAACGAATTACTGTCCTGCTGGCGGAAGACCATCAACTTGTGCGCGAGGGGTTTCGCTCATTACTAAAACACGAAAAGGACATCGAAGTGGTCGGCGAAGCGGAAACTGGACGGGAGGCCCTGCAAATGATCGGAAAGCTTCGGCCCGCCGTGCTGGTGATGGATATCGCGATGCCGCTCCTCAACGGCCTGGAAGCCACGCGGCAAATTCGCAAAGATTTTCCCGAGACAAAAGTGCTCATTCTCTCCGCCCACAATGATGATGCGTATGTCGAGCGAGCGCAGGCCTTGGGCGCCGCCGGATTTTTACTCAAACAATCCTCCTCCCATATTCTGGCCGAGGCGATCCGCGAGGTCCAGAAGGGGAACATCTTTATCTGCCCTGCTATTTCCAAGCGTGTCCGAGACCGGCTGAAGAAATCGCCGATGCAAGATGGCACGAGCAAGCAAGGCCCAAATTTAAGTTCGCGAGAGATGGAGGTTCTCCAGTTGATTGCCGAAGGCAAAGCCAATAAGCAAGTCGCCGCCGAGCTGGGCGTCAGTTTTAAGACAGTGGACAAACACCGCCAGCATCTGATGAACAAACTCGATATTCACGACGTGGCCGGCCTGACGCGCTATGCCATTGCCGAGGGCCTTATCGAAAGCAACGTGCGGGTGACGATTATTTAAGCCCGCGCCCCGCTCGCTGGGCGATGGCCCCAGATTCCGCTCCTACTCGTAATCTTAATCCAAAGCCAGATTAGAATTGACCGGCGTCCCGAATCGCGCGAGCATAGGACTGCCGATGAACCAACGAGCCGAATTTAAAGCACTTGAGAAGTTCGCCAATAAGCTCGTCAAACTTGCACTTCAAATGGCGAAGGTGGAGGCCGCCCTGGCCAAGCTTCATCCGCCAAAACCACGCCGTTGCAAGCGTTTATGAACTGGGCAAGCGCAACGGCGCCGTTGTGGCAGATTGATTGTGAGAATTTCCGAAAGGCAGGCGGGGTCTCCCACCTAAAAGACGTATCGCGACCGAAGAACACCGAAACTTCATCATGTTTTTCTGCGCGAGATACGATTACTCGGTAAGAATGGCCGGTATGACTGCGATATTTTCAAAAATGGATGCTCCTCTTTCTGGGGAAAATCCAAACTAGGACACTGATACAAATGACTGTCCATCTGAAAACTCAGAAGAAACGCATCCTGGTGGTGGACGACCAACCCAGTGATACACAGTTGGTGAAACGTTTCCTGGAAGGAACCACCGAATACGAGGTCACAGAGGTGAATGATGCCTTGGCCGCGCTTTCCGCAGCGGAGCAATTTCAACCGCACCTGATCCTGTTGGATGTAATGATGCCGGATATAGACGGCGGCGAATTGGCTGTTTGTTTTAGGGCGAATGCCAAACTAAAGGACGTGCCGATTGTCTTTCTGACGGCGAGGGTCACGAAGGAAGAGGTGGATCTATGCGGAGGACGAATCGGGGTGTATCCCGTTCTGGCTAAGCCGATCGTGTTGACGGAATTGGCAAAGTGTTTGAGGCAACATTTGAACGGGGATTTAACACGAAAATGAAAAGCGAGTGCAACGAACCGTGGTAGTGGACGCCGGTTGTGAGACAAAATTCTTCAATAGCCGTAAAACCCGTTCCCGGGCCAAAGCGGAACTGACGTTCCGCGCTCCAAGACGCTTCGCGCGCACCAACGCCGCCAAAGAACCGGCAGGTTTTGGACTGCGTGCGCGTTAGCGCCGCTTTCCCGCTGGCGTCCGCCATTTCATCTAGGTGCCGAGCCACCAATCTTATCCTTTTCCCCGAGGCCGGGCATCGCATTGAAGAATTTCGCCTCACACCCCAAGACGAAGGTTTCTTTCCTAATCCTAATCCTAATCGTAATCTTAATCTCTTTAATAAGAATGGATTAAGATTAAGATTAAGATTAAGATTAGGAGCGGGAAAAGCCGCGGAATGGGGGAAACACCCCCCTACCCACCGCCCGCGTTCCCCTCTATTCTTAGACGATGAAAACGAAATCGAGGGGGACGGCGCTGACTCTTGGGGGCTTGATCGAGAATTTTTACAACACTTGGGGCAAGCATCGGGCGCCCGGGCTGTTGCAACTCGCGCTCAAATCGCATTTGGTCGTGTTTCGCGGGCCCAATCGTTATGTTTTTAGCCGGGGAAATGGCAAAGAATGAAACCACGAACCCCTCTTCGAAAACTCGATTTGACACGCGCGCGGCAAAATGGGCGGGTGAAAGGCACCGTGGCAATGCCACTCGAGAAAGAGTTACTCGCCACGCCTGACTACATCGAAGCTATCATTGAAGCCGTCCCGCCGCTGCTCGTTCTTGATGGAAAACTGCGGGTGCAAATGGCCAATGAATCTTTCTGCAAGAGTTTCAAAATCTCCCGGCGCGAAACGCTCAATCGCCTGGTCTATAAATTGGGCAACGGCCAATGGAATATTCCCGCGTTGCGCATCTTGCTCGAGAAAGTGCTGCCGCGAAAAACCCTTTTCAAAGACTTTGAAGTGACGCACGAATTTGAGGACATTGGCCGCCGCACCATGCTGTTAAGCGGCCGGCAGGTGGATCATGTGCAAAGGATTCTCCTCTTTATCGAGGATGTTACAGAGCAACGCGCATCGCAGTCCGCCCTGCGAACCTCGGAGATTCGCTACCGCCGCCTCTTTGAAGCGGCGCGGGACGGAATTTTAATTGTCGATCCCGACACTCGAAAAATTACCGACGCCAATCCGTTCATGTCGGAATTGCTGGGCTACCCCAACAACGAATTGCTCGGCAAGGAACTTTGGGAAATTGGCCTGCTCAAGGATGAAAAAGCCAGCCAGGCCGCTTTTTGCGAGTTAAAAAAGAAACACTTCATTCGCTACGAAAATCTGCCGCTGCAAAACAAAACAGGTCGGCGCCACGAAGTCGAATTTGTCAGCAATCTCTACGAGGAAGACGGGCGAAAAGTCATCCAATGCAACATCCGCGACATCACCGAGCGCAAGCAAGCGGAGGAAGCCCTTCGAGAGAGTGAGGAACGGTTTCACGCCATTTTCACCCAGGCGACCGTGGGCATTGCCCAAACGGATTTGGAGGGGCGCTTCACTCTTGTCAACAAGTGTTACTGCGACATCACGGGACGCAAGCCCAAGGAACTGCTTGGCCTCAGAATGCAGGACATCACCCACCCGGACGACCTGGCCGGCAGCATGGCCGCTCTAAAACAATTAAAAGAGAAAGGCACCCGTTCCATCGTCGAGAAGCGCTACCTGCGCCCCAATGGGAAAGTTGCGTGGGTGCGCAACAGCGTTTCCCGCATCAACCAGACTTCCGCGGACAAGCAATACTCTCTAGTGTTGACGCTGGACATCACCAAACGGCGGCGCGACGAGGAGGCGTTACTGAACGCCAAAAATGCCATCGCCCAACATGCCCTCGAGCTGGAGAAAGTCGTCGCCGAACGCACCTGCGAACTGCGCGAAACGATCGGCGATCTGGAAGGCTTTTCCTACAGCGTCTCGCATGACATGCGCGCGCCGTTGCGGGCCATGCAAAGTTACGCTCAATTTTTGGTGGATGACTACGGCTACAAGCTGGACGAACAAGGAGCCAATTATCTCCAGCAGATTATGCGCTCGGCCGTCCGGCTCGACCGCCTTATCCAGGATGTGTTGAGTTACACACGAATTCTCCACACCAAGCTGCCGATGGAACCGGTGGACCTGGATCGACTGGTGCGGGATATTGTCAACAGCTTCCCCAATGGGCAGCCGATCAAACCGGAAATTGAAATCAAGGGCGTCTTGCCAAGGGTCGTGGGCAATGAAGCGCTTTTGGCGCAATGCCTCTCGAACCTGCTGACCAATGGCGCAAAATTTGTTTCAGCCGGAACCACCCCGCGCCTGGAGATTTCGGCGGAAGCCATCAACCTCTCTTCGATTCGACTGTGGGTTAAAGACAACGGCATCGGCATTGCTCCCGAAAACCACGAACGAATTTTTCGGTTGTTCGAGCGCATTCATCCCACCGCCGAATACGAGGGCACCGGCATCGGCCTGACTATCGTGCGCAAAGCCGCCCAACGCATGGGCGCGCACGTCGGCTTTGAATCGGTTCCGGGCAAGGGCAGCAATTTCTGGATTCAGATGAAAAAGGAATAAAATGAAGCCCGTTCTCCAAGTCGAAGATGATCCCAACGATGTTTTCCTGCTCAAGCACGCCTGGAAGAAGGCGGGGGTCGAGAACTCGATTCAGGTCGCCAGCGACGGACAGCAGGCGATCGATTATTTGCAAGGCGCCGGCAAATTCGCCGACCGGGACAAATTTCCTTTGCCGTGCCTCGTCCTGCTGGATTTGAAATTGCCCTACGTGATGGGCTTGGATGTCCTCAAATGGATCCGCCAGCAAAGTGGAACGGCGTTGCCGGTCGTTATGTTGACCGCTTCTGGAGAAGAGGTGGACGTTGTGGCCGCCTACCGTTTGGGCGCAAATTCTTTTCTGACCAAGCCGTCCGAAGCCAACAAACTCGAGGACATGGTCAAGGCCATCAAGCATTACTGGTTAACGCACAATACGCTGCCGCAAGGAGCGTCGCCCGACGCCATCAAAGACGCTGCGACTCCACGCCCCGTGATGCGCGCGAAGCGACCCGCCAACACCACAGCATCGGCGCGACCCATAAAATATTGAGCCAGCCGGCATAGTGGGAGAAACCTTCGGCGGCCCGAAAAAAAGCGCTCGAATCCAGATACGCCCGGGCGGTCGCATTTCCAGCCTGCAAAGCGCGAGCGACGTTCCCTATCGCATAGTCATGAGCCAAGGCGGCGGCGCCCGAAGCGGCATTCCACGCCACGGCGCACGCGCC
>DASRLE010000590.1:0-2237 GCA_035648615.1 Saccharimonadales bacterium (SeqCode) | reverse complement strand
GTTGCTCCCTCTCCGCCTGTCGTCACCCCCCTACCGGCCCATATCGCGGAGACTCCGCCCGTTGAGCCTCCGGCACGGCCAGTTCGAGTCGAGCCTCCGCCAGCCGTTCCTCCTTTTGCGCCACCCGCCAATGTCAGTGCTTCGAGCGGCACGCAAATCGCCTTTTTTATCATGGCCTTTTCATTATTGACTATCGCGGTCGTGCTGGTCGTGTTTTTGGTGAGGCGTTCCCGCGGTGGATCGCAGCCCAGTCTCATTTCCCAATCCATCGATCGAACGAGATAACGTCCGAGCGTGTTTATGGCTTCAACCACTTGGCAATCGCTGGTCCGCCCCCTCGTCCAAAAACTGCATCCCTATGTGCCGGGTGAACAGCCAAAAATCAAAGGACTGATCAAGCTCAACACCAACGAAAACCCGTACCCGCCTTCGCCCAAGGTCATCGCCGCCGTTCGGGAGGCGGTCGATGAACGCCTGCGGCGGTACCCGAATCCGACTGCGGATGCGTTGCGGTTCAAACTGGCCAAACTCCATCGATGCCAGCCCGAGAATCTCATTGTCGGCAATGGCTCGGATGAATTGCTGGCCTTGGCGACCCGGGCGTTTGTCGAACCTGCGGCCACTAAAAATGTCGCGCGGTCGAAGGCGACCGTCCAGTTTTTCACTCCCAGCTATTCACTGTATCCCGTCCTGGCCAACATTCACGGTGCGCTCTGCAACGCCGTGCCGCTGGCCAGGGATTTTTCGCTGCCGCCTCTTCAGCACAGCCAATGGGATTTTGCGGCGGCCCTCACTTTTCTAACCACGCCCAATGCCCCCAGCGGACGCGGCTATCCATTGAGTCAAATAGAAGAACTTTGCGCTGCGCAAAAGGGCGTGGTCATCCTGGATGAAGCGTATGTTGATTTCGCCCGCGAAAACGCGTTTTCCCTCGCCCTGAAGTTTCCCCATGTGCTGGTGGCGCGGACTTTTTCCAAGGCCTACTCCCTGTGCTTTCAACGCGTCGGCTACTTCGCCGGCCATTCCGGCTTAATCGAAGCCCTGCAAAAGATTCGCGACAGCTACAACGTCAACGGGCTGGGCCAGGCCGCCGCCTTGGCCACCCTTTCCGATCTGCCGTATTACCGCGCCAATTTCAAACGCATCGTGGCCACCCGGGAGCGCTTGAGTCGGGAGTTGGCGCTCCTGGGTTTTGACGTTCTGCCGAGTCAAACCAATTTTATCTTGGCCTGTCCGCCCCGCTTTTCGGCGGGAGCGTGGCTGGAGAAACTGCGCGCGCACCGGATTCTCGTCCGTTGGTTCAATGCCCCGGAGACAAAGGACTTTCTGCGCATCACCATCGGCACGGATTCGGAAATCGACTCCCTTTTGCGCGTCGCCTGCCAGATATGCCAAGGCGAGTAAAAGGCCGGCGGATTTTGTGGTTCTTCCTGCTGGCCACGCTCCACGCCGGCGCACAACCCGACATTACCAATCAACCGCTCCGGCAAATCAGCCCGGACATTTTTCAATTGGGCGCAGTGCGCTTCGATAAAAGCCGCAAGTCTGTGCAATTTCCCGCCCAATTGAACATGAACGACGGCTTGATTGAATACCTGCTTGTCAACTCTAAAGGCAAAGCCTATGAAAGCTTGCTCGCCACCGAAACCGAGCAATACCACATCCAGCTTGCCATGCTCCTGATCGGCGCCAAAGGCGCGCCGCCAACACCCGCTTTGCTGAACGCGCCCAGCGTGCCCTTTCATGTCAATCAACCTCCCGGCCGGAGGCTGGCCATCGCGGGCGACCCGATCAGCATTGAATTCGCTTGGAGTCTGCCCGACGGACGCAAGCAGGTGCGGGCCGAGGATTGCCTGGTGAATTTGACCACTCATACGAATGTCGCTCGCGGTCCGTGGACATACAATGGCTCGCGAGTGGTTAATGGAACGTTTATTGCGCAGCACGATGGCTCCATCGTGGCCATGATTGACGATCTGGACGCGATGGTGAATAATCCCCGTCCAGGAAGTGACAATGACCAAATCTGGCAAATCAACAGCAATATGCTGCCCCCCTTGCATACGCCCATCGAAGTAACTTTCAAGCTGCTAACACCCAAACGCCCGTGAAAATTTCTCTCCTTCGTTGTCTGGCCATTTGCGCCGCCCTTTTCTATTTCGCTGACTCGTTGCGCAGTGAACCGCTTCACCCTGCCGATATTTCGTTTCGCAACGAAGTTCAGCACGCCATTGATC
>DASRLE010000589.1:0-4002 GCA_035648615.1 Saccharimonadales bacterium (SeqCode) | reverse complement strand
AGGCTGACCAGCCCTAAGGCGGCCAAACCGATTGTCCATTTATTTGTCATTATGTTCCTCCTGCGATGTTGTGGGTTGAACGTTTTTATGCGTTTTCTTAGGGTGAAAACAGTTCACCCCTCGCACCAAAAACGGTGCATTAGGCGGGACAATAGGAAAATTGCCCCTCTTTGACAATAAGTTTTTTCTTTTATTTTAGCCGTTTTTTACGGAACTGGATGCAACACTCTGAAGGTAAACAAGTTAAAAGTTCACACGCATTTTACAAAACTGTGGGTTGTTTAGGCATGGCCCCAACAAAAACACAACAGGTAGTATTAAGACTGGTTCCACTACTATTTGTAGTGGTTAAAAGACGGTTGGGACCCCTTCTTGTAAGATCTGCAGATGGTGGCTTTGGCCATTGGTGTCGGCCAATTCCTTGAGCCAGCGGGGCGGTTCGTCCAAGGCTTCAAAGGACAATTTGAAGGTCCCATAGTGCATGGGAACAAGCCATTTCGCCTGGAGATCATGAAACGCCTTGAGCGCTTCGTCCGGCCCCATGTGAACCTTGCGAAAGGAATCGGGGTAATAAGCGCCAATGGGCAGCATGGCGATCTCCGGCGGGTTGGTGCGGCCAATTTCCTTGAATCCCGAAAAATAAGCGCTATCCCCCGCGTGATAGAGGCGGCGGCCCTGATGCTCGATCAAAAAGCCGCCGTAGCCTCGGTGGTCATCGCGCAGCACCCGGGCGCCCCAATGCTTGGAGGGCGTCAGCGTAATCTTCCAATCGCCATGCGAGAAGCTTTCCCACCATTGCAGTTCAATAATGCGCTCGAAGCCCAAGTCAGCCGCCAGGTCGCCCATGCCCCACGGCATAATGGCCAGTTTCGGCGAGTGCAACCGCCGCAAGGTCGGGCGATGGAAATGGTCGAAGTGCGCGTGGGTCAGCAAAATGACATCGACCCGGGGCAGGTCCTGAATCTTCAATCCCGAACGCCGAATGCGCTTCACCAAAAAGAGCCAGTTGGCGAAATTCGGATCAATCAGCACATTCAAATCGTTAAACTGGGCCAGAAAGGAGGCATGGCCGATCCAGGTCAGCGCGACCTGGCCGTGGATGAGCTTGGGAAATTTGGGGCGGACATGCTCGCCTGTGCGCCGCGTCAACAATGTTTTCCAGACCAGCTCGAAAAAGAAGGTGCGGGGGTTGAAATGCTTGCTGGGCGTTAAATCCTTGAAGGAGCGGGGCAGCGGTTTGCGCTTGCCGCGCGGTTTCGGTCTCGCCCCTGAGCCGGACTCATCTTTGTGCATGGCTTAATCAGTAACCGCAAGAACCTAAAAGTTCAACCGCCCAGTTTTACCGGCCTCGCGATTTAAAGCCGCCCTTAGGCCCGAATGTTCTGCGACCGGTGAGGCGCGAGATTTTGGGGCGGTGGCCAATGCTTTTTGACCCTGTCCATAAAGGAGGACATTTGAGTGAGGTCCGCCGGCTTGGTCAGGAATGAAACAGCCCCGAGGTTCTGCGCGCGCTCCATGTGGTCGGGCAGTGCCGAGCCGCTGCAAACCAGAACGGGAATGGCGGAATGCTGCGGATGCGCCTTGAGCCACGCCAGAATCTCCAACCCATCTTTTTGCGGCAGACCTAAATCGAGAATGATACAACAGGGCAAAGGAAAGGCGTGGCGATCATGAAACTCTCCATCCCCGGCTAAATAGTGAATGGCCTGCGAACCGTTTCGCACAATCTGGATTTTATAATCCCCAACTCGCGACAAAAGACGTTGCAGAAAGAAAATATCGTTCTCGTCATCCTCCGCTACCAGAATCGTCTTTGCCTCTATCATAGCTCCCTTTGTAATGGTTTAATCCGGGCAGGACAATCAGGCGTTCCCTGAGATCTTGCCCCGCTATGACCTTACACGCTATTTGCTAATGCCCCGTGCGCTGGCTCTAACAAACTCAACCAAATGCCGAATCTCGGGCAGGGACGGCCACTCGGACTCGATGCGCACCAAGGCGTTAGGAATGGTCAGGCCTTCCCGAAAAAGAATTTTGTAAGCCTGTTTGAGGGCCGTTTGCGCTTCTTCGGAAACTCCATTGCGCTCCAAGCCGACTTTGTTGATCGTCCGCGTTTGGGCGGGATTGCCATCAGCCAGCATAAACGGCGGGACGTCCTGCACCACCTTCGAGCACCCCCCAATAATCGCCATTTTTCCGATTCGGCAAAATTGATGCACCGCCGCCAGACCGCCAATGATCGCCCGATCCTCGACCACAATATGCCCGGCCAGCGTGGCGACGTTGGACATGATAATATGATCGCCCAGCGTCACATTGTGCGCGATATGACAATAGGCAAGGATATGATTATGCGAACCGACCGTCGTCACCTCGCCGTCGCCAGTCGCGCTGTTGACGGTGACGTATTCCCGAAAAGTATTGTGACTGCCAATTTGGGTGCGGGTCAGTCCGCCCTTCCATTTCAAATCCTGGGTTTTCAAGCCAATGCTGGCGAAAGGAAAGATTTCGTTGTCTTCGCCCAAGGTCGTATGGCCGTCGATGACCACATGGGAATGCAACTGGCAACGGTCCCCCAGCGTCACATTTTCACCAATCACGCAGTAAGGGCCAATCCGGCAATCCTGTCCGATCTTCGCCTTGGGATCGATGACTGCGGTGGGGGCAATTTTGTTCATTGTCGGTCAAAGAGCATAAAAGTCACTTCCGCTTCACTGACCGGTTCGCCGTTGACCGAGCAGACGCCTTTGGCTTTGCCGATCTTTCCGCGCGACTTGATGAGTTCCACTTCGATGACCAGCGCGTCGCCGGGGCGCACCGGCTTGCGCCAGCGCACACTGTCGGCGGACATGAAATAGGCCAGTTTCCCAAAATTCTCCGCTTGCCGCAGCATCATCACGCCGGCCACTTGGGCGATGGCTTCCAATTGCAACACGCCGGGCATGATGGGGTGGTTGGGAAAATGACCTTGGAAATAGGGTTCATTGGCCGTGACGTTTTTGAGGCCGGAGATTTTGTTTCCCTCAATCTTGGTAATTTTGTCCACCATCAGAAAGGGATAACGATGCGGCAAAATCTTCATCAACCGCGCCGTGTCCAACTCATCGCCGTCGCGCAACGTGACCGCCTCCTCCGGCTTCGGCGCCGGTTGGGGCGGAGGCGCGAAGGTCTGCGCCGTCTCCATCGGCCGGCGCATTTCAAAACTGATGAGCCGGGCCAGTTCGCAATTCGCGCTATGGCCCGGTTTGACCGCCACGACATGCCCGGCAATCGGTCCGCCCGCCAGGGACAAGTCACCAATAATATCCAGAATCTTGTGCCGGACAAATTCCTCGGGATAGCGCAGCGGCTCATTCGTCAAAATGGCATCATCCCGGATGACCACCGCATTTTCCAAACTGCCGCCCTTGATCAATCCGTTTTTGATCAGAAATTCGATTTCTTCGAAAAAACAAAAAGTCCGGGCGTGGGCCAAATCCCGTTCCCATGTTTCCGGCGTCACCACGACACTATAATATTGGGTAAAACGCCCCTTCGCATCCGCGCTGGTGCAAGTGATCTTCAAGCCGTCGTAGGGAAAAATCGAAATCGTAGTCTCACCGCTCTCGATCGAGAGCGGCGTTTGAATGCGAAAGATCTCGCGCGGCTCATCCTGCGCCACCACGCCGGCCTCCTGGATCATTCTGACGTACTCGCGGGCGCTGCCGTCGGCGATCGGCGGCTCATTGGAATCCAGCTCAATAATGGCATTATCAATGCCGCGCCCGGCGAAGGCGGCCAGGACATGTTCCACCGTATGAATTTTGGCGTTGCCCTTCGAGAGCGAAGTCGAGCGATTCGTCGTCGAAACATAATCCACCCGCGCCTCGATTTCCGGCTTGCCCTCCAGGTCAACCCGGCGGAAGCGAATGCCCGACCCAGGGGGCGCGGGCAGAAACGTCATCGACACGCGATTGCCGCTATGCAGACCGACTCCCGAGAAGCCAATCGCTTGCCGCAAAG
>DASRLE010000588.1:0-2668 GCA_035648615.1 Saccharimonadales bacterium (SeqCode) | reverse complement strand
GCAAACCAATGTGCTGGGGGTTTTGCGCATGGTTCGGGCGATCCTCCCTTTGATGCCGAAGGATGCTGGCAGCTCCATTTTGAATATTGGGTCGGTCGCGGGCCATTTCGCTTACGAGGGTGGCGCGGCTTATTGCGCGGCGAAGGCAGGGGAACTCAAAATCACTGAGGTTTTGCGGCTGGAATTGAATGGCACCGGCATCCGCATCGGCTCGCTCGATCCGGGCATGGCGCGGACGGAATTTTCCACCGTGCGTTTTAAGGGCGACCAGGCCAAGGCTGACAAAGTTTACGAGGGGGTGCGCCCGCTGTTGCCCGAGGATATTGCGGAGACGCTGGTCTGGATGGCGTCGCGTCCGCCGCATGTGAACATTGATCAGATGACCATCAAAACGATTGACCAGGCGGCGGTGTATAAGGTGTTTCGGCGGACGCCGAAGGTCAGTTGAACCAAATCGAGTGCGCCGCCACCTCGATGGCCTGCCCATCGATTTTCGCCGCGACGGGATGCTTTTGGGAATTATAGACGAAGACCTGTTTGCCGCGCCGACAGGTCCAGAGTCCATCCAGCACCCCGTCGCATCCTTGCTCGCCGGCCAATTGTTCGGCCAGACGGAGAAGCCATTGCTTGTCAGGCGCGCGCGCGGGAACTTCAGTGATCGGCAGCGCCCCACTCCACGGATGCCCTTGGACGTCCTCCAGCGCCCGCCGGCCGATGGAAATAATCTTGCCTCCGTTGCGCTGGAATTGTTCAAGCTTGTCGAGAATCGGACTGTCAATGATAGCGTCCTGGCAAAGCACCAGCGTTCGGTAGCGGGGGACGATGAGCGCGCCGTCGGCGATGAGAAGTTCGTCCAGCACATCGAAGTCGCACAAGTCGCGCAAAGAAGCCGCCGCCGTGATGGTCGGTTGCAGGTTGCCGCCGAGCCGGTAGAGGGTCGTCGGGCAATAGATGGCAATCTGGGTTTCCCCCGGTTTCCCGGTGAAGAGATGGACGTAGCGCTGCATGTTGCTGGCGTGCATCTCGAATTCGTAAGTGAAAAGCTGGGCCGCGCCGCAGGAGGCATCGCAGAACATGCGCCGCACGAAATTGTTTTCGTCCAGGTCGCCAGCCGGTTCGGTGCATTCTTTGACGCCGTAGAATTGATAGGCGGTCGCGGCCCATTTATCGGCAAAGATCACGCCCTGGCAATCGGCCGGCTGGAGGACAATCCGATAAGGCTGCGCCATCTTCGCGTAGCCGGGACAGTAGGTGCCGAAAAAAAGCGGGTTGATTCCGGCGCCCGTTCCACCCGGCTTCATGCGAACTTTTTCCGCCGGAAAATATTTTAACACGGTGCGAAGCGATTGCTCGGCGAAGTCAATAATCGCCTGGTGATACCAGGTGATGAAATCGAGCCAGCGCCGTTTGTCGAGGCTTGTCGGGAATGCCTTGGGAGACGGCACAAATTTTTCATCAGCCAGTTCCTTGGGCGGGCGAACGTCGTCGAAGGTGCGGTAATCGGAACCCCAGGCGTGGTTCAGCGCGGCAATGTCGTGATAGAGCCGTTTCATGGCGATTTGAAAGGCGGCCATGCCATAATCGTCCCCGCACCAATACCCCTCGTGGCAATGGCCCATCTTCACCCAATCCGGCACGAATAACGGATAATTGCCCTCGCCGTACGGGCCGAGAATGCAGGCGTAAACGTCGTCAATCCTGTTTCCGAAATGGTCGTGCAGATTTTTGTAAAAGTGGTCGTACCATTGGATGGTGCGCGGGTCGAAAATGGACAGATAAAAAGCTTCTTGCTGATGTTCCAGGCAACGCATCAGGGTCCGCTCCTTGGGTTGGTTTCTCAGCCAGAGCGGAGGGAAATGGACCCAGGTGTAGGCGACATATTTCAACCCAGCCGCGTGCAAGGCGCGTTCCATGGCATCGTGTTGTTCCCAGGCCCAATGACCTTCCTCCGGCTCGACCGCGCCCCAACCCACATAGTCCTCATCCGCCACCAAACCGAGACTCTTCAGGCGCGCCAGGGATTCCGCCGAAGGTGGAGGCTCCCGAAACCCCGGATGCGGATATGCCCCCATGGGCGAGGCCTGGATGTATTGGACGGATAGATTTCCCGTCGAAATGTTCCACGGACGTCCGTCAAATGGCGCATTCCTCTGTTTTCCAGGGTTGTCCGATATATCGGACGCGCCCGCGTCGCGCCCAAAAACCCCCGCCGCGCCGGCCATCCCCATGAGCAACACGATGAGGGCGGGTATTCGGGGTCGTTCCGCGCGCTTTATCATGGGGAAAGGCTAAAGGCTGAAGGCTGAAGGCTAAAGGATATAGTGAGCTTGTGGTTGACAAAAGTCAGTCATGGGTGATTGCTTTCGGAACCATGAAGATGCTTGCCCTTTTGTCAGGTTTGTTGCCGGGGATTCTGTGCGCTCAGATTCCGACGCCGGGAATTCCCGAGAGCGTAGGCGTCAATATTCATTTCATTACCGGGCATACGGACGATCTCGACTTGATCACGAATGCGGGGTTCAAGTTTGTGCGAATGGATTTCAGTTGGGAAGGGACGGAAGGCAAGGAGGGCGTCTATGACTGGACAGCTTATGACGAGTTGACGTCGCATCTCGAGCAACGGGGGTTGCGGGCCATTTACATTTTGGATTACGTGAATGAACTGTAC
>DASRLE010000587.1:0-4445 GCA_035648615.1 Saccharimonadales bacterium (SeqCode) | reverse complement strand
CGGCGGCGCTAACCAGGATGCCGAGCAGGCCGGTGTGCGGCACTTCGCCGTGGTGGGAGGCCACGCCGTTGACGACGGCTTCGCTCTCGCCATAGCGCTGGACGATCTCGGCGCCGACGATGGCGTGCGCGCCTTCGATTTCATGGTTGACGGCTTTGCCGATGTCGTGGAGCAGGCCGGCGCGCTTGGCGGCGACGATGTCGATGCCGAGTTCGGCGGCCATCAGGCTCATGAGTTGGGCGACTTCGATCGAGTGTTGCAGGATGTTTTGGGAGAAACTGTGGCGGAAATGGAGGCGGCCAAGGAGTTTGATTAACTCGGCGTGCATGGGGGCCAGACCCAGTTTCATGACGGCTTCTTCGCCGGTGCGCACGATGACTTCGTCCATTTCCTGCGAGGTCTTGGCCACAACTTCTTCGATGCGCGCGGGATGAATGCGGCCGTCGAGGATTAGGCGTTCCATGGCTTCGCGCGCGATTTCGCGGCGGACGGGATCAAAGCCGGAAAGGACGACCGCGCCGGGAGTGTCGTCAATCAGGACGGTGACGCCGGTGGCGCCTTCGAAGGCGCGGATGTTGCGGCCTTCGCGCCCAATAATGCGGCCTTTCATTTCTTCGCCTTTAATATTGACAGTGGCGGTGGAGGTTTCGAAGCTATGGTGGCCGGCGTAACGCTGGATGGCGGTGCTGATAATTTGGCGGGCCTTTTCTTCAGCCTTGGTCTTGGCTTCTTCGAGGATGTGCTGGGAGAGGCTGGCGGCGTCGCGCAGGCTTTCTTGTTCGACTTGCTTGAGATAGGCGGCGCGCAGGTCGTTTTCGCTCAACTTGGAGAGGCCTGCTAATTGTTGACGGCGCTGAGCGACCAGCTCGGCGGCCTCGCGGCGGAGGGCTTCGACTTCGCTGGTTTTGGCGGCGAGCTGTTCGCGATCGCCGCGAATGGTTTTTTCTTCGCGCACCTGATTTTCCAATTGGCGGTTGACGAGTTCTTCGCGGGCGATGAGGCGTTGTTGGACGACGGCATGTTCTTTTTGTCGCGCGGCCATGGCTTGTTCGGTTTCTGTGCGCGTTTTGAGGGCTTCTTCGTTGGCGGCCAAACGGGCGTCGCGCCGGATGGATTCCGCATCGCGGCGGGCGTTGTCAAGAATGGCGCTGGTTTGCTGTTCGAGGCCGGCGCGGAGGGTGCGTTCGCGCCACCACCGCAAACAAAAGCCCGCGACCAAGCCCGCCGGAAATAGAACGGCTCCCGCAATAATGGGTGAATTCATGTCGAACGGCAAACTTACCCGGCCATTTCCAGCCAGCGTGTCGGTGTCAAAATACAATTCATAGGGACGTCGTGCGTCTCGCCCGGAATGTGTTCCATGATTTGCTGGTCAAAGGCCACCCCGCATTTCACCCCTTTGGCCCGCGCCAGCAATCGATCATAGTAGCCCTGACCCCGGCCAAGCCGGTGTCCAGTCAGGTCGAAGCCTACTCCAGGGGTCATAATTAAGTCCAGATGCATTAATGGCAAAGGGGCGCAATGCGCGGCGGGTTCGCGAATGCCGAATTTCCCAGGGATGCAGTCCTGGGCGGCGTTATGGATTTGGAAGGCGTCGTATTCGCCCCGCGCTTCGATGAACCGAGGCAGGGCGATGATCTTTCCCTGGGTGACGGCCTCGAAATGGAGCGAGGTCAAGTCCAGTTCTCCGGGCAAAGGCGTATAAAAAAGAACGGAGCGCGCATTTTTCCAAACCGATTGTTGACGCAACAAATCGCAGGCGCGCAGCGAGTCGGCCGGGTTGGGGGCGGCGCACATGGTTTTGAGCATGGCGCGAAGTTTCTGGCGAAGCTGGCGTTTGTGAAAAAGGAGTTCGGAACTCATGGCGGGAAAACGGGACCGGGCGCGGCGCGCACAGCGTCGATCTGGTCCCGCCATTTTTCGAGGCGTTCTTTGATTTTTTTTTCCGAGCCTTCGGCGGTCGGCTCGTAATATTTTTTGGCCGCGCCGAGATAATCCTGGGGGACGAAGTGGCCGGGGAAATCATGCGCGTATTGGTAATCCTCGCCATGGCCGAGGCGTTTGGCGCCGGCATAGTGGGCGTCGCGCAAGCGCTCAGGGACGGCCAGCGTGCGGCCCGCGCGGACGTCGGCGAGGGCGGCGTCGATGGCGAGATAGGCGCTGTTGCTTTTGGGGGCGGTCGCGATGTAAATGGCGGCTTCAGCAATGGGAATGCGCGCTTCGGGCCAGCCGACGAATTCAGCGGTTTGATGGGCGGCGGCCGCAAAAACCAGCGCCATCGGATCAGCCAGGCCGACATCCTCGGCGGCGCAGATGAGAATGCGGCGGGTGATGAAGCGCGGGTCTTCGCCGGCGTGAATCATTTTGGCCAGCCAATACAAGGCGGCATCGACATCGCTGCCGCGCATCGATTTTATGAAGGCTGAAATCGTGTCGTAATGCGCGTCCCCATCGCCGTCGTAAACGATTGCCTTTTTTTGGATGCACTGTTCGGCGACAGTCAAGTCGATATGCACCACGCCATCAGCAGCCGGCTCGGTGGTGAGGGCGGCGATCTCCAGTGAGTTTAACGCCTTGCGTCCATCGCCATCCGCGACCCGCGCCAGATGGCGCAAGGCTTCATCATCAGCCTGGATATTGAGGTGGCCGAGGCCGCGTTCGGCGTCCTGCAAAGCGCGCAGCATGAGCTGCCGCAAATCTTCCTCGGAAAGCGGACGCAACTCGAAAATCTGCGAGCGAGAGACGAGCGGGGAATTGACAAAGAAAAACGGGTTGTGCGTCGTTGCCCCAATCAGGCGGACCACGCCGCTTTCAACATCGGGCAGCAAAATATCCTGCTGCGCCTTGTTGAAGCGATGGATTTCGTCGATGAAAAGAATAGTTGACTGCCCGGTATTCTCGAGCCGATTACCCGCCGCCGCCAGCACGCGGCGCATATCCGCGACGTTGGATTCAACGCCGCTGAGCCGCTCGAATTTGCTGCGGGTCTGGCGCGCGATGATTTGGGCCAGAGAGGTTTTCCCGGTGCCGGGAGGGCCGTAAAAAATAAGCGACTGCACGCGGTCAGCCTCAATGGCGCGGCGGAGAAGCTGGCCGGGAGCGAGGATGTGGGCCTGCCCGGCGAACTCGTCCAGCGCGCGCGGGCGCATGCGGGCGGCCAGGGGCTGGGGCAGTGGAGTATTCGAGCCGGCGGGTTCAGCGGCGTTGGCGGATTTGGGTGCGGCAGAAAATAGGTCGTTGCCTGTCACGGGGGACAGGATAGCAGCAGAGGGCAGGGAAACCAAGAGGGAATCTAGGCAAGCCGGCAAAGGCAGGGTCGGCCCGCTGGGCCGTCCCCACCTAAGAAACATATCACGTTTTCAACGCATTCACTTTAAATAACGCGGCGATGCGTTTTTGGATTTCTTCGGCTTTGGCGCGAGGAGCGGGCGCTTGCTTGATCGGCCTGCCTACGACGATGTAATCGGCTCCGTTTAAAAAGGCGTCTTCGATATCGACTTTTCTTTTTTGATCGTCGGACGTATTTGCGACGGGCCGAATGCCTGGGGTGATGACGAGGAAATTCCGGCCCAAACTGGCGCGCAAAGGCCGCGCTTCCAAGCCGGAGGAAATAACGCCGTCGCAGCCGAGAGCCAGGGCGCGCTTGGCGCGGGACAAGACCAGGGTCTGAACGTCGCAGGCGAAGCCAAGGTCTTGCAAATCAGCCTGGTCCAGGCTGGTCAAGGCGGTCACGGCCAGGATTTTCAAATTGTTCTTATGTTTGACAGCGGCGGCGAGAATGGCGTCGTTGCCGTGGACGGTGACGAAGCGTACGTCGTGGCGCGTGAGCTGGGCCACGGCGGATTGGACGGTTTGCGGAACGTCAAAAAATTTCAGATCGACGAAAACCTCTTTGTTTCTCTCGCGCAGCCAGGAGATCAATTCGTAGTAGCCGCCCGCCATGAAAATTTCCAGGCCGAGTTTATAAAAGACGACAGCGTCGCCCAGTTGTTCGACCAGCGCCTTGGCTTCGGCGACGGTAGGGACGTCCATGGCGAAAATGAGGCGTTCCCGCACGGGGATGGCTTTGGTGGAGAGAAGCGGGGGCTCGGGCGGCTGGGTGGCGTTCATCCTTTGAAAACAATCAGGACGCCGTAATCCGTCAGGATGGTCCGGCTGCCTAATTCCATGTAGCTGTAATTGATGGGGCTGATGCTGATGATGTTGGTCTGGCCAACTTTTTCCAAGAAACCGGAAACGGTTTCATCGAAGTGGTCCTTGCCGACCTCCTGGCAGTCGGTGCGCTTGAAAGATTTGATGCGGACGGTTTTATCCCCTTCCTTGGCCGCGATCTCCAACGGACGACTGGGCTTTTGGATAAGGGCGGCGGGCGCATGGGTATGCACAGGCACCGTGAAATGCTTTTCGTCGGGAACGGGCGCGGCGGGCGGGGTTTCGACCGGAGG
>DASRLE010000586.1:0-7159 GCA_035648615.1 Saccharimonadales bacterium (SeqCode) | reverse complement strand
AAATCAGGTCCCCTTTGGGAGTGGGCACGATAGAGGGCTGCGGTTCGATGATGGCTGGCGTGGATATCCCCGCTGCTGGCAAGAACACTTGAAACGTCGTCCCCCTGCCGAGTTCGCTCGAAACTTTGACAAATCCGAGATGAGTTTTGACAATACTAAGGACGGTCGAAAGCCCAAGTCCGGTTCCCTTGCCAATCTCTTTGGTGGTAAAAAACGGATCGAAGATTTTCTCGATCGCCTCCGGCGCAATGCCTTGGCCGTTGTCGGTGACGCTGATGACAATATGCCGCCCGGAGATTTCCGCGCCGCTGGGCAGGTTTGCCTCCTCGACGGTGGCCGCTGCAATGACCAGCAATCCACCGTTGGGCATGGCGTCCCGCGCATTGACATACAGGTTCAAGAGGACTTGGTGTATCTGGGTCGCATCGCCCCTGATCGGGGGCAGGTCTTCTTGCAAACGGGTTTCGATTCGAATGGAACGGGGAAAGGTCCCGCGCACAAATGTTTCCATGCCGGCTACAAGATCTTTGAGCAAAAGTGTTTTATGTTCTCCGCCCACGCCACGAGCAAAGGAAAGAATCTGTTTGACCATTTCCGAACCTCGGATCGCGCTGGACCGCATCGTTTCCAGCATTTTTCGCCCGCTTTCGCTGGTCAGTTCGATTTCGAGAAGATCGGCCGCCATCAGGATGGGGGCGAGGGCGTTATTCAAGTCGTGGGCGATTCCGCCGGCCAAAGCCCCGATGCTTTCCATGCGTTGCGTGCGCAAAAATTTAGCTTCGGTCTGCTTTTTCTCCGTGACGTCGGTATTAATGACCAGGATGGATTTAGGCTGCCCGCGATCGTCGCGCATCAGCGTCCAGCGGCTTTCCACAATCAGTTCGCGGCCGGCGCGGTCTGCTTGATACAGCTCCCCTTTCCACTCGCCGCGCCGAATCAATTCCCGCAGGGCCTTCAAGGGATGGTCCAAATCGCCGGGCAAGAGCAGTTCGTTGGCATTTTTTCCAACGGCTTCTTCCGCCGTCCAGCCATAAAGCCGCTCGGCGCTTTTGTTCCAGTAAAGAATTTGCTGCGACAGGTCATTTAGGCAAATGGCATCCTGCGCCTTGTCCAACAACGCGGCTTGTTCACGGATTCTTTCCTCAGCTTGCTTTCGTTGCGTAATATCGCGCGAAACTAAAAGGACATTGGCGATGCGATGCTCTTCGTCGCGCATGACGCTGGCTTGGGACTCCATGTAGCGAATCACGCCGTCCTTGGCCACGATGCGGTATTCGGCCCGTTGCGCCTGGCCGGTCGAGGAAGTCTGGATGAAAATGTGGCGAATGCGTTCGCGATCTTCCGCCACGATTTCCTCGAACGCATCGGCGCCGATCAACGCTTTGGGGTCATCGCAGATATAGCGATAAGAGGGACTGCAAAAAACCCGCCTGCCCCGCAAATCCACCACGGAAATAAGATCTTCCAAATTCTCCAGGATTTTTTGGAATAGCTCCTCGACCTTTTTGCGTTCGGCGATGAGTTCCGCTTCCTTCAAGGCCCGGCGCACGGCCGGTCCCAGCCGGATCAGCCGGGTTTTCAGGACGTAATCAGTCGCGCCGCTTTTTAAACTGTCAATCGCGCCATCCTCACCCACCGTGCCGGAGACAAGAATGAACGGAATATGCGGACGCAATTTCCGGACGAGGGCCAGCGCGGCAAGACCGTCATACTGCGGCAGGGAAAAGTCCGAAAGAATGAGGTCAAAATCCCCTTGCACGACCGCTTGCTCAAACTCCGCCTGGGACTTGACGCGCACAAGGTCACAGGCCAGCCCTTCCTGTTCAAGCAGAGATTCGATAAGTTCGGCATCGCGCGGATCGTCCTCCAAATGCAGCAGTCGGAGCCGTTGTTTCATAGTGTTCACGCGATCTTGCTCAGGCTGAATTTGATTGATAGCAATTCTCAACCCACTCTGCAAGAAAGATTTATGCAGACTATGAGAGACAGGAATACAGGCTCGGCCTGTCAGGAGGTAATCTGTCGAGAATAATTTTCAGGCGAGAGCAGGCGGTCTAATTCCGTCGCGTCCGACACTTTAAGTTTGAAAAACCAACCGTCACCGTAAGGCGCGCTGTTGACCCATTCCGGCCGCTGGGCCAACTGCGGATTGGTCTCCACCACTTCGCCGCTGATCGGCGCATAAATATCACTGGCCGTCTTGACCGACTCGACGACTGCGCAAGCTTCGCCCGCTTTTACCTTGCGGCCTACCGTGGGCAATTCCACAAAAACGACATCGGTCAACTCATGCTGGGCATGGTCGCTGATGCCGATGACGGCGGCGTCTCCGGTGACGCGAACCCATTCATGGCTCTTGGCAAACTTTAAATCAGCAGGAACATTGGTGTTCATATTCGATAACGCAGCTTACGCGCAATGGCGCGCTTGGAAATCTTTTTCAACCTTTTCGATAAATGGGCCGTGACACAATGACGGCCGGGGCTTGTTTGCCGCGAATTTCAATCCCGATGGCGGTACCCACCGCAGCCGAGGCCGACGGCACGTAGCCCATGCCAATGCCAATGCCGAGGGAAGGACTTTGTGTGCCGCTAGTCACTTCGCCCACCCGTCCGCCGCCCACCCAAATCGGATAATGCGGCCGCGGCGGCGCGGAACGATCCGTCATTTTGAAGGCGGCTAATTTTTTCGTTGTCCCCAAGGCTTTTTGTTTCGCCAAAACGGGACGGCCTATAAAATCCCCTTTCTCCACAGCAACGAAAAATCCCAGGCCGGCTTCGAGCGGAGTGGTCTCTTCGTCCAACTCATGCCCGTAGAGCGGGTAACCCGCCTCCGTGCGCAAGGTGTCCCGCGCTCCCAAGCCAGCGGGCTTCAAGCCGAAAGGCCGGCCGGCCTCCAGGATTTTATTCCACAACGCCTCTGTGACTTCGTCTGGCGCCACAACCTCGAAGCCGTCCTCGCCGGTATAACCCGTTCGCGAAACGAACACCGTTTGCCCGCCGAACGTCGCGCGGACGATTTCATTTTTCCGCAATGAACTGGCCGCGATCTCGCGCGCCTCGACGCAGGCGTCCATGAATTGCGCCGCTTGCGGCCCTTGCACGGCCACCGCGCCGAAGTCATCCGAAAGATTTTTTAATTCGAGGCGCCCTCGATTGGAAAAGACGGCGAGTTGTTTTTCAAGCCACGCCACATCCGCCTCGATTCGCCCGGCGTTGACCACCAGCAGAAACTCTCCGGCGTCCAAACAATAGGCGTAAAGATCGTCGATGACTCCGCCGCGGGCATTGCAGAGAAAAGTATATTGCCCCTGGCCCGGACGCAATTTGCCCAAATCATTGGCCAGGACTCCATTTAAAAACTCCAGCGCGGCGTCATCGGTCGCGTGGATTTCTCCCATGTGCGAAATGTCGAACAGGCCCGCCGTCGCGCGCACCGCCTGATGTTCCTCCATGATGCTGCTGTAAAAGACCGGCATTTCCCATCCGCCGAATTCCATCATTCGCGCGCCGAGCGCGCGATGCGCTGTGTCAAGAGGAGTATGTTTCATCCCCACTTTTCCACCTTCATCTGTTCCTTGGGCACCTTCAACTCTTCCAGCACCAGCTTCTCGGTCGCTTCGACCAGCGCATTGGGGCCGCAGGCGTAAAAAACCGTTTTGCTCAACTCGCCGATATGATGGCGCACCCATTCCGAATCAATCCGCCCGCGCCGGCCCGTCCAGGCATCCTCCGGCGCGAGACGGGTGCAGGTCACGACAAATTTAAAATGGGGGTTCTCCTCCTCCAGCTTGCGAAATTCCGCGTTGAAAATGATGTCGCAAGTCGTCCGCACGCTGTAAAGAACGGTAATTTTCGTGGTCAATCCCCGGCGCGACGCTTCCCGCCCGAAGGCGCGGAAGGGCGTCACTCCCGAGCCGCCGGCGATGCAAATCAAATGCCGGTCCGGCTCCAGCACCGGCAGAAAGCGGCCGGTGGGGGGAATGACCGAAAGCTTGTCGCCCGCCTTGACCCAATCGACAATGCGCGTGCCCATCTTTCCATCGCGCTTGACCGTGATCTCATAAAACCCGCGATCCAGCGCGGAAGAAGAGAGCGAGTAAGCCCTTTTATAAGCCGGCACATCGGAGAAATAAACCGTGATGAACTGGCCGGTTTTGAACTCGACGTCATACCCGGCCGGCCACTGCAACTTGAGGGTCTTGGTATCGGGCAACTCCATCGTGGCCGACTCGACCAGCATTTCGACAATTTGTTTCGGCATATCAATTCACGGTTTGCAATCAGGCCGTCCAAGATAAATCCGACAGGCCCTCGGGTAAAAGAAGATTCGGCGCAAGCCAGCGGGTTCTTGCCAAAGTCCGCAGCCGTTTAATCTTTCGCAACGAGCAAATCCAAAAAGCCCAAAAAGAACGGAGGGGTTGTAGAGTTGAGCCTCTGGCTCAACAGGTCGAGGCACAGCCTCGACGCTACAACAATCTTGTTTTCGTCACGGATCCCACCGGCCCATTCCTTTCTCACGCGGTTTGTTTTGCGCCCCGCACCCGGGCCAGCAACTCCTCGGTCAGGACTTCATAGGCCGCCGCCCCGGGGTTGTATTTGTCGTAATAGATGATTGGCTTGCCGAAGCTGGGAGCTTCCGCCAGGCGGGTGGCGCGGGGGATGACCGTGTCAAACACAATGTTGCCAAAATGCTTGCGAACTTCACCCGTCACTTGCGCGGAGAGATTGGTCCGTCCGTCGAACATGGTCATGACCACGCCCAGCAGTTCGAGGCGCGGATTGATGCCGTTCTCGCGCACCTGGTTGAGAACGCGATGGCTCATCGAGATTCCTTCCAATGCGTAATACTCGCATTGCAGGGGGATAATCAGGGAATCGGAGGCGGCAAAGGCGTTGAGGGTCAGGATGCCCAGCGACGGCGGGCAGTCAATCATAATAAAATCAAAGCGCCCGCTTCCGACGATTGGCTGGAGGAGATGGGCCAGCCGGTGCAGGTGGTTGTCGGCCCGGGCCAGTTCGATTTCAGCGCCGCAAAGATCGACTTCGCTGGGAATAATTTCCAAGCGCTCGAAGGCGGTCGGTTTGATTTTTTCCAGGAGGGTGCCTTCCCCCAGCAAGGGCCGGTAGGAGCTGGCCCGTTCGATTTTTTCCACGCCCAGGCCGCTGGTGGCGTTGGCTTGCGGGTCGAGGTCGAGCAGTAAAACGCGCTGGTTCCGGGCGGCCAGGCAGGCGGAGAGATTGACCGTTGTCGTGGTCTTCCCCACCCCGCCTTTTTGATTGGCCACAGAAATGACTTTGGTTGGCATGAAATTAACGTGGCAAACTGTATAGCCCCGGTTTGGTCAATCAGCAAGGGTCTTTGTCAGGATGGAAGATTTCGGGCGTGTTGGGGCGATGTTGCGGAAGGGCAATTCGTTTGCACTCGCGCTGGTCAATCACGTTCCGAAATGATGAGATAGTGTCGGGAGAGGAGTGAAACGAAAGGATACATCATCCGGCGTTTCCAAAGCGGCATAGCGGTCTTGCGCATACAAATGTAGAGCGATTGTATCGGATAGATGAGAAGGGCCAGTGGCAGCAACAGCAGGTCCTTAGGAAGGACGGGGATATATTTGATCTCCTTGATTTTAAAACCTGAATCTTCAAGATTGCGAACGAAATTGTGGATGGGCGTTACTTTCCAACTAGACTGGTTCCTCACCACGAAGATGTCGTAAGGATGTTTAACTTTCCCAAAGAGAAAGAACTCCAGGCGGTCCCTAACCCCCATTACGTTATCATTGCTGACGATGAGAATTCCTTTATCCCCAAGATGCTGGCGCAAAGTCTGGAGGAATTGAAGAGTGTTGTCGAACTCGAGCACCCCGCTAATCGACAGGACCAGATTGAATTTTAGCTCGGGAAAGATGGAAAAGGGCTTGCTGGCATCCACTGCGGCGTAATTGCCGTGGGGAGATTGGCCAGGCGGAGCGATGTCCGCCCCTCTTAGGCATGCCTTAGGAAAAAAATGCCGGATTGTCTCCAGCAAAGTACCGTCGCCGCAAGGTATGTCCAAAAGCCATTGGCCGTTGAAGTCCGATTTTAACCCCAGCAAGTATTGGATGATTACTTTGTTTACCCCGCGGCAGGTGCGGCCTCGCGGGATGGCGGCAAGCTCTTGATCAATATTCATGGCGAGGGCGGAGGAATAGTGATCGACAGTTGCGTTAAGTCGCTTGCGATTTGGTTGCATTCTGGCGCCCCCAGTCCTTTAAGGCGCTGAGAACGTCGTCAGGCTGCGAAGGCCAATCGTGCAGGGTTGCTGGATCGAAGTCCGCGCCGTTAGGCCAAGCCAGGGTATGAACTTCGCCGTCTATCATTACTTGTTCGAAAAGGCGCAAATCCCGCAATGGTCCGTAAAGCTCTCCTTGAAGGATGGGGCTGAAATCGATTTCCCTGAACAAGCCGTCATCAAAGCCAACATTCAACGTATAAGGCCCAACAATTGCGAACGATTTCACTTTGCAAACGACGTGTCTCATAATGTTTTTATTGCAGCGGCGCAATCGGCTGTGGCCGGCGGCCCTGCTGCAGCCGCCGCCAGTCTTCCATCAATTCTTCACGATGCATTTCGGCCCAGCTTTCCACAAAACGTTGCTGCCGAAGAGGAAGCGACCCCGAAATAAGTTCGACGGGAGAAAGGCTGTAAACTCCCATCGCCTCTTGGTAGTAAGCATGGAAATGCGGCAGATGATGTGGAGCGAATGGTTCCGCATACATTCGAATAATAATTCCAAAAAAACGCGAAAGTTCCGGCATTCATCGCTGAATCTAAGGTGAATCGGTTCCACCGGCAAGCGCACTTGCCTACAACCTCTACATGAAATGAGAGGCTAAAAACGGACTTGCCTGATCGCTTTTCCTCATAAAATTGGCTGTCCGACATGGATTCGAACCATGACAAAAGCCTCCAAAGGGCTTTGTGCTACCGTTACACCATCGGACAATGGCACCTTGAAATTAGCGTTTCCAGAGGGGACTGCAAATCAAAAAGCAACAGGAGGCGCCTGATTTTAATTCAACTTGAGTGTCGCCATCCAGAATTGCGAGCCGAATTGGGCTTTGAAACGTTCCAGCAACTGCTCGGCGGCGGCCTTCGATTCGGCCAGCGCGAAAGT
>DASRLE010000585.1:0-11271 GCA_035648615.1 Saccharimonadales bacterium (SeqCode) | reverse complement strand
GAACGGTCCAGAGAATTTCAAACATGACCAGTACAGCTTGGTCGCAAATCCCCGCCAATCAATCATTTAGATTCTGGACGGAATTTCTGCCACCCACGGGCAATACGGCCTTCCATATTGTTGACAATAGCGCGACCTGGCTGACACGGCCAACTTCATCACTTCATTGATGTGGCGGGCGCGCAAGTTCAATGCGCCCCAGAATATGCCCGGAAACGCCAGCACGTTATTGATTTGGTTGGGATAGTCGCTCCGACCGGTCGCTACAATCCAGGCTTTCGCGGCGGCCTCCTCCGGCATGATTTCCGGGGTGGGATTGGCCAGAGCAAAAACGATAGGCCTGGCGACCATAAGCCGCAGCGCCTTCGCCTCAATCAATCCCGGCCCAGAGACGCCGATCAAGACATCCGCTTTACGCATGGCATCCTCTAAGTCACCGCTCAAGTCGCGGGGATTGGTGACACCCGCGAGTTGCATCTTGGCCTCATTCAAACCGGAACGCGTTCGGCCGTTTAAAATCCCCTTCCGGTCACAGACGACCAGATCCTTTACGCCAGCCTGCTGCAACATCACAGCAATGGCTGTTTCTTCTCCAGGCGGTTGAGCAAGCGGAGCAGTCCGTCGAGGATTGTCAAAGGGTGTGGCGGGCATCCGGGAATGTAGAGATCAACCGGCACGACAGAAGCAGCACCATTCAGAATCTGCGGATTGCCGACGAAGGGTCCGCCGGCAATCGCGCAAGCGCCGACGGCGATGACGATTTTCGGCTCGGGCACCGCGTCCCAAGCCTTTTTCAGGGCAAGCTCCATATTCTTTGAAATACAGCCCGTGATGAGCAATCCATCCGCGTGGCGCGGCGAGGCCACGAATTGAATTCCGAAACGGCTGAGATCCCACCCAATGGTACCAAGCACATTGGTGTCGGCTTCGCAGGCACCGCAGCCGCCGGCGCTCACCACACGCAAGCGTAGCGAGCGGCCAAAGAGTTTGCGAAGTTTGTTGTCAAGCGCGGCGGCAAGGCGGACTTGTTCGTGGCCTGGTTCGCCGAGCACGAGGTCTTCGCGCCGACGCACAGCCATGCGATGGTCACGGGTTTGAGTAATGGCGTTTTGCGGACAAACTTCCACGCAGGCGGCGCAAAAGATGCAACGACCAAGATCAAGTGCAACCGGTTTGCCGGTCGGGCGCGTAATTGCTTCGGTGGGACACACGGGGACACAAACATTGCAGCCGTCGTCGCATTTAGTGGCATCCACTTTCAGCGCGCCGCCGTGGCGGTCGGGCAGCGTTGGTGTCGGACCTTTGGGATAGGCCATTGTTTCGCAACCGCGTTTTAGACGATGGGCAATGGTATCAAAGACGAACATAGCTTTGGTGCGGCGTTATAAATCAAAACCGCAGTAGGAGAGGTTGAAACTTTTGTTGCATATCGGAAAATCCGAAATGGCTGCGCCGCGCAATGCCAGCGTCATTCCGGTCCAATTGTGGAACGAAGGGTCGATAATCTTGTAGCGGCAGAAACGTCCAGCATCGTCGGTCAGCGCCACATGACAGACTTCGCCGCGCCAGCCTTCAACGAGTGCCACGGCGAGGGTGTTGGGCGCAGGCGCTGTGAGTTCGCCGCGTATATCTCCTTCAGCCGGGGACGGAAGTTGTTCGCAAAGGTATTTGCCGGAGCGTTGAATTTCCAGCGAACGCACGCGGGCGCGGGCAAAAATGTCGCCGCCCGGCCACACAGCCACTGGAATCTGCGCAAAACGATGCCAGCCAACCGGGTGATCGTAACGCACATCACGCACAAGACCGCAGGCGCGTGCCGCAGGGCCAACCAACCCAATCTCTCTGGCCTGAGCGGGAAAAACCGTGCCGACGTTTTCGAAGCGCGCGCGGACGGATGCGGCATCCCAGAACCATGCAACCGCCTGCTCGGTATCAGCGAGCGCGGTTGTCAGCCGCTCCATTAACTGCCCCGCACGCTCTGGTTCGAGGTCGTGGTGGCACCCCCCCGGTCGCACGAGGCCGCGCCCAAAACGGTTGCCACAAATGAGAGCGGTGAGGTTGAGAAAGTCGCCACGGATTTTGCCGCAGGCCGATGAGGCAGGCAGAAACGCGACATCGTTGGCCAGTGCCCCAAGGTCGCCGGTGTGGTTCGCCAAGCGTTCGAGTTCAAGCGCCATTGCTCGCAGCCATTGCGCACGCAATGGAGCCTCAGTCCCGGCAAGAGCCTCCATGATGGTCGCAAACGCTGTGGTGTGAGCAACGGTGGTATCGCCAGCGACTGTCTCAATCTGACTTATCGTTGCGCGATGCGGACCACCGACGAGCGCCTCCTCCACTCCCCGATGCTGGTAGCCGAGCGCAATCTCCAGATGCAACACTTCTTCGCCCGCGCATTGAAAGCGGAAATGTCCCGGCTCAATGACGCCAGCATGGATTGGTCCGACCGCGACCTCATGAACTTCGCCGCCGTCCACGCGAAAAAACTCAGCGTTGGCCGGCGCGTTGCCATTTATCCGCCGTACGGGCTTGAGCCACGGATGGCCCGTTGGAGTCACGTTATGTTGCTCCCAGACTTCGCGCTCAAACATATGTGCCTGCTCCTGCTTGAGCGTGAGCGACGGATAGCTGCCGCTAAACGGCAGGCTGCGCGCCACGGCAAGAGTATTGTTGACGTCAAAGGCCAGCACGGCAACCAGACGCATAGACTCGCCTTCGGGCACGCCGAACCAGGCGCACAAGCGCGCGCCGCGCTCCAATTCAGCCGCAGTTGCGTTGACAAATTCCGCCACTGGCCATGTGGGCATTTCAGCCCAAGGAAGGCTGTTGGCATTGGCCAGAAGGGCAAAGGGAGTGTTGGCGCTCATGGTGTGGGAAAAAGTTGGGCGACAGCGGCGGACCAGGCATCTCGCAACATTGCCGGGGTAAAGAGACCGAGCCACAAGGACAAGCCCAAGAGCACGAATGGCGGCGCAATGACGCCCGCCGTTTCGACAAAGCGTTTGCCGTTTGCTTTCGCCGCTTTGCGCGGACGCCCGTCCACGACGGCAAAGACCACGCGGGTCATGCCGAAGAAGGCCAGCAGCAGGCAGCCGAGAAAGATCGCGGTGGCGATCCCGTGGTGAGAAGCGAGTGCGGCGCGTATCACTTGCAGTTCGCTAAAGAAAGGACCGAAAGGCGGGCAGGCCGTCACGGCGAACATCCCGGTGACAAAAAGCGCCGCTGAACGAGGCGTTAGCATGGACATACCGCGCGCGTCATCAATTGAGGGGGACCCGGCCGCGCGGCGAATATTGCCAGCGCTCAAAAAGAGCGAACCTTTGGTCAAAGTATTGCTCCACACATGAAAGAGAGCCGCAGTCACACCCGCGCCGCCCAGGGCCGCGCCGATGCCGAGGATGCCCATGTGCTCCACACTTGAGTACGCCAGCATACGCTTGAAATCACGCGTGCCCAGCAGGAACAACGCCGAAACCAGCATCGAAAACAATCCGATGGCAAGCAGCGTGCGATCAGCGATTGCACCCTCGCCAGCGGCGCCAATGACGGCGCGCACACGTAAAATCGCGGTAAACGCAACTGTGGTGACGCCGCCCGCCATAATCGCGCCCACGATGCTCGGTGACTGGCCATAGGCATCAGGTTTCCATGTGTGCATGGGAGCAAGGCCCATTTTTGTGCCGTAGCCGACAAGCAACAACACCCATGCGATCAAAACCCACGGGCGCGATAAGCCTGCCCCTTGCGACATCAAGGCCGTCAAGGTCAGATCGCCGCCCCCGCCCCCACGCAACGACGCATACCCGAGGCAGAAAGAACCAAGCAAGGACAGCGCGATGCCTGTGCCTCCTACAAGGAGATATTTCCAAGTGGCCTCGAAGGCACGCGGAGTGCCGTTAAAGTGCAACAGTGGGACACACGCCAGTGTAACGGCCTCGGTTGCTATCCATAGCAACCCCAAATGCCGGGCCTGATGCCCCGCGCTCAACAACCCCAAGACCGCCAGCAGCGACGCGACAAACACACGGTTGGGACGTTCTGACCTCAACCCAAGATAGGAAACCCCATAAGCGCCACAGATGAGAAATAGCAACGACACGGCCGGCAATACGGCCCGCGCCAGCGGATCGAAGCCCAACCACGCGTCCGGCGCCACCACGGGCGGATTTACAAAAAGCCAAAACACCAGCGCGACATGGATCACACCGACGACAGGCAACAACCAAGGCCGGGTGCGATTGCTTGGCCAGACTGCCGCAAGCGCCGCACCCAAGAGGGGCACAATAATGAGGAGAAGAGATTTCATTCCCGGAGCGCGGTAAGTTTGCGGGTGTCAAGCGAATCGAAAGCGCGTTGGATGCGATCCACGATAATGCCGATGACGAACACACCCACCGTTAAGTCAAGAAGAAGTCCCGCCTCCACCAACAGCGGCATCGAGTGGATGAGCAAAAGACCGAACAGGTAGATGCCGTTTTCCAGAATCAGATAACCGCAGACCTGTGAAATGGCTTTGGCGCGACCGATTAGCAGGATAAACCCGGTTAGTATCGAGGCAATCGATCCCGGCACCAAAAGCGAGCCAGCGTGTTCCGGCAATAGCGGCAGCGTCTTCGCCAGGGCCACCGCCGCAATCGCAGCGCCGGCACCCAGGAGCAGCGATGGCACGAAACCAATAAACGGTTCGATCTCCCGTTGGATGTTCGCCGTCCGCATCGCCCGCCGCAACAGACCGGGAATGATCACGCCCTTGCCGACTATTGTGGCGATTGCAAGAAGAGCTATTCGCCAGTCCAGTTCATTTTCTATCAGCAGTGGCAGAATGCCCAGCACTACTCCTTGGAGAGACATGGCGCGAATGAGCGACGGCAGCCGACCGCTGCCCAGCGCGAGCAGGTTCAGTCCCATCGCAAGGCCGATCAGCAGATTCAAGGTTCCGCTCATTCGGCACCCTCTTTCCACGCCACCAGCAACGCAAACAAACAGAGAAGAAAGGCCGTGGTGAGCAGCAGCGGCACACGGCGGAACGCAAACCGCGCCAGCAGAGATTCGACTAACCCCACGCCGACGGTCACTGTCAGGACGCCTCCTGCCAGCGCGCTTACGGCAGCCAGCGACGTCAGATTCCTCATCGGCAACACCGCCTCCGTTAACAACACAGCGAAAAGCAGGAGCTTCATTGACGCCCCGTGCAAAATCACGGCGAGCGGCGGACCGCTGTGGTCCAGCACCATGACCTCGTGAATCATCGTCAATTCCAAATGTGTATTGGGATCGTCGAACGGCACGCGACAGTTCTCCGCCAGCAGGACGGTAAATAAGCCCGCCGCGAGCAGCACCGCTCCGGCCCCCGATGCCGGCGCCAGCATCGTATTTAGTGAAACACTGTTGCTCTGGACGCTTAACGACAACACCGCCGCGATGATGGCCGCTTCCGCAAGCACGGCATAACTGACCTCGCGTGCTGCGCCCATGCCTTCAAAAGCTGATCCCGTTTCCATCGCGGCCCAAGCCGTGCAAAACCTGGCCAGCGCCAGCAGGTAGATCAACAACAGCACATCGCCGCGAAAACTCAACGCGGCGCCCGCCGGACCTAGCGGCATCAACATTGCGGCTCCCGTCAGCGCGACCCACGCGACTGCTGGTCCGATGACAAAGCCGGGTGACGCGAGGTTGCTGAGCACGACGCTTTTTTGCCACAAGCGCGCCAAATCGTAGTAAAGCTGGAGCACGGGCGGCCCACGTCGTCCTGCCACCCACGCCTTCACCTTGTTGATGATGCCGGGGAGAAGCGGAGCCAGCAGCAACCACAACGCGAGACGAAAAAAAAGGGCGATGATCCAGGTCATTGTTGGCCTCCTAATAAAACGAGCAGCGCCAAGGCCACAAGTCCTCCTAATACATATAGGATGTAAGATTGCAAACTGCCATGTTGCAAGCGGCGGACAGCAGTGTATGATTGCAAGATCGCCACGCTGACGGGAGTTATTATCCGCTCCAGCACGGTTTCAGGAACTCGTTCCAGACGAATTGCCTCCGCTGGAAAGAGACCGCGTGGCCGTCGAAGTTTGCGTTCAGGTCGAAGGAACCAGACAAACCAGCCAGCAGCGATTCCGGCAAAAGAGCCGCTGGTGTATTGCATGCGCGCGGTCGGAGCCCTGAAGCCGCAGTCCCACGTCAAGCCGCGACGCTGACCATTGGCGCGCACCTTTCGCCACAACGATGCCGCCGCCGTAACTGCCAGGATGGCCAAGGCTGCTTGAAGCGAACCCAACACAGACAATGAGACGGGAGCTTCCACCGACACCCATGCAGGGTGCCACTCTCCAACCGCGCGAGCCACAGCCGGCCAAAACACCACAGGCGCGAGCCCAATCGCGGCACATATTCCGGCGAGTGCCAGCATCGGCCCGCGCATCAAGTTTCCGCACTCGTGCGCCTGCTCCGCAGCCTGGGTGCGCGGCGCGCCGAGGAAAAGCATCGCTCCCGCTTTCAAGAAACTTGCCAGTGCCAGCGCACCGGCCATCGCCAGCATGATCGCGGCTGGCATCGTTGCCCAGACCGATGCCCCTTTGCTCGTCGTTGCGTCGAAGAGGCCCAGATAAATCAGAAATTCACTGACAAACCCATTGAGCGGGGGTAGTCCCGACACCGCAATTGCGCCTAACGCGAACAGCCCGGCAGTCCAAGGCATCGTACGCCACAAACCGCCCAGCCGGCTCATTTCGCGTGTGCCAGTGGCATGTAACACTGATCCCGCATCGAAAAACAAAAGGGATTTGAATGCGGCGTGATTCCATACATGGAGGAATGCCCCCGCGAGCGCCAATCGGCCCCACGGAGCGTCACCGTGTGTGACCGCGAGCAACGCGCAACCAAGCCCGATCATGATGACACCCATATTTTCCACGGAACAATACGCCAGCAGCCGCTTGAAATCGTTTTGGGCTAAGGCGAAGGCGATACCGAACAAAGCGCTGATTGCGCCAAGGCCAATTACCACCCAGCCAGCCGCAAGGGGCACAGGCAGCCAACCGCTGAAGCGCACGATGCCGTAAAGACCCATCTTGATTGCGACGCCTGACAAGATTGCCGAGACATGGCTGGGTGAATTGGCATGCGCCGATGGGAGCCAGATATGCAACGGAAAGAAGCCGGCCTTGACTCCGAAACCGAAGAGCGCCAACCAAAACAACGGCGCCAGTCCAGCTTGATCGCGCATCGGCCCGAGATCCCAGCTTCCGGTGCGCGCCGCCAAAAGGGCAAAGAATGCAAAAAGACAAAGTGTGCCCGCATGGGAAGCCGCCAGATACAACCAACCGGCAGCTCGCGCTTCGCGCTGCTGGCGGTCGAGGGTGATTGTGAAATAGGCGCAGATGGCGAAAAGCTCCCATGCGATCAGAAAGTGCAGCCCGTTGGATACTGTCAACACCAATCCCATGCTTGACACCAGCGCGCTCCACCACATCCGGCCACGAGGCGCGGAAGCCGGGTAATGATGGTCCGACCAATACTCGCGTGAATACACCGCACCGGCCCCTCCCACAACGCATAACACCACAAGGAACAGCGCACTTAGTCCGTCGAGCCGCAGATGCAATGGTTCGCCACCTGGCGAGATTCCGCTCCGCCACTCCCAATCTGTCGCGCCAAGCAGGACCATCAGCGCCGCACCTAATCCTGCTCCCGTGGCCGCTATGGTTAGGGCAAGCCAAGTCCGAGATAGCCAGACGCCTATGGCGATGCTCGTCATCAAAGCCACGAACGCAAACAACAATAGAGTCCCGACCGTCATTCTTTCACCTCCGACTTGGGCATTTCCACTGACGTTGCGTCAACTGCGTTAATTGCTTGAAGAATCTCTTCGTCCCTCGCCCCCTTAACGAGCAAATCGCGCAATGGGCCGCCGACCAAATTGCGGCTGAGACGCCCAAGCAAATCAAGGTGCGCCCGTGGCGATGGCGCGACAAAGAAAAGCAACCGCATAACCGGCGCGTCATCCACAGGCGCTTCGGATAGCGGAAGAGCATCGCGCAAGAAAATCAAGGCTACCGTGCCTGCATCGCGCCCCAGCGTGATTCGCGCGCTGGGATGCGGCAAAGCGAAGCCACCGCCAATGGGCGCAATCGTCACACCGCTTTTCGCGCGAAGCCGCTGGCTGAGTAAGTGACGAATGGCGGGTGTCGCTCCCGGCAGGGCGGTCACGATACGCTCAAACACGTTCGGCGCTTCCGCCGCCGACACATCGCGCCAGATGCCTCCGGCGCGCAGCAAAGGCCCGATCCGTAAATTCGATGCCAGCACCGACTTCTCAGGGGCCAGGAAACCGGCTCGCGCCGCAAGTCCCCGCGTTGCCGCCCATTCCGACACTTGGACACGATCAAACAAAAGTCGGTCGCGGTCCCGTGTGTAGGGCAAGCCCTCGTCGCGAATCCAGCCTTCCACAACGTGCTCCGAGACGCCAAATGATTCCGCAATCTGAATAAGATTCAAATACATGACAACGAATGGAAATTAACTGAAGTGAGAAACCCCGTCATTGCCCACCTCCCAATGCGATTATGGCGGCCAGCGCCGCGATGCCGACAATCAAATACAGGATATAAGCCTGCACTCGTCCGTGTTGAAGCCGCCGCGTCATCAATGATACGTGCATGATCATCCTGCCTGCCGGCTCGACGATTTTTTCCAGTACTGTCTCCGGGGTATGCTCCGCGAAACTCGCCTTGGCGGGAAACAAGACTTCGGGGCGATGCTCGTGTCGTTCCGGGCGTAAAATCCACGGAAACCATTCGGTAATGAGGTCGGCAAACGAACCCGCCGTGTATTGCATGCGGGCTGTTGGGGCGACATACCCGCAATCCCATGTCAACGCACGGCTCAGTCCATTCCGACGCGTGCGCCGCCATAGCAGCCATGCCAGCATTGCAGCAAGCACCGCCAGCGCGGTTTGAACACAGCCCAACAAGACCAACGGCGCGGGAGTCTCCGCGTCCATCCACACCGGACGCCACGTCCCCACCGCGCGCGCGACCGCCGGCCAGAAAATGACCGGCGCAAGCCCAATCACCACACAGGCACCCGCCAGCACGATCATTGCGCCGCGCATGGATGATCCGCATTCATGGGCGTGAGCGGCTTGCTTCGAGCGCGCGGCGCCGAGGAAAACCACCCCACACACTTTTATGAAACACGCCAGTGCCAGAGCTCCCGTTACTCCGAGAAGGATTGCCGCAGGGATGACGACCCAGGCTGACGGGCCGTGTGAAATTGTGGCGTCGAACAATCCAAGATATACCAACCATTCGCTGACAAACCCATTGAGCGGGGGCAGGCCAGAAATTGCCGCCGCGCCGAGTGCGAACAGGCCAGCGGTCCAAGGCATCGCGCGCCACAGGCCACCCAACCGGCTCATCTCCCGTGTGCCAGTGGCATGCAGCACCGAGCCCGCGCCAAAAAACAATAACGCCTTGAACAAGCCGTGATTCCACACATGCAATAATCCGCCTGCCAGTGCCAGCCTGCCCCACATTGTATTTCCTTGTTCCACGGCCACGAGACCGAAGCCTAGACCAATGAGGATAATGCCGATATTTTCAACACTGTGATAGGCCAGCAGCCGTTTGAGATCATGTTGCCCAAGAGCGAACGCAACCCCCAGCACCGCGCTGGCCGCCCCCAACGCTGCCACGATCCAACCTGCTCCGGCGGGCATGGGTAGCCAACCACTGAAGCGCACAAGTCCGTAAATGCCCAACTTGATCGTAACACCCGACATAATGGCCGAAACATGGCTCGGCGCATTGGCGTGAGCCGAGGGCAACCAAATGTGGAGCGGAAACAAACCAGCCTTCAGACCAAAGCCGAAAAGAGCCAGCCAAAACAGCGGCGCCAACTCCGCGTGTTCGCGCATCGGTCCGATTTCCCAACTACCAGTACGCGCCGCCAGCACGGTGAAAAACGCAAACAGGCTGAGGGTGCCGGCGTGCGATGCCACGAGATATAACCAGCCTGCCGCCCGCACTTCACGCCGTTGGCGGTCAAGGGTAATCAAGAAATACGAACTAACAGTGAACAACTCCCAAGCAATCAGAAAATGCAGCCCGTTGGACACGGTCAGTATCAACCCCATGCTCAACAACAAACCGCTCCACCACACGCGACCCGGGCGTGCAGAACGCGGATGGGCCTTCTCGGACCAGTATTCCCGCCCATAAACAGTGGACGCTCCGCCGACCACGCAAAGCAAGACAAGAAAGAAGGCGCTGATCCCGTCAACCCGCAGATGCAGCGGTTCACCGGCCACCAGAAATTCACTGCGCCATTCCCAGTCGGCACCACCCGCAAGCACTGAAATCGATGCAATCAGCGCCGCGCTTGCGCTGAGGAGCGTGGTCGCCAGCCAAAGACGCGGTGTTTTGCAAGCGAAGGCCACTCCCGCGCTGAACCCCACGGCTGCGGATGCCATGAACCAGCCCGTTGTCATGCGTTTGCCTCCCTTCTTTCGAGTGCTTCCGCCCGTTTCGTCCGAAATCGAAGGGTTTTCTTCATCTCGAAAACATGTAACTTCTGCTCATTGCCGATTAACGGGCTTTCTCCATGTTCTTATGCATCGCGATGGCCTCCTCAAAGTGTCGTTGAAAATAATGGCGCAAAACGTCCAGCGCATCGATGATTAACGGGTCGCGCACGGAAAAAGGACCTGATTGCCCACTTTCCTGGTTATCACCAATTTTTTGAGGCGCAGCACCGAGAGGTGCTGAGAAAGATTGGTTGGCTCAACTTTCACGCGCGTCAATATCGCCCCCACCGATAGCTCTCCGTGAGCCAAAGTTTCAATAACGTGAATGCGCGTGGGATGAGCAAGCGCCTGGAAGACCTCCGCCTTAAATTTCCGCAGAGCGTCCAAATGCTGTGGATGAATTGATGCTTTAGTCATCAATTCAGAACTTACGAAATGTCGCAAGTAACGGCAAGAGCAAAAATGGCGGTTTGACGCTTGAGTTGACATAAAGTCGTCAATTTGCCAATTGAAACTATGTCAATATGACGCTGGCTGATTTCACTGAACCGAATCTTCTCGTTTCCTCCAGCCGATGCAGCTTGGTGGTGCCGGGGATCGGCACAATCCACGGCTTCTGCGCGAGCAGCCAAGCGAGCGCAAACTGCGGCAGGATGCCGATTGGCATTGGTCCGGCAATATGTATTTTCTGGCTTGTATTTTTTGGCTGCCACGACCTAACAGCCTGTTGAAATAATCGTCTTTTTTTATAA
>DASRLE010000584.1:0-5220 GCA_035648615.1 Saccharimonadales bacterium (SeqCode) | reverse complement strand
GTCGATTGGCGGCAACCCGCCAGTCGCTGAATTCGAGGATTATATGGGCAACACCACCTCGCGAGCGGTGCTCATGCCGGGGCGCACCGACGTTTGGCACGACGCGCTGGTTAGTGTTTCGCCCTTGCCCGATGAACAGGGGGCGCAAGCGATGATGACCGGGGTGGATCAATTGCCGTCGTCGGTTCTGCGTTATACTTTGCCCAGCCGCTATTGCGATTCGGACAAATTGTTGGATTTCGCCTGGAAACATTTTGGCCCGATTCCCAATGGTCCGCTGCGCGTGCGGGCCATCTGCGATTGGGTGCATCAAAACATTGACTATCGCTTTGGCTCCGGGCGGCCTGATCTTTCCGCCTCAGAGGTGATTGAGCGGCGCTATGGCGTCTGCCGCGATTTTGCCCATGTTGCCATCGCGCTCTGCCGCGCTTTTAATTTGCCGGCGCGTTATGTCACCGGACACCTCCCAGACATTGGCTACGTCGATCCGGGCACACCAATGGATTTTCATGCCTATTGCGAAATCTTTCTCGGGCAGGATTGGTACACTTTCGACCCGCGCTATAATGTGCCGCGAATCGGGCGGGTCAAAGTCGCCCACGGCTTGGACGCGGTGGATGGCGCTTTCACCACCATTTACGGCCAAGCCAAGCTCCTGCATTTTGATGTCTGGGCCTATCAGGTTCGGGCCGGGGAAGTTTCCGTGGGCGATCCAATCGACTTGTCCAAACGGCTGGATGGCAGCGAGACGGTTAGTGGCGCACAAGACGGCCTGTCATAAAGCCGGTGCGGAAATCTAAGATCTGGAGACGATATTCGATATGAGCAGCCAAGCCTCAGCCGAGGATTCAGCCAAGCTGTTTCCACACACGCGGTGGTCGGTGGTGCTGGCCGCGAGCCGCCCGGATTCCCCTGAATCTGCGGACGCGCTGGAGGCGATCTGCCGCGCTTATTGGCATCCCCTCTATGCCTATGCCCGCCGCAGCGGCCAGTCTCCGCACGACGCCCAGGATCTGACCCAAGCCTTCTTCGCGCTTCTGCTTGGAAAGCATTGGCTGCAAACCGCCGACCGCGCCAAGGGCCGGTTGCGAACTTTTCTGATCGTGGCGCTCAAGAATTTCATGAGCAAGGAGTGGCGTCGCGCGTCCACTCAAAAACGCGGAGGCGCTCATCCTCACATTGAATTCGACAGCGCCTTGGGCGAAAGCTTTTATGCGATGGATCCCGGGGCTCAACTCGCGCCGGACGAAGCATTCGACCGGCAATGGGCGCTGACGTTGCTCGACTTGACACTCAAACGGCTGCAGGCCGAATTCGCCCATTTTGAAGCACTCAAAGGCTCGCTCATGGCCGAGCGCGGGACAATTGATTACTCAGCGATGGCGCAACAACTCGGCATCAACGCCGGGGCGGCGCGCGTCGCGGTGCATCGGTTGCGCAAGCGGTTTCGCGAAATCTATCGCGAGGAAATTTCCCAGACCCTGGCGGAAAGGGCCGATCTGGATGACGAATTGCGCCACCTCTCCGCCGCGCTGGCTCAAGATTGACGTTGTCCGGTTTCCGTTCTAAGCGGGTGTTAGAGGATGAGATGATAACCAACCCATTGCTTCGCCGCTATGTAACGGAACGGTCCGAGCCGGCTTTCGCCGAACTGGTCGGACAACATATCGACTTGGTTTATTCGGCTGCCTTGCGGCAGGTCAACGGCGACGTGGCCGCCGCGCAGGATGTCGCGCAAGCGGTCTTCACGGACTTGGCACGTAAGGCGCCGCGCCTGCTCCGCCACAGTTCGCTGACGGGCTGGCTCTATACCAGCACACGATACCAAGCCGCCAAAGCGCGGCGCAGTGACCAACGCCGAATTGCCCGCGAACAGGAAGCGTATGCCATGAACCAACTTCTTCAATCCACCGACTCCGATCCAGCCTGGCACGCTTTGCGTCCCGTGCTGGACGAGGCCATGCATGAACTCAGCGCCGACGATCAGGAAGCGGTCTTGTTGCGCTACTTTGAACATCAACCTCTCGTCGAAATCGGAACGCGCCTCGGTTTGACCGAAGACGCGGCCCGCAAACGGGTCGCTCGAGCGCTGGACAAATTGCGGACACGGCTGGCCCGGCGCGGCATCACTTCGACGGTGGCGGCTTTGAGCCTTGCTTTGGCCGAACGGACGGTCAGCGCCGCCCCTGCGGGCATGGCGGGGCAGGTTAGCCAATCAGCAGTGGCGGCGGTGGCGGGCGGCGGAAGTTCTACTGCCACGCTGTGGAAATTGTTGGCGGGAACCGGCGTTGCCGGAATGTTGGCCGTTTTGTTCGTCGCGCCCAAATTTTTACATCAAATGGGTCAAGCCGCCTCCTCTGCTCCAACCATCGCTACGCTCCGACCCGCAACTAATTCATCACCCGTGAGCGCGTCGGCTCTCACCTTCTCGCAGGCACTCGACACGACCAACAAATTGATTCTTCGTATCGTGGCGGCCGATAGCGGCCAGCCGATTCCTTCCGTGAATTTGGATTGTTGGTTGTGGACGGCAACATCCTGCAAGGAGAAGCCGCTGGCCGCCTCTCCCTTGGGCGTGTGTGAAGTGCCGGTGCCGCGCGCGAAGGTGACTGAATTAGACCTCATTAGCAAGCGCGATGGATTCGCTGACACGCGCCTGCGATGGCATGTGGACCGCGGCGAAATCATTCCACAGAACTACACCCTGCGACTGGCGCGCGCGACCTTCATTGGAGGGACAGTGGTGGATGCTGACGGTAGTCCTGTCGCGGGCGCTGAAATCGGGTTCGACAACTATGTTGATCCATCCGCAGAAGTGGCAATTGAAACGGCGAATTTTGGCTGGGGATCATGGATCACGGCCACCAGCGACGTCCACGGCCATTGGCAGATCAATCGCCTTGCCTACGCACGGCTTCGGACTCTTAGCGGGGGCGCTTCCCATCCGTTATACGTCCGCAGCTTATTTGAAAGCGGAAATTCAAGCATCGAGAAACTGCTCGCCGGCACTTATGAATTCCGGCTGGGGCGAGGCATGGAAGTGCGAGGCAGCGTGGTCGATGCCGCAGGCCGTCCCGTGACAAAGGCCAAGGTCACTGTTGGCCAAGTCAGCGACGTGAACAGCCGCGAGACAACCACGGATGCCAAGGGCCAGTTCCATGCCTCTGGCTGCGCGCCGGCAAATACGTCGTTGAGCGCGGAGGCCAGCGGCTTCGCGGTGACAACACTCAGCGTTGATCTGCGCACCAACACCGGTCCATTTCAGGTCACGCTGCTCTCAGGGAAACTCCTTCGGCTGCGCGTGGTCAATACAGAGGGCCTTCCCGTGCCGAAGGCGCAAGTGTCGCTAAACCTGTTTAATTCCGATTTCCCAGCCGCGCAGACGGATTTCACGCGTTTAACCGGCGTTGACGGTCGCCTGGAATGGACCAACGCGCCGGATCAGGAGCTGCAGTTCGATTTTTCGGCTCACGGCTATATGGGCATTCGCGGCGAAAAAGTTTCACCCGACGGGCAGGAGCATCTCATTACGCTGGCGCCAGCGCTGACGATCTCAGGGACAGTCCGAGATGCCGCGACCGGAGCGCCTATTCCCAGTTTCAGATTAATAGCCGCCACCGGCGCGATCGAGGGGCGCTGGATTCCGATTGAACGGCTTTGGCTGAATTTTCATGGCGGCAAATTTCGTCATGTTTATGCGGAACCCGCAGACCACGGTTACATCTTTAAATTTGAGGCCGACGGCTATGCGCCTTACCTCACGCGTCCGGTGGCTTTGAACGAGGGCGACGTGCAACTGGATGTTGCCCTTCAGTCCACAGCCTTGAGCACTGTAACGGTCACGCTGCCGGACGGTCGTCCCGCGGCCAATGTGGATGTCGGAATCGTTTCTCCGGATGCAGGCCTGCGGTTGGTGCCAGGCGGTTTTTCCCACCGGCGGTCCGAACTCGGCGGCAGTCTGCTTTTGACCGATGGCCAGGGCCGCTTTCCTTTGACGCCGGATGTTTCTGTGACAAGCGTCATCGCGGCAGGACCGGAGGGTTACGCTGAAGCAACTATTTCTGCTCTGACCGCATCGCCGGTGATGGTTTTGCAACCGTGGGGCCGGCTGGAGGGCACATTGCTGATGCAGGGCCACCCCGGGGCCGAGTGCGCGCTGGCGTTTCAATGGGAGATGCCTAGCGCGAGCGGCATTCGGGCCGACACTGCGGCCTACCAAGTGAAAACCGACAGCGCAGGCCACTTTGTTTTTCCCCAAGTGCCGCCCGGCAAACATGTCCTGGCGCAAGCGATCGAACTCTCGCCGACCGAGAGGGCGCGCCTGCCCTTAACCAATGTGGACATTGTGTCTGGCGAGACGACGACCGTGACGGTAAACGGAAAGCAGCGACATTAAAGCTGCGCGATGGCTGTCCACAGTATAAATGAAGAGGATGCAAACGCAGCGGCGACGGCCCCGTAACAACCGTTTGGGGACCGGTAAGTAACAGGCATGAGCGCAACCTCTCCGAAAAACTGTCCGCAATGCGGCGCGCCCCTTAGCGAAAGCGCGTCTGGGGGATTGTGTCCTCGTTGTTTAATGGCGCTAAATCTTCAGACCGACACGGTCTTCACCAACGATCCTGTTTCCCCCATGACGCCGCCCACCCCGGCGGAACTGGCTCCGAGCTTTCCGCAACTGGAAATCCTCGAATGCCTCGGGCGCGGGGGGATGGGAGTGGTTTACAAGGCGCGGCAGCCGCAACTCGACCGGCCGGTCGCGTTGAAAATTCTCGCGCCTGAACGCGTGACCGATGCCCGGTTTGCCGATCGCTTTCTGCGCGAAGCACAAGCCTTGGCCAAATTGAACCACCCGAACATCGTGACCATTTATGATTTTGGGCAGACCGGCGGTTATTTTTATTTGCTGATGGAATTTGTCGATGGGGTCAACCTGCGCGAACTTTTGCGCGCGGGGCGGATGGCGTCCAAGGAGGCGCTGGCCATTGTGCCCGCCATTTGCGAAGCGCTGCAATACGCGCATGATCGCGGCATCGTCCATCGCGACATCAAGCCCGAGAACATTCTGCTGGATCGCAACGGAAAGGTGAAAATCGCCGACTTCGGCATTGCGCGCATTCTCGGCAAAACTGTCCCGGGCGAGGCGGCGGCGGAGACTGTTTCCCCATCCGCTCCTGGCCTGACGGCGGAAGCAATTCTGGGGACGCCGAAATACATGTC
>DASRLE010000583.1:0-3129 GCA_035648615.1 Saccharimonadales bacterium (SeqCode) | reverse complement strand
GAGAGGTACCAACGAATGCGCCCGCTCCGCAAGAGAACAGTCCGTTTATGACGTAGAGCGCACGGGCGGGTGGTCTGGTTTCTTAATCTTACTCTTAATCGTAATCTTAATCTTCAATTAACGGGGTAAAGTATCAGCAGCCCGCTGCGGCAGGCGAGTCATAAGCTTCTCGCAAACGCGGCGATCAGACCGAGAACAGCGCCAAACACGGCCAGGACGACGATCGCCTCCTTGAAATTTCCCGCAAACAAGGCAGCGCCGACAAAAATGATCCCGGCCTGAAACACCAAAAGCATAACAGCGTCGTTTTTGCTCCAGTCCTCAAGATGGGCCAGTTTGTAAAACAACCCCACAATCAGAACCGGCACGATCAGTGCGCGCAAAGCGCTTCTGGCATAAAAAACAATCACCCAAAAACTCCCTCCTTCAATCAAAGAAGCCACGCCCGCGATGACCGCCTCTTTGCCCACGCTATGCAGGACAAGATCATTCCCAATAATATTGTCAAATATATTCAGCAGCGCCAGCGTCAAAACCAGGCTCCCAAAAGCAACGGCCCAATACAATGAAAGGTGCAGGGCGGCGTGCATGGTGGAATGCAATTACCATATAGAGATTGGGTTTTCGACTTATTTCACATCGACGCCGTTGTGGCGGCTCGGAATAATGAAAGCCGCCCTGACCTACCGAACGGGGATTCTGTCTTCTAACGCCAGTTCCGCGTCCAACGTTTCCGAAACGGCAATCTTCGGCCGGCCGGGGGTCAGCTTGGCGATTCGCTTCTCGGCCTCGGCAAGCTGCTCATGGGAGAGTTGCTCTTTCAATTCGTCGCGCACGCTGACGGCGGCCGGGACGGCGCGTTGCGCGGCCATGCTAGTCCACGAATAGGCCTCGACGAAATCCACGTCGGTTCCGCGCCCGTGATAATAACAGAGGCCCAATTCAAATTCAGCTTGCGGCAGCGCCTTCTCGGCGGCGGCGTGGAAAAAATGAAAGGCCTCCGTCGCATCCACCGGGACGCCCAAGCCGTCCTGATAGCATTTGCCGAGATTAAACTCCGCCTCTCCCAATCCTTGCGAGACGGCTTTGCGAAACCATTCCACAGCGTCCGCTTCGTTTTTGGCAATGCCCTCGCCGCTCTGCAAGGCTGAAGCCAGACTGACCTGCCCAGCGGCATCTCCCGCTTCGGCCGCGCGCCGCAGCCACATGACCGCCTCGGCTTTGCTGGGGAATATGCCCAAACCTTTCTGCAGGCAAATCCCCAAACTCACTTGCGCGCCGGAATTTCCCTGTTCCGCCGAACGCCGAAACCAATCGACCGCCTCCTCGTAGTCCTGCGCCACGCCTTGGCCGTTGGCATAACAAATCCCGTAGCTGAATTGCGCGTGGGCGTCGCCGGTCCGCGCCGCTTCCCCATACCAGTGCGCCGCCTCGCCGTAATCCTGCTCCACACCATCGCCGTCCGCATAAGCGGCCGCCAGCTTCAGTTGCGCCTCGACATTGCCGCGCTGGGCGGCGGCCAGCATTTGGGCGTAGCGGCCTCGCAAGACTAATTGCTTTTTCGAGCGCGCGCGCGTCTCTGCTTTGGGCGCGAATAATTTCTTGACCCCGAAGCCAATGCTCCAGATTCCCATCCAGATAACTTTCAAAAATTTCATCGAGCAACCTCCTCCAATCAAATCCCCATATTCGCCAATGTGCTGGCGATGCGGTTGACAATTCCGACCAACTGCGGATGCGTCTTCTCAAATTCCCCGACCGACGATTCCAATCCGCCGGTTGAATGCCGGAGCAACTCGGGGTTTTTCGTGGCCCGGGTCGCTTCATGCACAGAAACTTCCGCGAACGAAGCAATGCTTTCCGCCTGTTCGCGATGGGTCTTGGAAAGCCGGCCAATCTCCTCCTTTAACTGGCCGAGCAGACCGAGCAACTCGGTGCGATGGCCGTCGTTAATGGCGTCCGAACCCCGGATTCGGTCTTCGATCTTGGAAATGGTATCCTGTAACATATCGGCCTAGGTACAAGATAACCGACGAATGGCCCCCGCGCAAATGGGGCTGCGATCGTCTTCGAGGAACAGCGGGGCAAAGTTTTATCCTTCTTTCCACTGGGCCGGGTTTGTAGAGTGTCGGCGCACGATGAAAAAAATATTGCTCCTTGTTCTTCTCTGCATCGCGCCGGTTTTGGCCCGGCAGTTGGACTTGACGGTTTTGCGTAAGATTGACACGGCCATTGACTTGGCCATTGATGAGGATCGCCTGCCGGGAGCGGTGGTCTGGGTGGAGCACGGCTCGAATATTTATTGGAAGGCCTACGGCAAACGCGCGCTGATCCCCAAAGAGGAAACGATGACGCGCGACACCATTTTCGACGTGGCCTCTCTTTCCAAAATCCTGTCCGCAGCGCCGGCCATCATGATTTTGTACGATCGCGGCCAGGTTAAACTGGATGCCACGGCGCATGATTACATTCCCGAGTTCACGGGCGGCGGGAAGGAAAGCATCACAGTGCGCCAATTATTGACGCATACTTCAGGGTTGCCGGAAGACGTCAGCACGCGACCGCCTTGGAAAGGCACGGAAACGGCCATTCGGCTGGCGGCGGCGCTGAAACTAAAAGCGCCGCCCGGAACACAATTTCGTTACAGTGACGTTAATTTTTTCCTGCTCGGCGAAATCGTGGCGCGAGTCTCCGGCATGCCGTTGAATGAGTTTTGTGCGCGGGAAATTTATGGGCCGCTGAAAATGGTGGACACCGGGTTCCTGCCGCCCGCCTCCAAAATCCCGCGAATCGCCCCGACCGAAATGACGGACGGGGTCATGCTGCGCGGAGTGGTGCATGATCCGACCTCCCGCTGCATGGGCGGGGTGGCGGGCCACGCCGGTGTTTTTTCCACCGCGCCGGATATGGCCCGCTACGCCCGCATGATGTTGAACCTGGGCGAATTGGATGGCGCGCGCATCCTCAAGCCGGAGACGGTCAAGATGATGACCAGCGTGCAAACTCCGCCGGAGTTGGACGACCGGCGCGGGTTCGGCTGGGACATTGATTCCGGGTTCAGCCGTTTGCGCGGCGAGCATTTTCCGCTTGGTTCTTACGGGCACACTGGCTTCACTGGCACGGCGTTCT
>DASRLE010000582.1:0-14007 GCA_035648615.1 Saccharimonadales bacterium (SeqCode) | reverse complement strand
CATTTCGGTCTTTTAGATGCTAGTGTAGTGTCCCGGAAATGACTAGACATATAAAAATCGTGGATTACGAGGGAAATGGCCCGAACCAACGAAGCCGTCCTCTGATAATATGTCTAGTTAATTGCGAGACACTACACTAGGATTTAGAGGTCTTTTCAAATGCCTTCAAGTCTTGGCAGGGCGTGCTCGAACACCGTCATCGACCGTCTTTTTCGTGGGAGGCGATGTAGTGTAAAGCCGCGAATAAAGAATAAAGCCAATCTAGCAGTGCGGTTCGAGACGTTCCAATTATTGCATCGGCGGATCGAGTTCACGACCAGATCAAAAATTTCCTTCCGCGCAAGTTCAGGCAACTTTGCCCACGCCCGCTTTCCTGTTGGCTTTCATCGTTTCGTGGGTCCAAAATGCCTGCCGCATTATGAAATCAGCCGCGCCCGGAACCGTCCGCAAGCCGTGCTACGTCGATCAAGCGCAACCGACGCGCCGCCGTAGGAATCCCACCGTTTTAGTCGTCGATGACGTTCAGGGCATGCGCGAGATGCTTAGGGGTGTTCTGACAATAATAGCACGCTGTCGCGTCATCATGGCAGAGACGAGCAACGGGGGGCTGGCATTGGCGAAAAAGGATCAAGTCGATGTGGTCATTTCCGATTTAAACCGCCCTGGCGTGACGGGCTTTCAGTTTCTCAGGCTTTTCAAGCAGGCACACCCAAATATCCCGGTCATAATTTTCTCCGGGTCAGTTTTTGGCGCTCGGAAACGCCGCGCCCATCGGCTTGGCGCCTTCCGCTGCCTGGCAAAGCCGGGATCGGCAGATGCGATTATCAAAGCCGTGGGCGAAGCTCTGGGCGCCGGATGGTTGGGGAAAGTTCGCCGCGCTGCAAACCGCAGATGACTTCAGAATAAGTGTCTGAGCCGCTTGCGCCAGCCACTGGTCCAATAAAGCACGACCAGGGAGGCAATAAGATTTTAGAACAGGCCCATGTTCTTGTAATGCGACTCATCGCGCGGAAACGGCATAACCGCCGTCCACCCTTCTTGCTTTAGATCAGCAATGATGTGCAGCCGGGCCGCTTCAGCAGCTTGATCACCCCAAAGTTTGCGCACCTCCTCAACCCCGGCACGATGATGGCGGAGCTTGCGGTGCCGCATTCCATGCGGCGGCTTGCCTGCAAACTCATCCAGCCAGAGGTGGACTTGTTCAAACGGCTCGCCCAGAGCCACTACCGTTTCGGCGCAGTGTTCTTGGAATGAGGGCATAAGGAAACTTTTCGCCTACTAGCATTTTGCAAACCCGAAATGACGTGGCTCAGCCGCTATCAGGTTGACTGGAGCATGACAGTAAATTTCCGCGAGGGAGTAATCAGGCTGCTCGGGCAAATTCTGGATATTCTTCGCCTGCACCAGACGCAAGGCTTGTTCACGGCCCAAACGTGGAAATTGGCGCGCGCCGACCAAACGACCTGGACGCGCGATGGCCGGGTCAAGCCGCTCGATGGGCATGTTGGTCGTTGCGATCACATGGAGTTTGAGGTGGTCGCCGAGAAAGCCATCGGCCAGATTGAGCAAATTGCTAACCTTGTCGCTGCTGCCGGAACCGCGCGGCAGCAGCCATTCCTCGGCATCTTCCAATAGAACGATCTTTGACTTTTTAGGATTGCGTTTGGTTTGCTTCATCCAAAAAGTCAGGAAGCGGGGGTTGAAAAGCATCTGCGCTTCGGACACAGGCACAAAGTAGAAGACGGCCTTGTCCAGCAATCGTGCCATGAGCGCGCGGAGATAGCTTGTTTTCCCGCATCCAGGTGGCCCATGAAAAATCGTCAGTCCGCTTTGGGTGCGGCGCATCCGTTCAGTCCACTGCTCTTCCCAGGCCGGGAAATCTTCGCCGTAGTGCAGAGCCAAATCCTCGGTGGTGACAGGGGCCACGCGTTCGATGTCCACCGCCTCGGTGTTTGGCCCATTATCCTCAATACTGATGATGAAAAAGCGCGGCTTGCTGGCAGCTTGCGGCTTCACATAACGACGAAACTTAACGAGGGCGGACTGCGCCGCTTCCGGTGCTGGCGCGTAAATTTTAAGCGTTTTGCCCTGCAAATAGACCCAGACTTCGTCGGTAAGACGAAGCAAGAGTAGAGATATTACTGTATTCCCACCACGGTCGATGGTCGTCTCAGAACGAAAAGTTTGCTCGCGGTAATCTTTTGCTAGCTTTGTGACGTTTACAGGCTCCTCCAAGTTTATCTCGTGATACGAACGGCGAAGGAATTGGTCGAACACGGGCAATTTAAAAAACATCAGATCGCTCTGCTCGAAATCGGTCCAAAACGAAGAAAAGTCAGCCGGTTCATCTTGGGCTTCAGCGGGCAAGCATGGCGCATCCAATGCGGGATTAGTGGTAGGCGATAACGGTTCCTCTGTGTCAGCGATATTGTCCATAGCTTTCTCTCTTTACTGTTCGTTGTTAAACGGCTTTGTCCCGGAACAGCCACGCAAAACATGGCATTCCGTCGAACCGCCGATGCGAACCACAGCACGGGATCAACCGTGCAATTGGACAAAAGCGCATCGTCTGCTTCGCCTGGGTAGGCGGTGCGCATAAGGGAAGGCTACTGCTAACATGTGGGTAATATGAGTGTTGGCGCTGCGTCTGTCAAGTCCGACACGTCAACGATGGCGTCTTTCGGGCAGCCGGGGCCAGAGAGTTCTATTTGAGTTGAGGGACGATTTCCGAGACCTGGCCCAAACGATTCTCAGCAGTCAAACGGAAGAAACCGTCGTTCCAAAATAGGTCTTTGCCGGATTGCACCTGATTGTCCAACCAAGTGCGCTGAAGAGCCGTCAAATCAGTCAGATTAACAGGCAGACCATCTGCATACCGCTCCGCATAAACTTTATTGCCATAGTCAACCACACGCACCCATCCGCGATTCCACATTTCATCGTACGCGTCTTCAGCATCGCCAGACCAAGATGGCCCCAACTCTGTTTTGGCAATGCCGAAATGGCTGTTCTCCTCCGGGCGCGGCAGACGCTCTTGGCCGGAAGTGGACAGATAAATTCGTTTCACTCGGATAAAATAGCACAATGCCGGGCGATATGAGAATATCTCCGCCAAAGCATTCAGTTTCGCCGGGCGACAGATGTGTAATCACTTGACCAATTTGCGTCCACTGCCGGTTTCTCCTATTAGACCAGGCACACCGGCGATTCGATTGCTTGAATGTTTTCTTGCCGGTCCTATCGCGGGCTAAACCGAGTCGTGCCCCGCTGCAAGAGGTTTAAAATTTGATGTTTACTACAGCGACAATCGTGCGCTATTTTTCTGCCTGACATAACAATTTAGCGACAGGCTGGTTTCGGCTGAATCGAAAACCGCGAATTTTCACTACAGAGCCGAGGTCAGGCTGCGCCCCAACGGGCGCGGCCTGCCGTATCTCTGTATAAGGGGCTTCGCGGTCCCTCGATTCGGGTGCGTCAGGTTCGCGCCTTTTTCCCGCCGTTATCTTCCATTCGCTTGTAAAATCGTAAACTATGTGTGACGCGCATGAGCAGCAGAAAATGGACGATGAAGAGACAATCGACTACCAACCGATAATAGAAGACGGGTCTATAGAAGGCGTGTTTGAAATTGTGGCAGCCGCAAATACCAAGCTTTTCCTGCATCAGGTTACTGCCGGATGCGTGCTTTTTTGCCCCGGCTGCCATTGTGACTGGAACCTCCTGGCCAGATTCAGCGACGTTGTTCGCACATTTATTTTCTGCGCAGATGGCGGGAATGACCAGGCTGAAAAAGCCCTTTCCCTGGATAACTGCCCAAGCAGATTGCGCGAACTTTTCTTACGCCGTGGAGAGGGCTATCTCAGTGCGAGCGACCAGTTTCCTGCCATGCCCGATGGAATCGGTGGCGCTTACGCTCATTTCACCCGCAATATCGAAGTGCCGAGAAACCGCCCAACCTGGCAAAACCACCCAATTGTGTCTCGTCATTTGATGGCCGTTTCCATTAGCGGTGACCCGGCCACTGTTTACAATACACTTTTTACCAGGCCCAAGGTGGCCCCTGCTTACGTCTCGCTTCGCCATTGCGGCTGGCAGAATCCAATGAGGGAGACGCTGGTGCAAGCAGGACCTGCCCAGCCACAATACCTGATTGCCAACTGGCCAGGTGTTTATGCGCCGTGGACCCGGAGATGGCGCGAAATACGGACGTGGGAGGGAGCCTCGGTTTTTGTTCGGCGCACCGATCCACCGAACAATTGCGGCAATCATGTTATTGAGCTACCACAGCGTGAAAATCTGGAGGTGATCAATACGGCATTAACACCCGCCACAATCAACGGGGCGGGCGGCGTGCTCATTTCACTGGAGGATTACTTGAAATACTCCTGGCACCAACCTGATCTCAGGATTTTCATCGACTCCACCAATTTACTGGCTGTGGCCGAAATCGAAGCGTACGATGATCGAGTTGAAAGACTTGCATTACATGGGTGCTCGGTGTGTGAAGCGTTGCCCCGGCTGGCGGAGGCGTGCTGGGGTGTGTCAATCACACGATTCACAGCAGTGCGCTAGGGCTGGAGGACGAGGCCGAAGGGCTGCTGAAAGCGTGGCCAGTCAGGTATGGTGGCTTGAATCTTGTTGTCCATGTGGAACCTGCGGACTGGGCTTCGCTGGCTTGGAACGCCCTGCCGGACTTGCCCGGAGCACTGGACTAAGATACAAGACTGGCGGTTTACATAAAGACGGCCAGGAGGGATCGCGCCGTAAATTTGTGCTTCGACCCAAGCGTTTGCGTAGCATACCGCGCGGAGACTACGACTGCCGCAAAAAATCAGCCGCAAATTGGTTTCGCCGAATCAATGGGCTTACCCCATAATGTTTTTCGTGAAAACGGTCACGATCCAAATCAACGACCTGTTCGAGTTTGACGGCCAGCCAGTACCCGCGCAACGGCCTGACAGCGGCGCCGTCGAGGCTATGGCGCGCCGCCAGTTCGAGTTTCTCCGTCAACCGCTTCAGATTGAGGTTGGCGAAAGCGTCGTAACTGTCTCATTCACCGAGCAGTCCTCCGCCGCCCAGGACGAAGCGGCACGCCTGGCGGACCGGGCGGCTAAACGCGCCGGGGAAGGCAACTATGACAAGGCCATTTCCCTTTGGAAACGTGTTTTGGAATTGAACCCGTCGCTCCAGAAAACTCGGCGGGACTTGGCTATGGCGTGCATGGAATCAGGCGACATTGAGAGTGCCAAGAACCATTTGATCGAGGTCCTCCGGTTGAATCCGGCGGATGCGTGGGGCTGGGTTGTTCTCGGCAATTTGTACGCCCAGAACGAAAAGGACTGGATGACCGCAGAAAAGTTCCTGCGCCGCGCGTTGGAAATCGCGCCCAATGATCCGTGGGCGCTGAATGGCGTCGCGAGCGTCATGGCACAACGGGGCCAAACGGACCAGGCCGTAAAGTTCTTCGAGCAGGCGATTTCCGCCAATCCAGAATTGCCCAATCCGTATTATGGTCTTGGCGTGACGTTCTCCCGCAACAATGATCCCGTCCTCGCCTCCCGCGCACTCGACCGGCTGTTTGTCAGCGCACATGCGCAGGAAGTGCGAGCCAAGCAAGTTTTTGACCAGGCTCGGGCGCTTTACAACACGGTCCGGGACAGCCTGGTAAAGAAGCAGCAGGATGACGCATTCAAAGTGGTCGAAAACTTACGAGCAGCAGTGGAACAACTGTCCGGTTATCCAGTGCGCGTCACCGAGGGCGAATTTAAGGACAAGACCAGCGCCACGATCCAAATGGCGTGGAAATACGGTCGTGACCACCACTTGGTTGCCATGCGCACAGGTCTGGCTGAAAACTTGCGAGCGCATCAAATGGCCCACGAACTGAGCCACCTTCAATTAGAGGCGGAGGCTCGAAAGGCGGGACGCAACCGGTTTTTCATCACCACGAACGCGACCGAGCGCAGTGTGCTCCAACGTTTGGCCGATGACATTCGCAAATTGCAGCGTAAGGGGTATTCAGCAGATGATTCACAAGGTTTGGTGATAGCCCTAACAGAGTGAGGTGAACAACCTAATTCTCTTTTTTGCCTTCACCCTCTGGATTCACTTTGTTTTCCGGTTGAAGGGGAGAAAGAGCCGCAACTGTGCGAGGGGCGATTTTCTGCGATAACTTAAAGTGGCATCCTTGCCAATCGTTGATGGAGAGAGGTGGGGTGGCCAACGGGACTCGAACCCGCAACAACAAGCTCCACAAGCTTGGACTCTACCATTGAGCTATGACCACCAACCAGCCTTCAAAGTAAATTTTAACCGCCCAAAGGTCAAGCCTGTCGCGCTCGGCCCGCCTTCTTGCCCTGCAACAATTCCTCGACAGCGCTTTTCAATTGGGCGGGCAGATAGGGTTTGCCGATGAACCGATGCACTTTGGCCTCGTGGAGCACAACAACCGAACCATCCACCGTGCCGCTGAGCAAAACGGTCTTGAGCAACGGGCAAATTTTCTCGGCGGCCAGAATTAAGTCCAGCCCGTTCATGCCCTTCATATCGTAATCGGTCACCAACGCGGCTGGCTTGGGGGCCGCGTTCTTCATCGCCCGCAAGGCGATTTTCGGTTCGGTGAACAGCTTGACCTTGTGCCCTTCCGACTCGAGGACCGTCCCGGCGAATTCTCCCAGCAGCGGGTCATCGTCAACCACAAAGATCAATCTGGGTAAAGCGGGACCTGGGCGGGTGGTTTTACGTTGGCTCATAGCGTGCGCTGAACACCAGAGTTTCGGCCATCTCAAATCGAAATCAACCAAAAAATTGGGCCCGCCGAGGGAGTAACTACGGATGCGCCCAGCGGACGGCGTTGGCCACGATCTTGAGCGGGAACTCCTCTTTGAAGATCGGATAGGTTTCGTGACCGGGTCGAAAGTAGAAAACCCTGCCCTTCTCCACTTGCCAGGCGCAGCCGCTGGTAAAGGTGCGACCGTCATCCCAGCGCTCCAGGAAGATCATCGCGTCGGGCTTGGGCACAAAGAAGGGACCGGCATAAATTTCGGTCTGGGGAATTTCGAAGCTGGCCGGAATTCCTTCCGCAATGGGATGTTTGGGCAGCATGGTCACAATGTGGCTGGGCAGGCCTTTGTTCTCGACCACCGGAAAGACACAACGGGGCAAATGGACCTCGAGCGTGTCCGTTCCATCTGTCGTTTTGAAACGCCGGAACCACGGCGTGATGGGCTCTTTGGGGCCGGGCAATCCGCCTTTGTCGGGAACTTGCACCACCTTGATTCCCGCGCGTTCGGCCTCTGGAACACTTTGCAGAGCATCATCGACAGCGCGGGTATTCATGGCGGCGATAAAAGGCTTGGACCAATGGGCGGAATGCAGAGCAATGAGAGAAAGCCGTCCCTCCTTCAAGCGCTGAAGGACGGCGCTGACATGCGCATCGGTGACTTGACCGTGCTTTTCGTGTCCCCACCAGATGAGGACATCGCAGTTATTCAGCACATCGTCCGAGAGACCTTGCTCCGGGTCATCCAGCCCCACGGATTTGACAACGAAATCCGGTTGTTTGGCCAGATAAGCGGCGACGGTATTGCCGAGGAAATCACCGTAGGCCGATTTTTGGGCGGCTTCTCGCTCATCCCAAACAACCACGCGGATTGGTCCTGCCGAGGCGGCCATTGCCGCTAGGGCAATGACCAGGACAAGCAAAGGGAAAAGCCGGAAAACCAGGCGAACGGAAGAGAGGCAAAATTTCATTGTGATTGACAGAATTACGATTCTAATGATGCTCTGTGGCGTCCGGCGTGTCCCCCAGCAGGCGTTGTATTTCGCTGACAATCATGCTGAGCGAAGCAGTCTTGTCGAGATAGCTGGCGACTTTCTTTTGGATCGTATCGCGGACAACCTGCCGGTCGAACACAGCGCCGGTCAAAAGGAGGATGGGGGTGGCGGGCGCCAGCGTTTTGAACGCTTCAATCAAAACGAAGCCGTCTCCTTCTTCAATTTGAAAATCCATGATAATCAAATCGGGCGGGTCTTCCTTAACGATTTTCTTGGCCTGCTCCGGTTCGGCGGCGGTGGAAACGCGATAGCCCTTCATGGTCAGAACCTCCTGCAACAATTCGCGTATATCCACTTCATCATCGACCGAAAGAATATGCTTTTTCATAGGCTGCTTATTGGACTACCCCGCTTTGGGCGATTCGTTTCGCAGCCGCACGATGACTACCGCCCCCACCACCTTATCCTGATCGCGCAAGGGCACCATGCTGTATTCGACCGAAGTGGTCGTTCCGCCCTTGGAGAGCAGGACTGCTTGGCGGTTTTGCAGTTCTCGGCCTTCCCGCATGGCGACGGCAATGGGGTTTTGAGGAGGGGTTCCGGCCGAGGCTTCGGGGTTCAATTGGAGGACACGGTCCAGAGATTGGGCAACGAGGTCCTGGGGCTCCCACTGGGTCTGGTGACCGACGGCAGGGTTAATACGGCTGATGTTTAAGGCCCGGCTAATGACAAAAACCAAGTCGGTAATCGAATTGATAATTAATTGACTATAACGCAATTGATGGTCCAGCGCCTGGTTGGACCAGCGGCGCTCGAGGTTTTCCTGTTTGAGGGACAAATTCGCTTTAACCAGTTCGGCGGTTCGTTCCTGCACCTTGGCTTCCAGGTGTGCGTTGGCTTCCTCCAAGGCGAACGCAGCCTGACGGCGGGCATCCAGGTCATCGCGCAGCAACCAGACGACAAAGACCAGCAGGATGAAATTGACGACGACGCCGGTATAGACCGTGGTGCGGGTGGCCTGCGCTTGCAGATGGGATTCCTTGTCCCGCTCGCGGAGCAGGCCATTTTCGCCATCAATGATAAATGCGGAGAGCCGTTGGATTTTGCCCATGGACTCCACATCGGGGTGCGCGGCGAAGACCTGCCGCGCGCCGTCGATGCCGCTTTGATCGCGGGCTTTAACGACAGAACGGGTGAAATCGACCCGGTTGCTAATCAGGTCTTGCAGTTCGAGGATTTGCTTGTTTTGCGTGTTTTTTTCGAGGCCGGAACGAGTGAGGGCTTTGGCAATTTCCAAGTGCTCGATCATTTCGGCATAAGCGGAACGATATGCGCCTTGGTCCCGCCTGTCTCCCGTCAACAAATAAGTGCGCAAGGCGGCGTCGCCCGCGTGCAGGGAGGAGACGACGTCGTTGACTTGGATAATGACGTCGTGGGTATGGTTGACCCAATCACTGCTTTCTATAAATTTCTCGATGGTGCGGACAGCGGCGAAAGCGACGAAGACAAGGATGCCCAGCATCAGCACAAAAAGGCTGACGACACGCTGCTCAATTTTTTCTTTCATAGCGCGCTGCCTGACGACCAAGGACGATTAAAAATTAATCACAATAGGAGCACTGGGCGGATTTTGTCCCGCCACTGGATCTGAAGAGGCCGGTTCGGTTTCCACGACTGTGGCCAATATTTGTCCCATGCCGTTAGAATAGGTAAATTCCGAGGCAGTCGTCCAGTCAAGACTGAGCGAATTGGCCAGGGTGGTGGCAATTTGTCGAATGGTGGAGCTGGACCCCACAAGCTGCAAGGCATAATTCGTCGCACTGTAATGAATGAAACTGGTCGCCTCATTGACATAACAAACATCGTCCAGCGTGCCAGGCATGTTGACCAGGATCAGCCGGGGGGTGTAACCCTTGGGAGGAAGCACCGTGCTGGCCAGGATGGCATAATCATAAGGCATGACCACGCGGTAGTATTGGACCGCCGCATTGGTCTGCGGAAGGAGAAAGGTTTGGGCAGCGGGCACGAAGGCCAAGTCAAGGGCGTCGGGCGGCTGGCCGGATTGCGAATTGGTATTGACCACCGCCAGATTCGTCACCATGACGTTGGTGATAGTCGTCCAGGAATAAAGAGCCGAGGGATCGGTCGTGCCCTGTATCAATACATTGGCGCCGACAGTGCCGGTAATATTTAAGCTCGGCTGGCCATTGGCAAAGGACAAAGTGACGGTGGGCGGCACCCCCAGGATTTGCGCTTGGGCGAAGTTGGTCGGGGTCGGGAGATTCGTCGGCCCCGGGGGACTCGGGACAAAAATCGGCAGGCTATTGGAGGTTCCCGGTATGGGAGGACCGGTCAAAAGGTTAGTATTGGAATTCCCATTGGTCGTGGAGTTATTGGAGAGATTATTGGTATAAATGGCCTCGTTGGAAAACGGGCTTACCTGCCCATTGCTCGACACCGCCGCAACGGCAAAATAATAGACCGCAGTGAAGGGTAAATTGCTGACAGTCGCGCTAAATTGAGTGTTGGGATAGGAATTGGTGGAAAAATAATTTCCGCTGTTGGTGCCCCAGCAAAGATTGTAGCCCGCCACTTGAGGGTCAGGCGAAGGATTCCACGTTAAAGTGGCCTGAGCCTCACAATCACCCGTAAAAGGACTCGCGGCCAGGCTTCCCAAAAAGATTAAGATAAGAAATAGCTTGCGCATGACTTTGTTTCACCACGTCCACCATTGCGACAAAGGTGTCTAAGAGCCGGTGTCGCAAATCCCGTGCCATTGCAATAATGCGTAAAACAGGCCCGTTCATCATGGAGAAAGTGTCAAATAAAACAAGAACTATTCGACGTCCTAGAAACGGCTATTTGGCGGTGGCATCGAGGCTGACGCCTTCTTTGGTGCTTCGCGCGTAAATACGTCCGTTGCTGATACTTGCGTAATTCCAGCATTTGCCCGACAAAACATGGCTTCGCCCGATCTCGGTGTAAGCCGCCGGCGTGGCTTTGACCAACACCAGGTCCCCGGCGTCGCTCAACACCATCACATTGCCATCGACCAAGGTGCAGCCTCCCGGCCCAAAGCCGGCATGGGACCAAGCCACCCGGCCAGTGGCGATTTCGACGCATTCCAGCGGAGCGCGGCCAAATTTCGCCTGGCCAAACAGCCCATAGAGATACCCATTCGAGCAAACCGGGGTGCTCCAATGGTTGGCGAACACATTCATCGGCTGATGCCAGATTTCGGAAGCGGCAAAGCCGTCCGCCGTTTTGCTGATCCGATAGGCTGTCGAACCCACGTTATATGCCGCCGAGATGTAAACAATGTCCCCGGAAACCACGGGCGAAACCGCCCCGGAAGTGGAAAAGCCGAACGGCGCGCGCCACAGCACGGCGCCCGTTGTGGGAGTTACCGAAACCAATCCGCTTTGGGTGTAAAAAATAATTTGCCGCTGGCCAAGGATGGTGGCGGCGACCGGGGTGGATTGGGTCATCTTATCGTTCTGTCCCTTCCACACGACTTTGCCGGTATTCTTGTCAAAGGCCAGCAGTGCTTCGCCAACTCCGCCCCCGGCGACGAAGACTAAATCGCCATCGATCAGTGGCGAAGCGGCGCTTTCCCAATGGATATTGCGGCCTTTATGTTCGCTCAGTAAATCGCAAGCCCAAACTTCTTTGCCGGTGTCCGCATCCAGGCATTTCAGCACCAATCGGGACGAGTAAGTGTAAACTTTCCCGTTGTCATAGGAGGGAGTCGAGCGCGGGCCGTCCCCTCCATTATTGTCGGGCGTGCCTTTGTCTCCTCCGCCGTCGAATTTGGCCACGCCCAATGGCACCGTCCACAATTCCTTGCCGGTGTCCGCATCTAACGCCAGGCAAACCTCCTGGTTCGCGCCGTCCACCTCGCGCGTCACTAAGGTGAAGGCTTTTCCTCCTCCGACAGTCAGGGCGCTGAAGCCATCCTGCAGCGGCGTCTTCCAGATTTGGCGCAGACCCTCTGCCGGCCAATGGGTCAGAATTTTCTCCGGGGTTGATCCGTCGTGATCCGGCCCCCGAAATTGCGGCCAATCGACCGCCCGAACTTGGAAACAAATTGAAATGGCGCAAAAGGCGACCGTGGCACGGGTTTTAAACTGGATGGTCATAACAGCCAAACAATCTTCCAAAATATCCGCCGGGTCAATCTCCATCGCGCCGGGGTGTTTTGGCGGTTAAAATGCCGCGTGGCGGCGTCTGATAATCGCCAAATTTATCGGGAAGGCAGGGCGGATCTTCCTCGAAGGATTTCGGGTTGCGCACGAAGAAAGTTTCAGTGGAACGTTGAATGTCATCCCAAGTGACAGTGCGCCCGGTATAAGCGGCAGTGCGGCCCATAATGGCCATCAGGGTTGAATCGGCCCCGCTCGCGACCGTGTTGAGCGGGTTGCGTTGCCGGATGGAAGCGCACCATTCATTCATTTCCGCCTGGTAAGCATCGACGTTTGGACCTTGATAGCTCCAGATCGTCTCACCTTGCCGACCCACAATCCTATTCGGCGCAACGGCCACTCCTTTGTCTCCTTCCATACTCGCCAGCCGTTCGGGAATGGCGCCGGCCAAGGCGCAAATCTCGGCCAGACACTGGGTTCCGTCGCCAAAGGAAAACTGCACGGACATAAAATCAGAAGTGTCCCCGTAATCGCTGCGGGTATGCTCCCGGCGGGCGGCGCTGCCGGAGGCGCTCTGCGGCGGACGGCCGCAAGCCCAGAGGCAAGAGTCAATCTGATGCACCAGCATCTCGGCTATCTTGTCTCCCGATAGCCAGGCAAACGACACCCAATTGCGAATCTGAAATTCCATTTCGGTGGCGTTGCGCCGGAGTTGCCGATCCAAGTCGCCTCGCTGGACGGGTTGAGCCGCGCTGGACATCCGAATAATAGCCTTCAACTTGTCAATCCGTCCGATGGCGCCATGCGAAATCTCGGCGATAAACTGCTGGTAAGACTTATTAAAACGTTCCGGAATGCCGACAATCGACGACAACCCTTTTTGCGCTCCCCTTTCCGCCGCGACGCGAATCTGGCGGACGCCCGGGGCGTCCACCGCGACCGGTTTTTCAAGAAAGCAATGCACCCCCGCGCTGACGGCCGCTGCAAAGTGCAGCGGACGAAACCCGGGGGGCGTCGCCAGGATGACGGCATCCACGCCGGACGCCAGGAGGTTTTGGAAGGAATTAAACCCAACAAACTTGCGCTCGGGATTCACCTGGATCTGGTCCGCGACGCGCGCTTTTCGCAATGCGTCCAAGGCCGACTTGATCCTCCAATCCGCAACGTCGGCCATGGCCACAAGTTTGACATCTTTACCACTGGCCAGCGCATTGCGAACGGCCCCCGAGCCTCTTCCTCCGCAGCCCACCAGGCCCAGGCGAATCACATCACTGCCCGCCGCATGTGCAAAGCGCGAAATATCCAGCGTCGCCAGCGAAACAGCCGCAGTTTTAGCCACGGAGCGAATGAACGCGCGGCGGCTTGTGCCGTGCCGCGCCGGCGGTCCTCCAGCCTGACGGTTGGCGAGGGGTGACAGTGCTTCACAAATTAAATTCATAGGATTCACTTTCTTTCAGTATCTTCAACTTTTTGGCGCCGCCTTCCAGTTCCAGGTTTTGCCCTCTCTCGAAACAGCATTGCCGCTCATCGCCGCCCCGGAAATGGTTCCCGAAAAAATGGTGTAGCCGTTATTGATATCAATACTAATGTTGCCTCCATCTTGCTGCCATCGGCCATTGGGCTGGACACCCCGGCGACCCTCGTAAATTAAAAATCCATTCGCTGCGAACTGAAAACTGTAGTGCTCTCCGTCCGAATCCGTCACGGTCCAAGTCGTGCCTGGCAGTTCTCCGGAAAACGGGACCGAGGCTTTGTCCGCGAGCGCCGAGCCCCCTTCCTTAGCCGAGGGCTGCGCCGTAGATTGCGATTTCGCAGTGGTTTGAAGATTTTTTGGGGTGCGATGCGCCGCCCAATACAATCCCGCAACGGTCAACACTAATATTGCGGCGGCCGCGACCGGCCACAGCCGGTTGCGCCGGGAGTTGGAAGGCGCCGGCGCCGCTGGCTCCGACTCGGGCGCGGATGCCGGGTCTTCAGCGGGTTGCGCCTCGGCGGAAACGTCGTTGCTCAAGGCCTGGAAGGAAGGCTGGGGGGTGACGGCCGCGCCAATCCATTCTGTCACGGCCAGCGCGCTCTGCGGCCGCTGGGT
>DASRLE010000581.1:0-2784 GCA_035648615.1 Saccharimonadales bacterium (SeqCode) | reverse complement strand
GCGTCACGGCCCAAGCACAGCTCTGGCCGCTTTCCACGTCCTTGACGGCTTGCATTTTGAATCCATGACTGTATCGAATAACTTTCATAATACTTGGAATTTCTCTTTCCAAAGTACCAACCTATTTCAGGACGTGACCCTATGACAAATTTTCAATTACCATTTTTCAATCGTCCAACTCCCAAGTTTGTTTCGGTTTGACAAGCTTATCTCCTTTGGTAAATGTCAGGCGCCACAGTGAGCAAACCATGCGATTTTTTTGCGTCATCCTTTGTTGTCTCGCCACGCTTTTCAGCGCCGCAGCCGCCGTTGCGCCGGATCTGGTGGTCAACGACCTGAATGGCGTTCCGCGCCATCCGCTCACTTCCACGGACAAGGCCGCGTCGGTGCTGATATTTTATTGGCAGGATTGTCCCATATCAAACGGCTACGCTCCGGAGTTGAACCGCATCGCCGCCAACCACACCAACTTCGCGTTTTACATCGTCCAAGTCGATGCCGGTCTGAGTGCGACTGCGGCCAGGCAACACGCGCGTCAATACGATCTTCATATACCGGTGCTGCTCGACCCACAACATCGGCTGGTCAAACTGGCCAAAGCCACCGTCACGCCGGAAGCGGTCGTGTTTAGCAAGAACGGACAGGTTTTGTACCGTGGACGCATTGATGATCTTTATCCCGCATTCGGCAAAAAACGAGCCGCCGCCCAACGGCATGATTTGGCGGACGCCTTGGACGCCATCGCGGCAGGCCAGCCAGTGAAACCAATGGAAACTGAAGCCATCGGCTGCTTCATTCAATGAACATGAAAACCCATCGGATTATTTTCCACCGTCATCAACCTTGGCGCATCTTTTCTCTTCTGGCCCTGGCGTTGCCTCTGGCCACGCCGTGCGCCACCACGAATGATCCGGTCACTTTCAACGCCCAGATTGCGCCCATCATTTATCAGAATTGTTCGTCCTGTCATCGTCCCGGCGAGGCTGCGCCCTTTTCGTTGCTGTCCTACCATGATGTGGCGCGGAAAGGAAAGACCATCGGACGCGCCACCTCCGCCCGCATCATGCCGCCGTGGAAGGCGCAGCCGGCTTCCTACGCCTATCGCGACGAACGGCGGCTGAACGATGAACAGATCGCGCTTATCCAGGCGTGGGTCACAGAAGGGATGCCGGAAGGAAACAGCTCCGACAAACCCACACCGCCCAAATTCCCTTCCGGCTGGATGTTGGGCAAGCCAGATCTCATCGTGGAAATGCCCGCGGCCTTTCACGTCCCGGCCGATGGGCCGGACATCTATCGCAACATCCCGGTCCAACTCGGCTTGACCGAAGACAAATGGGTCACCGCCATTGACATGAAGCCGTCGGCGCGGGCGGTGGTGCATCACGTCCTCTACTTCGCGGATGGGAACGGACGGGTTCACAACCGGGCGCAACAAGGCACCGAGCCGGGGTTCAACGGCATGCGCACCGGCAGCGCCACCATTCCGCTGGGCGGCTGGGCTTTGGGCGCGCAACCGCACTTTTTTCCCGAAGGCCTCGCCTTGCATTTGCCCGCCGGGTCGGACCTTGTCGTGCAATATCATTTTCATCCCACCGGCAAACCGGAAGTCGAAAAATCGCGCATCGGATTTTACTTCGCCAAAAAAGCGCCCGAGCGAATGCTGACCCGGATTCAACTGCCGCCGTCCTATTCCCTTTTTTCCAAACTCGACATTCCCGCGGGCGATAAAGATTTCGTCATTCGCGATTCCTACACGCTCCCGGTGGCCGTCGATGGAGTCGGCGTCAGCGCGCACGCCCATTACCTCGCCACGCGAATGAAAATGACCGCCACCCTGCCCGATGGCGAAGTGAAAACCTTGCTGCTGATCAAGGACTGGGATTTCGCCTGGCAGGATCGGTATTACTTCAAGGATTTCGTCCCGCTGCCCAAAGGGACGAAGCTCGACGCCGAAATTCACTGGGACAACTCGGCCGACAATCCGCACAACCCGACGAGTCCGCCCGTCCATGTTGCGTGGGGCGAAGAGTCCAGGGACGAGATGGGCAGCATCAGCCTCGTCGCCGTCGCGCATGAAGAATCAGACTTGGACACCCTTCGCCAAGACGTCAAACGCCGCGAGCGCCGAAAGGCCTACCAAGAAATGCAGGCCGACCCCATCCTCGCCGAAAAGGTCAAGCGCCTCCTCGCCGAGTAAGCGACAATCCCCCTCAGTCCTAGATGATCCGTTGTCATCCGCCGGAGAAAAAATAAACAATTAAACTTGACCGCATGTAGGTGAAACCCTTAGAGTCGCTCCCATAGCCAGCGTCACCCCGAGGCCATGGAGATTTAATCCTGTGTCGGAAATAAAAAGCAGACTTAAAAGACTGAAAGCAGCCTCGTTAACTTTGTTAGCTTCTGTTCTCTGTCTTTCCGCCACCGCGCAGATACAACAGGCTTGGGTGGCCAAATACAACAACGGCGTCACCAACGGCAATCACCAAGCATTGAAAATGATGCTGGATTCGACGGGCAATATTTACGTGTGCGGGTTCTCCGCCAACACAAATGGCGGAACTGGGTATGCTACCTTAAAGTACGCGCCGAATGGCGGTTTACTGTGGTCGGCGCGGTTCGACTCCACGAATTATCCCGCCGCTGAGGCGCTGGCTTTTGCCTTCGACGCCAGCAACAATGTCTTGGTCACCGGCACGGCAATAACCGCCAAGTACGCAACTAACGGTCAACCAATGTGGACTGTTCCATATAACGGTCTCTCGGTCGCAACCGATACCAATT
>DASRLE010000580.1:0-9442 GCA_035648615.1 Saccharimonadales bacterium (SeqCode) | reverse complement strand
AATTGGTATCGGTTGCGACCGAGAGACCGTTATATGGAACAGTCCACATTGGTTGACCGTTAGTTGCGTACTTGGCGGTTATTGCCGTGCCGGTGACCAAGACATTGTTGCTGGCGTCGAAGGCAAAAGCCAGCGCCTCAGTGGCGGGATAATTCGTGGAGTCGAACCGCGCAGACCAGAGCAGAACCCCGTTCGGCGCGTACTTTAAGGTGGCGTATCCGGTTCCGCCATTCGTGGTGGCGGAGAAGCCGCACACGTAAATGTTGCCCGTCGAATCCAGCATCATTTTCAATGCTTGATTGTTGCCGTTAGTCACGCCGTTATTGTATTTGGCCACCCACGCTTGTTGAATCTGCGCAAAGGCGGAAAAGCAGAGCACAGAAGCTAACAAAGTTAACGAAGCTGCTTTCAGGCTCTTCAGTCCGCTGTTTATTTCCGACACAGATTCGATCTCCATGGCCTTGGGTTGACGTTGGCTCTGTGGACAACTCTAAGGGTTTCGCCTACATGCGGTCAAGTGTTTTTGCCACCGGAATTTAAAGTTTCCAGCGTTTCCATCCCAGAACCGCGCGATTGTTTCTTCCCTCTCGATCAGCGGGGTCACCGTACATTTGCTTTATTCCGTGTCTGCGGTTACGAATTTTGGCTTCAGCGAACGGGTGATTGCATTGTAGTGTAATATGATTTCTGACATCCTTCCTTCGGCAGGCAGGAGGCGAATTTGGCTGCTAAAAAATAGTGCGCATGGTGCGCGCCTATGCTTGACAGCCTTCCTCGTAAACCTGTCGAAAATAGCGCGCACGGTGAGCGGCAGAGAGTTCCGGTTTTGTGGTAGAATGGGCGTAATGAACGAAAAAGATTATGGAAAAACGCCGGTTCGCGCGTTCGGGAGGCCAGGGCCTCTGTTGACGGCCCCCATGAATGTGGGAGGCGGCGATGGGTTTGTGTTGTTGAGCCACCCCCCTTCGCTAAAGCTACGGCGGGCACAGAGGCTCAACGCTACATCCCGTCGGTTTTTATGTCGTAGGATGTAAACGCTGTGGAGGCGATTTGAGTGAATTAAAGCAAATTAAAGTGAATCCGGACGCATCACCGGCCTTGGCGAAAAATGAACTTCGGTTCCGGTTTCAGTCCTCACTATTGATACTTTTTCAGCGCATGTCGATGGTGTTTAACACGATTGTTTCTTCGCTTGACCCTCGGGCGGGCCTGAACTACTCTGTGCGCGATGTTAAGGAAATCGCTGCAAGTTTGCAATGCCAGTGGGGTCGTCGTGGACGGCTCTGCCGTTGGGTCTTGTCGCGCTTAAGGCAATTTTGACAACTCTCCCACGGCTGGAAACGGTCGTGGGTTTTTTATTGGCGCATCCACCCAGCCCAACAAAATATGAAAGCAATTAAAGCAAAGAAAACAGTCAAGGCGGTTCCGCCCAAGGCCGAAATCGGCCAGCCGATGATGGGCCGCGATATTCTCGTGCGCGCGCTGGAGCGCGAAGGGGTCGAGTGCGTTTTCGCCTATCCCGGCGGCGCGAGCATGGAAATCCACCAGGCGCTGACTCGCTCGACGATTCGCACGATTTTGCCCCGCCATGAACAGGGCGGCTCTTTCGCCGCCGAGGGCTATGCCCGCGCCACCGGCAAAGCGGGCGTTTGCATGGCGACGAGCGGGCCGGGGGCGACGAACCTGGTCACCGCCATCGCCGATGCCTATATGGATTCCGTGCCGCTGGTCGCCATCACCGGCCAGGTGCCGCAGGCCATGATCGGCAAAGGCGGTTTCCAGGAAACGGACTTTTTCGGCATGACGCTGCCAGTTGTCAAGCATAGCTATTTGATTACGGACGTGAATGAAATTCCCCGCGTGGTCAAGGAGGCCCTTTATATTGCAACCAGCGGGCGGCCCGGGCCAGTGGTGATTGATTTCCCCAAAAATTTGCAGGTCAGCAAATGCCAGCCAGTCTGGCCGACTTCGGTTAATTTGCGCGGGTATAATCCCGACAAAAAGGCGGACGACCTGGCCCTGAACGAAATCATCGGCTTGATTGAAAAAGCGGAGCGTCCGGTGCTGTACTGCGGCGGCGGGATTATCACCGGCAACGCCGCGCCGGAATTGCTCAAGTTTGCCGAAGCGGCGCAAATTCCGGTGACGACGACGATCATGGGTTGCGGCGCGTTTCCAGAGACGCATCCCTTGTCGTTGCGCTGGCTGGGCATGCATGGCAGCGCGGCGGCCAATTGGGCGGTCAGCGGTGAATTCAAGCAGCGCAAAAATCCCGACGAACCGATGCAACAAATCAAGCCGGGCGCGGATTTGCTGCTCGCTTTCGGCGTCCGTTTCGATGACCGCGTCACGGGCAAGGTGGAGGAATTTTGCAAAACGGGCACGATTGTTCATATTGACATCGATCAGTCCGAACATAACAAAAACCGCCATGTTCATCTGGCGATTGAGAGCGACATTAAGTATGCCCTCGGCCGTTTGAACGAAATGATTCGCCGGCGTCCCATCCGCAAAACCTTCGCGGCCTGGCACGCCCAGACCGACGAATGGAAAAAGCGCGCGCCCTTTCATTATGGGGTGACGGATGAAGTGATCCGTTCCGAGCACATGCAGGACCATTTGCAGGGGCGGGAAAGCGAAGTGATCCTTCCGCAAATGGCCATCCAGATGCTCTATGAGCTGACCAAAGGCGAGGCGATCATCACCACCGGCGTCGGCCAGCATCAAATGTGGGCGTGTCAATACTATAAATTCACCTCCCCCCGCCAATTCATCACCAGCGCCGGGCTGGGCGCGATGGGCTTTGGCTATCCGGCGGCGCTCGGCGTCAAGGTGGCTTTCCCGGACAAGCAGGTGGTCGATATCGACGGCGACGGTTCTTTCCTGATGAACGTGCAGGAACTGGCCACGGCGCACATTGAAAAAATCGCGGCCAAGGCGCTGATTTTGAACAACCAGCACCTCGGCATGGTCGTGCAGTGGGAGGACAGTTTTTACCATGGCAACCGGGGCCATACTTATTTGGGCGACCCGCAAAATCGGCGGCAGATTTATCCCGATTACGTGACGATGGCGCGGAGTTTCAACGTGCCGGCCAAACGCGTCATGTATAAAAAAGACCTGCGGGGCGCCATGCAGGAAATGCTTGACTCCGATCAGCCCTACCTGCTGGACGTCATTTGCCCTTACACCGAACATGTCATTCCGTTCATCCCGGCGGGCCGGACGGTGGCGGACATGATCTACTGAGTTTGAAGCGTCTCCTTGCCATGTTCATGGCCGGCCTGACCGTGACCGCGTCCGCCGCGCGAATCGACTTTGATTTTAGCCTCGACCCGGTGGGCAAAACGCCCCCGGGCTTCGCCAGCCTGGTGAGTGGCGCGGGCCGGCCGGCCGATTGGAAAGTGGCGGAGGAAACGGTGCCGCCCATCCTCGAGCCGCTTACGCCCCAGGCGCCCACCCACACCGCCCAGCGCGCCGTGCTGGCGGTGCAATCGCCCAACGTGACGCAAGACCATTGGCCCCTGCTCCTTTATACCAACGAAATATTCACTGACTTCACGCTGACCACCCGCTTCAAAATCGGCGGCGGCATGGTCGAGCCGATGGCTGGCGTGGTATTTCGCGCCCAGGACCAAAGCAATTATTACGTGGTGCGAGCCAGCACGGAGGGAAATCTTTTATGGTATCGCGTGATCAACGGAAAGCATTACGACATGATGGGAATTGGGATCAAAGTGCCCATCGCGAAAAACGTCTGGCGCGAATTGCGGATCGAATGCGCGGGCAGCCGCATCCGTTGTTTCTTGGATGGCAAGATGGTAATCCCGCCCGGCCGCCCCGGTTCACCAACTCAGGAACTGGCCATTAACGACACCACTTTTTCCCACGGCGAAGTGGGCTTTTGGACCAAGGCCGATTCGGAATGCTATTTTGTCGATGCGCATGTGGATTACAGTCCGGAAGTGCCCTACGTGCAGGTAATAATTAAGAACGTCCTTCAACATTACTCGGGCCTGCTTGGCCTGCAAATCTACGCGCAAAAAAGCGGCGGAAAACCGGCGGTGATCGGCGCCATCGAAGATCACGACTTGGGAACGCCGGGCACTGACGTGGAAACCGCCGTCATTCAGAAAGGGTCCATTTATTATTTAAAGCTGCCGCACGAAGTTGAAGTGACCCTGCCCTTGCGCGATCGCAACGGCGACATATCCGCCGCGCTCAAACTCCGGATGAAATCATTCCCCGGAGAAACGCAAGACACGGCGGTGGCTCGCGCGACTCAAATCAAAAAAGCCCTCGAAGCGCAAATCGCGGAATGAAGAATGAAGAGAAGGCAGAAGGAAGAAGGATGAAGGAAGAAGGCCGGAAAGGCAGAAGGATGAAGGATGAAGGATGAAAGTCACTCCTTGGCATTTTTTATGATCGTGACGAAGATGGCGATAAGTTCGTTGGTTTCCTGGCGTAGGGGCGCGAGCTTTTTTGCGGAAACAATGCCGCCTTCCACCAAGAGTTCGAGCCAGTAGGCAGTTTCTTCAATCTCGCGGAGACAATCCCCCGCCTTGGCGATGAACTCGGCTTTGCTTCGCCCGCGATGAGCTTCACAGTAGTTTGCGCCAACCGAAGTCCCTGAACGCAAGACCTGCTGGCCCAGAATTCGCGCCACCGTTGTTTTCGGCAGCGCCCCAAAAAGCCGGATAATTCGTAGCGCAAAGTCTTTCGTGCGCGCGCGCAAATCATATTCTGCCTTCTTCCTTTTTCCTTCTGCCTTTCCGCCCCTTCTTCCTTCTTCATTCATCCTTCTTCCTTTCCCAATCCTCCCAACCCCGCTGGGTTTTTCATCACCGCCTCCCCGACCAGAATCGCCCTCGCTCCCGCTTTCTGGAGACGTTCAACGTCGGCGCGGGTGTGGATGCCGCTTTCGGCGACCAGGAGTTTGGGCGGCGCAATTTTGGGGGCCAATCGCTCAGTCAATCCTAAATCCACCTTGAAGGTGTCCAGGTCGCGATGGTTGACACCGATCAATTGGGCGCCGCAGGCCAGGGCGCGGTCCAAGTCCGCCTCGTTGTGGACTTCGACCAGCGCGGCCAGGCCCGCCTCGGCCGCCAGGCTGTGAAAGAGGGACAATTGCTGGTCGTTTAGGATTCGCACGATTAACAAAATTGCATCCGCGCCGTTTTGGGCCGCCTGCAGGATTTGCTGTTCGTCAATTATAAAATCCTTGCGCAAAAGCGGCAGGCTGACCGCCGCGCGAATGCGCCGCAAATCCTCGAGTGAACCCTGGAAAAACTTCTCGTCCGTCAATACAGAAAGGCAGGTCGCCCCCGCCGCTTCATAATCCTGGGCAATGCGCACGGGATCGAAGTCGGCGCAAATCACCCCGGCGGAGGGCGATGCCTTTTTGACTTCGGCAATCAGGGCCAGCGAGCCGCGGCGGGGCGATTGCAGCGCGGCAAAAAAATTGCGCGGGCCATCGCACTGGGCGACCGCCGCTTTCAAGTCCCCGGCGGTGACTTTGCGCGGAGGAAGCAGCGCCACTTCGCGTCTTTTTTGGGCCACAATTGCGTCAAGTATATTCATTTTAGTCTTCGTCCTTCACGCCCGCCATTCTTTTGCTCGGGCCGCCGGCCCGCAGCCACGCATTGACGAACGGGTCGAGATCCCCGTCCATCACCGCCTGGACATTGCTGGTTTCCTGCCCGGTGCGAAGGTCCTTGACCATGCGATAGGGCTGAAAGACGTAACTGCGAATCTGAAATCCCCAACCGATTGCGCCCTTTTCGCCGTAGAATTGTTCCAAGGCGGTTTTTTGTTCATCGAGCCGTTTGGCGTAAATTTTGGAAATGAGCATCCGCATGGCGGTGGCGCGGTTTTGGTGTTGCGAACGCTGGCTTTGCGACGCCGCCACGATGCCGGTCGGCAAATGCGTGATCCGCACCGCCGTTTCGACCTTGTTGACATTTTGGCCGCCTTTGCCGCCGGAGCGATACGTATCAACCTGCAATTCCACCGGAGGCAGGACGAAGTCCGCGCTGGTTTCCTCAATTTCGGCAATGACATCGACGCTGGCGAAACTGGTATGCCGCCGCTTATTCGAGTCAAAAGGAGAAATGCGCACGAGCCGATGCACGCCCCGTTCGGCCTTGCAAAAGCCGTAGGCGTATTCGGCCTTGATCAGCATCGTCGCGCTTTTCAACCCGGCGGTTTCGCCCGTCAGGGCATCGGTCACTTCCGCTTCCCAGCCGCGCGCTTCGCACCAGCGCTGATACATGCGCAAAAGCATCTGCGCCCAATCGCAAGCCTCCGTCCCCCCGGCGCCGGCATTGATGCTGAGGATGCAATTATTGCGGTCATGCGGGCCTGTCAAAAATATCTTCAACTCGAGGCTGTCCAGATCCTTGCCGAACTGGGCGAGGTCCCGTCCCAAATCCGTTTCGTATTGAGTCTGTTCGGCGGGAGGCTCCCCTTGGGCCAATTCGAGCATCACCCGAAAATCCTCGAGCTGATGCTCCGCTTTCAGGATCGGCTCAGTTTTTTTGCGCAGGGAATTGGCTTCATCGATCAGACCCTGGGCTTTTTCGCGATTATTCCAGAAACTCTCCTGGGTCATCAACGCATCCAGCTCGGTCAGGCGTTTTTGGATGGTTGGAACGTCAAAGAAACCTCCGCAAGTGGGCGACTTTATCGACGGCAACCGGCAACTGTTCCTTGATATTTTCGAACATAGTATTTGCAGCATACAGGAGAACGCGGGGAAGTCCAAGGCGCAATGACCGTGCTGCCCCAGCCTCCGCCTCCAACCTCATTTAAAGGCGGTGACTTCAACTTGCAGCCCCCGAGAGCGGGCATCATTGACAATTCGCTCCAACTCGCGGCTAGTGGCGTCGTCAATCCACTCCTCGCCGCATTGAGAACAGATCGTCGCCCGCACTCCGCGCACAACCACCACGCCGCTGCCCAGATCGGCGCTGAATGTCGTCGTTCCTTGGCTTTTCTTGCCGCCGCACAGAGGACAAATGTCGTTGCTGTTACTCATAATTCTTAAATCTCGATGTCCAGTGTTCGCATCCCGTCAAAACCCAGGCCCCAAATACTGAATCCGAAAGTAGGCCGGCGCGGGCTGGACTGCGAAATTGGCCTGGAGCAGCCAGGCGTTTCCCAAGTTTGAAATGGTTGTGATTGACAACGGCGAAATGGGACTCCAAATCGCCAAATTAGTCGAACTCTCAATCACGCTGGCCACGTCGCCGAGGTTCTGGCGCTGGCGGTACTGAAAGCTGAATTGGCCGGACGCCATCGGCATCGCTTGCAGGCGGGCCAAGCTGGCGTCGGGCGCGAGAGGATTTCCGCCGACGGCAAATTCCACGATGTTGGGCACGCCGTCGCCGTCGGGATCGGAAAGCGCGCCTTCGTAAAAGGAGTTGGTCAATTGGGCGGCGGTGAAGGTCTGCATTTCCCAGTCGGCGTAAGTGCCGGGCGGGGCGCGCTCGTAAAAAGTCATTTCGACCACCTGCACATTGCGTGAGTTCGTCGGGTAGCTGGGATCGTAAGAACTGGTGATGTAGAGTTCCGCGTTGCTGGCGTAGAGCGGTGGAGAAAAAGGCACATCGAGCGTCGCCGTGGCTTCCATGACGCCGGAATATACCGAGGCGCCGTTCAACCACATCTGCACTGCTTTGGGGCCGTAACCGCCATTGATCGCGCGCGGCGCAACCTGAAATTCCGCGATGGCCATCTGGCGTTGAAAAGTAACGGCCAGCCATTCTGGGTGGCTGGAGGTCGGCCCTTGGCCCGCCGAGGTGCCGCTCGACACCCAGAACGTCGAAGCGCTGCCATCGACCGCGTTGGTCGGCGGATACCCGGTTTGAAAGGAGGAGCCGGTCACGTTGCTGATCGGCACGGAGTAAGGAGGATAAAGCGGAGCGGCCGGGACGACCGCGATGATTTGCGCCGCGGCGCCGTTTAGGCCGGGAAAGGTCAAAGCCACCTGGCCGTTGGTGACAGACCAAACAATATGGGCGGCATTGCTGGCGGTCTGGGCCGATGAATTGCCCGGAAACCAAACAGCATAGCGAGCGCTCGTTCCATTCGTTGGCATGTATTGAAGCGTATCTTCCGCGACGCCGGATTCGTTCAACCCGCCCACCCTGTTCAGCCGCGTGTAGCTGCCGGCCGCCTGATAATTAAAATACCCGCCAGGACCAGCGGACACTCCGTAACGGCCCGCCACGCAAACCCAGTTGTTCGTCACGTTGACAGATGTGCCGGCCAGGTTGGTCACTGAGGCCGAACCGCCCGCCCATTGCAACAGGCGGGTTCCTCCCGAAAGAGGATCATTTTCGATGCCGACGCAGAAACTGCCTGCGTTCGCGGCGACAGTGCCAATCGGTTGAGGCACTTCCACGATGCCCACGCTGGCGTCCGTGCTATTGACATATACTTCGGTCGTTCCAGCCGTCCCGTTTGTCAAGTGTAATTCCGCGGTGAAGCCGCCCGCATTGGTCACAAGGCTGACCAAACCGCCCGAGGTCGGATACCCCATCCCACCAAGCCCGATGATGCCGGGTTCGCGCGGCGTGGTGAGGTACGTATCGGCCGGCGGCGCAAGGGCGGTCGGATCAATGAGAGCCATGATTTTGGAAGAGGAACCATTGGTCCGCGGCCCGTAGGAAATGGAGCAATAATAATTACTGTTGCGGTGGGCGATGACATCCACATCCGGCAGCCATTCAAATGAAGCGGGCGGCGCGGTCATTGTATTGGAAGGATAATCGGCCACCTGCCATTGCAGCCAGGCCATGCCTGTGCGATAGGCCTGCACCGCCTCACGATAGAAACCGCCGCCGCTGGGGCCGACAAACTGGCCGTTGCCGTTAATACTCTGGCGATAGCGCTCCAGTTGGGAAATATTATTGTCAGCAAATCGCCCGATCGGATCGTTAAAATGCGCGGCCAGCCACGCCATGTAGGAATTCTCGCCGTAGCTGTGCAAGGCCCAATCTTCGCCGTCCGGGTAAGCCAGCTCGCCCCAGCCAAAGATGGACCGGTTAAGACTGTTCCATTCATTGAGCACATTATGCTCCGCAAAGGGCTCAAGCTGGGCGGAGGTATTGGTATTCATCCATCGCGCCATCAGCCAGGAATCCCCCATTTCCTCGCCGGCGACCATGGCATACTCGGGATGGAAAAAGCCGTGGTTCTCAATCGCCCAATCCGGATAAGCGGTCACGGTCGTGACCCAGGAGGCCAGCGGATCGCCGGACGTGCTGTCCATGGTATATGTGTTCGCCAGGTAACTCTTGGCCGAGGCCAGCCAATTGGCGGCATTGGTGTTCGAGGAAAGCCATGTTGCGGCACACACAACGACATTGTTGTCCCACCCATTTTCCTCCGCCTTGGTGTCGCCCACCCAACCGGAGCAGGGCGAGCCGGTGGCGCGGTG
>DASRLE010000579.1:0-4586 GCA_035648615.1 Saccharimonadales bacterium (SeqCode) | reverse complement strand
GCACGTCAGCGGGCAGAAGCATCGGAGTCTGCCGGTCAATGTTAACAAAGCGCGTTGACATGAAGACTTAGACCACCTGGTTCAAGTTATATTCGATACGCTTACTTTAATTATTAGTTTTAAGTCCGACAGGCTGCTAGGTCATCAACATGCTCAGGAATTTGACTCACGAAACCTAACAATGCAAGCTTTCCCCTCGTAAAGCAGAGGTTTGCAGATGAATAAAATGGGATACTTCGAAACGAGGGTTCGATTCCCTTCACCCGCTCCAACAAATACGGGCTATTTCTTGCTTTCACCATGTTTTAGTGCCAGTTTAGTGCCAAACTTTTGATTTGTGGCACTCATCCAACGAAAAATCAAGGGACGCAGTCGCAGACCGGCCAAGCGTTCTCCTTTCGACGTGAAACGCGATTCGGTGCGCGTGCATGTTCGCTTCAGCCCGCAGAAAATCGCCGGGGCGTGGTATGAGTCCTGGATTGTCGAATACTCCTTTCACGGGCGCCGCATTCGGGAGCGATGCAACTTGCTGCGAAAGGCCAAGGCCTGCGCCGAAGCGGTGGCCACGAAGCTGGCCCACGGCGAATTGCGGGCCTTGGAACTCAGAGGTGAGGATCGCCGGATTTATCTCGCCGCGGAGGCCCAGTTGAAAGGATTGAAAGTGCGGCTGGATGTGGCGGCCCGCGAATATGGTGAGGCCAAACGGCTGGTCAAAGACGCGGACCTTCGAAGCGTGGCCAGCTTTTATCAGAAGCATGCGCGAACCAAACTCAAACCGATCACGATTCCCGATCTGATCCAAGAGATGGTCAAGACTCTGGAGTTGGACAAGCGTGGCGATTATCACGTTCGGGATTTGGACGTTCGATTGGGTCGATTTGCCAAGGATTTCCCGGGCCAGATCGCCGACGTCTCCACGGAACAAATTGAAAACTGGCTGCGCGGGTTGAAATCGCTGGCCAAGGGCGCACGACACGGAGGGCAGCTCATGGGCCGGTCGCGAAATAATTACCGGAATGCCATCGTCGAATTATTCAACTACGCCCGGAAGCATGGTTACCTGCCCAAAGACTTGTCCACCGAGGCCACCAGCACCAACCGCGTCCCCGAAGATGACAAGCGGGACAATGAAATTTTCCTGCCGGAACAGATTGAAGATCTCCTGTGGCACGCCCCGCTGCAACTGATCCCTTCCATGGCGATCAAGGCCTTCAGCGGCGTGCGGACAGAGGAAATTGCCTTCATGGAGTGGAAACACATCTTCTTCCGGAAGGGCAAGGGATACATTATTCTTCCCAAAGCGATCACGAAGAAGAAACGGCGCCGCATCATGCCGCTGCTGCCGAACCTCAGGAAATGGATTGAGCCTTTCGAAGGTTTGACAGGACGAATCTGTGAGCAGTGGTCAACGCCGCAGAGCGTGTTTCAGGCCTGGGATCGTTTTGCCACGAAGCGCCAGATCAAGGCGGGCGCGAACCGGTTTCGCAACAGCTTCATTTCCTACCGGGTCGCTCAAACCTCCGAACCGGACAAGGTGGCGCTGGAAACCGGCAATTCGGCGGAGGTGATCATGGAGGATTACCTCGAACTGACCACTCCAGAAGACGCCGCGCGATGGTTCAACACAAGCCCATCGGTTAAACGCATGGCCGATCTTACAGTCTATGCCAATAAACTAAAGCGCGCGATGGCTGCCGAGTGACCTGCTCCATCCTTCTCCATCCAGGGGCAGCGGATTGAATCAGTGCTGGGAGAACGATCGAAATGTTAGCCCTTCGCTCTTCTTATATTTCACCTTTGGTCTGTGCTTTCGCGGCGGAATCCGAAAGGTCTCTCTCCATTTCTCCAAATGGGTGTAAACCGTGCGCCGCAGCATCCGGATTCGGCAATCCTCGGATTCCAAAAATTCCTGGGCCGCGGCCCTCGAGGGGGCCTTGCCGGTAAGATCGTATTCACTGTTGCATCAGTCGAAAAACGCCTTCTGCACCCCCTTCACGGTCAGGATGTCCGTACGCGGACTGTGCGCGATCATGTGCTTCAGGCCGCCCCCCCCCATAAAATATTTCAGATCCTATCGCAGCCACCAGTAAGCAACGCCACATTCATGGGCAACTTCATGGATGGTCTTTTGCTCAGTGCCAATGTTCAAGAGCGCGGTGGCTCGCTGCCTCAATGGGGTGAGAAGTGATGAACAGTCAGACATCCGCTGACGGATGAAGCATGTGCGGACATGTCACCGTTGGCGGCGTTCGGCGCGAATGTCATTGGCACGGCCAAGACAGAGGGTGGATCAATGGCCAGAGAGTCGAAGTATCCGGCAGGATACTCATTTTTCCAAAATGGCGGTGACTTCCCGGTTGGGCGGGGCGGGCGATTTGATCGTTGTCAAACCAAAAACCACGACTGAGAATACTCGAAAAACGAATCCTCCGGAAATGATCAGCGCTCCGGCTTTCCCATTGACCGGCCCCCATCCCCCTGAATTGTGCGCGTTTCTTTCTGGGGTGCAGTTTTCCGAATCTCCCGCTCCGCCTGTCCCCAGTCCTGGACTGCGTGACCGTCCTGCCGCCCTCGCTGCTCGTATAGTTCATAGGCTCGTTTGGCGATCTGTGGAGTCACATCGACCGGTTTCTTGGCGACGGCGTTAAGAACGCGCCATTTGATCATCAGGACCTTCAAGGCGTCGTTGACGACAAGGCACGAAACCATCGCATAAGCGAAAATCGCAAGCGGCTGCCACCAAGGCAATGCAATGAGTCCCGGCAGGCCCAAGAAGGTCAAGGCGGTGCCCACGATCGCATCCGCCGCGATGGCTGAAAGAAAGGTCTTGCTGGGCATCGTCGCCCAAAACCAGTGGCGCTCCCGCGCGGACACGACGGAGAACACAGCAAAGTAGAGCAGCAGGAGAAAGCTGAAAGTGCAGAGAGAATCGTTGTTGGTTGCCAAACCGAAACGCGACCAGCCGATCCACAGGAGCAGTAGCGATTCCACAACCATCGCGACACCCAGCACAACGGACACGGTAATGAAACCTCCAATGTTCCATGTTTCCGGTTTCTTCGATGGCCGAACATTGTCGGTGGCGAGCGAAATCTTCGCGAAATCCGTCATGAAGACCAGCAGCAGCATGGCAAAGGCGGAGACGACGAACTTGCCGGTCACCATGAAGGCGATGGCCACGAAAGCAGCTTTCAGGATTGTCCGGCTGATTTTGTTGATGATCCACGTCAGAATGCGTTGGTAAATGGTGCGCCCTTGCTCGACCAACGCCACGATGTTCGTCAATCCCGGTTCGGTTAGGACGACGCTCGCGGCGCCCTTGGCTACGTCGGTCGCGGTGCTGACAGCGATGCCCACTTCGGCCTGACGCAACGCGGGAGCATCGTTGACTCCATCGCCCGTCATGCCGGTGACATGACCGGCGGCCTGTAGATGCTTCACCACGGTATATTTGTCCTCCGGAAATACCTCCGCGAAACCATCGGCACCCGCGAAAAGATCAACTGTCGTGTTGCCGGCCTGCGTGTCCGCAGTCTTTAGATCCGCCATGTGCCGGATGTTGGGCAGTCCGACGCCTTGGCCGATCTCACACGCCACCGGCAGTGCGTCGCCGGTGAGCATCTTCACCGGAACGCCCAAGTCCCGGAGTTCGGCGATAAGTTGCCCGGCATCCGGCCGCAGCGGATCATATAACGACACCAATCCGACCAAAGCTGGGGTGCCCGTTTCAGGGCCGCGCGCGACCGCCAGCACCCGATAGCCCTTCGCAGCCGACGCGCTGACGCGCGCCTCCAACGCCTCAATGGCCGGGGGTTGGAGACCACAGGCCCCGGCAACGGTTCGCACGGCGCCTTTCATCACGCGAAAACGCTGCCCGTTCTGCTCGACCACGGCTTCCGTCCGCCGGTTTTTCGCATCGAACGGTGCGAAGGAGACGGGCGTGACCTTGGGAAGGTTGTCGAAGACGTGCCGATCTTTCGCTGCGGAAAGGAACGCGTGGTCAATTGGATCCTGGTTGGCCTCCTGGGACGCCAGCGCGGCGGCGAATAGCACATCGGCTTCCGTCGCCTGCGCCAGTGGAGTCACGCCGGTGACGGCGAGCTGGTTCATCGTGATCGTGCCCGTTTTGTCCACGCAGAGGACATCCATGGTTGCGGCATCTTCCGCGGCGCTGAGGCGGGTGACCAGCACGCCGCGCTGCGCCAGCTCCTTAGATCCGACGGCCATGCTGACCGTGAACATGACAGGAAGAGCGACCGGCACCGCGCTCATCAACAAAACCAGCATGAGTGGGATCATTTCGATGAGAGGCGCGCCGCGAATCAGCGACAGGATTATCACCACGCCCAGCAGGGCGCCGACAATGACAAAGAGCCATCGGACGAGCTTCGCCACCACCGCTTCGATGTGGAGTTTCGGACGCGCCTCCTGGACGAGTTGCGTGGTGCGGCCAAAGTAAGTCTTCGCCCCGGTCAACATGACCACGCCATTGCCTTCGCCCCGACGGACAACGGAACCTGACGAGAGCACTTCGCCGGGCGCTTTGTCTGCGTCTTTCGATTCGCCGGTGAGCGCCGACTGGTCCA
>DASRLE010000578.1:0-32525 GCA_035648615.1 Saccharimonadales bacterium (SeqCode) | reverse complement strand
GCTTAAAATATTTTTGGCGCAAGGCGAGGGGCAGGGCGCGGAATGATTTCTCGCGGTAAACGGCTGCGCCCGCCTTTTTTAGCGCCATCGGGCTGGCATCGCTGCCGACGATCTCGATGGGGTGGGAGCCAAAGCCCGCCTCGGCCAAGGCAATCGCAATCGTGTAAGGCTCCTCGCCGGTGGCGCACGGCGCCGACCAGATGCGAAAGGGCTGCGAGCGTTTGTGGAACCATTCTGGAACAATCACTTGGGTCAATGCGTTTATCGGGAGAATCTCGCGCCAGAAATAGGTTTCCTGCACGGAGAGAGCCTCCCAGGCCTGATCCCATTCGGCGTGCTCGTTGTCTTTGAGCGCATAATAATAGTCCAGGAATGACTGAACCTCCCGTTTCTGGGCCAGAGGTTCAAGCTTTTCGAGAAGCGTGTCCATGCGAGTGTCTTCGAAAAAGATGCCCGTCCGATCATGGATCAAATCACGCAGCAAACGCGGAATGCCTTCGGGAACTCGCAGGGTTTTTGAGCAGCCATTACTCAGCATCAGACGCTGCCCCCGTTTTTACGAGATAGCGCTGCGGTTGGTTGACGGCCGCTGCGGAGTTTGGGGGAAGGCTTGGCCCCGCGAGAGCCGCCGAGGATGCCCTGGATGTTGGCGGCCTCTTCGCCGTTCTTGCGGGAAAGTTCACGGACATCCTTAATCCTTTCCAAAACAACATTGGTGGACTGCGAATTTTCGAGATTCGCCGAGGTGATCATTTTGATTTGTTTGGTGATGTTCGCGGAATTAACCGTGATACCTTTGAACCCTTTGACCTGTTCTTCCATCGCCCGAGTTGCCTCGGTCGCTTGCTGTTTAAGGTCGCTCGCTGCCGCGGTAATTTCCTGGCAGCTTCGCGCTTGTTCGATCATTGATTTTGTCAAGCCCTCGAATTGGGCGGTGAGTTTATCGGTTTCCTTGGCGACCTGCTCGACGGCGGTTGTTTGTTCCGCAATGGACCGGACGGTCGAGGCCGCCCCTTTTCTCATCGAATCGACCGATTGAACAATTTGTCCGGCGCCGGCGGCTTGTTCCGTCATCGCTTTGCGAAGTTGCGCCGCCACGCTCGTCGTAATTTGAGCGGCCTTGATGACTTCGCGCGCCGCGCGGGCCTGTTCGCCGTTGGCTTGGGAAACTTCTTTGGCGCCTTTGCGCATTTGGGTGGCGGCCTGGACGATTTGGGTCACGCCTTTGGCCTGCTCCGAGGTGCTGACGGCGATTTGACGCGCCTGGGTGCTGGCCGAGCCAATCGATTCGCCCACTTTTCTCACGGCGGAGGTTTGCTCGTCCGACGCGCGGCTGATCTGCGAGATCAGGGTCGAACTCTCGGTAATGCCGGCCAGGATAGTTTTTAATCCGGCGACTCCGGTTTCGGAGAGGCGGTTGCTTTCTTCGGCGATGCGACCGCCGGCATTGGCCGCCTCTGTCGCCTCGCGCGTGGCGTCTTCAAGCCCGCGGACAATTTCAGCGATTTCCGCGGTGGCCTTGGCGCAGCGGTCCGCCAAATTGCGAATTTCTTCCGCAACTACGGCAAATCCACGCCCGGCGTCACCCGCCCGTGCGGCTTCAATCGAGGCGTTCAGCGAAAGCAGATTGGTGCGCTCGGCGATGACGTTGATGGTGTCCACGATGCCGGTGATGTCCCGCGTTCTCTTGTTGAGTTCCCGCATCACAGTCGTGGATTGAGTCATCGCGGTCGCCACCTTGGCGATGCCTTCAATTGATTTTTGGATGGTCTGGCCGCCTTCTTCCGCCTGGCGGGAAACTCGCTGGGCAATTTCTTCGGTGCGTTTGATGAGCGTGTTAACTGACCGGCTGGTCTGCTCCATCTGGGTGGCGTTGGTCGCCGCTTCCGCCGCGGCTTGCTTGATGTTTTCGCCATTTTGCGCGACCCCTTGGATCGAGCGCGCCATTTGTTCAATCGAAGTGCTTGTCTCTTCCACGGCGGTAGCCAGGCTTTCGCTCATCCCACTGACCTCTTCGATGGAGGCCGCCATTTCATTCATCGAGGACGAAGTTTCTTCGGCCGCAGCCGCGAGATCTTCCGTATTACGGGAGACGTTCTTGATCGACTGGCCCATCTCCTCGATGGCGGCGGCGTTTTCCGCGATATTCGTTGCTAAATCTTCCGTGTCGCGCCGGACGGCTCTGGCGGAGGCGGCGATCTCTTCCATGGCGGTGCGAATCTCCTGGCCTGAAGTCGCCATTTCTTGCGCGGTCGTGGTCACGCTTTGAATGGAGGAAGACAAATTGCGAGCCGCCGCGGTGGTCTCGGTGGCGCTGGTGGCCACTTGCGCGACGTTGGCGGTGACTTGTTCGATCGAAGCGGCGATTTCGTTGACGGACGACTCTGTTTCTTCCGTCGAGTTCGCAACCGAGGCGGCTTGAGTGGCGGTTGCTTTGAGTGATCTGGCCAGTTCCGTGGTTTCAGCCGCCGTGGTATCCAGGGCGGAATTTTCCTTGGCCAGACCCGTGACGACGCGGGTGACGATGTCGAGAATGTTCGCCGAGGAACCTGGCTGCGATGCAGTGCGGGTGAGGCCGTTGGGCGTTTCAACAGAGTGGGCGGAATTCTTCTTTGCCATAATTTTGCTTTCTCAAGGAGTTGCGGTTTGAGGCAGAGCGGTCTGGGCGGGCGGAGTCAACTGGACGTCATCCACTTTCAAGATGGCCTCCAAGTCCAGAATGAGAACCAGCCGGTCAGCCACTTTGGTCACGGCCTTCAGATATTTGCCATTGATTCCGGTCAGCGTTTCTTCGATGGGGCGGATGTTTTCGGTGGAAAGGTTGCGAAATTCCCGGGCGGTGTCCACGATCAGTCCCACCGTGCGATCGTGAATGGTGGCGAAAACGATGCGAGTCCGCAGCGTATTGTTTTCGCGCGGGAAACCAAAGCGCGCCCTCAGGTTCAAGGCGGGAATGACTTGGCCCCTGGAAAAAACAACGCCGTCGATGGCGGAATTCGCATTGGGCACCAGGGTCACATGTTCGAACATCTCGATATGCTGGACGCTTCGGCTGGGAAGACCGTAAACGCTTCCGGCCAGCTCAAAAAGCACATAGGATTCGAGAGTAGCGCTCATGGTATCGTTGACGGCCAATCAGTTTGTTTGCTCGGACATATCCAAGCGTCCTTCGGGCCTGACACTCCCGCTTGTCAATGCCGCTCCATCTAAGATCAAAACGGGCTTTCCATCTCCCAGTTCTGTGGCCCCGGTAATTCCCACCACTTGAATCAGCGGATCGCGCAGGGCGCGGACCACGACTTCCCTTTGTCCCAGGATGTCATCGGTCAGAAGCCCTACACTACCCCGTTCCGAGGTGATCACAAGCACGCACATTTTCGGTTTTGGCGCGCTTTTCAATTGGAAAAGTCCGGCCAGGCGAACGATGGGCAATACTCCAGCGCGATAGGAGATGGCTTCGATGCCGTTGACGATTTGAATTTGCGCCTCGGTCGCGTGCAATATTTCCCGGACGAAACTTTGCGGAATGGCGCACGTTTGACCGGCGGCCCGAACAATGAGCGTCTCGGCGATGGCAAGGGTGAGGGGCAGGCGCAGGTTAAATTGCGTTCCGCGGCCTTCCTCGCTCTCCAAGGTGAGGTTGCCGCCCAGTTCGCGCACGGTCGAGTAAACCACCGCCATCCCGACCCCGCGACCCGCAACCCGGTCCGTGTCCTCCCGCGTGGAAAAGCCGGAGGCGCAGAGAATCTTTAAAATAGCGGCGTTGTCCATTACGTCAGGAACTTCCAAACCGAGTTTCCGGGCTTGCCGGAGGATGGCGTTGGGGTTGATGCCTCTGCCATCGTCCCGCACTTTCAGGATGACCGAATCGCCCACCGTTGCCGCGCTTAATTCAATGGTGGCCTCGGCGGGTTTTGACGCCGCCGTGCGCTCTTCCAAGGTTTCAACTCCGTGGCTGAAGGCATTTCGGACCAAGTGCAGGAGGGGATCTTTGAGCCTCTCGATGAGATATTTATCGATCGCTGTTTCCTGGCCGGAAAGTTTAAGACGGACTTGCTTCTGGGTTTGGCGCGAGAGATCTCGAACGACAAATGGCATCCGGGCAAAAATCTCAGCCACCGGCACCAAACGAACCCGCATGATAGCCTCGCGCAATTCCCGCAACGAACGGGCCACGCTGCTGCTGACTTCCTGGACGCCCCGGAGGTCAACGCGGCTTCCATGGAGCTGTCCCAGTTGAGCGTCCAGGCGCGAGCGGTGAATCACCATCTCGCCAGTGATGCGCATCAAGTCATCCAAGCGTTTTAAATCAACCCTCACCACATGAGAAGGAGCGAGGAAAGGGTTGTGCGTTTCTTCTTCCAGCGTGGGCGCTTCGGCGGGCGAAAGAGGCTTGGGAGCGGCTTCCTCTTGCTCGGCTATTTGCACCGTCACCCCCTTCGCTTCCCACTCTGCGATGTCCGTTGGGGTGTCCTGGGCCGCGACCAGGAATTCAAACTCGATCACGCCCTGGCTTTTGACCAGCGGGGTGGCCTTCAATATTTCGCCCGCCTTCGCCAACTGCTCGCGAACAGTGTTCACATTGACGCCTCGATCCTTTGATTCGCGCGAGGGGGAAAAGATATATTTCCACAGGAGCAATCCGCGTGACCGCGCCTCCTCGATTTTTGTCAACAAGGCCGTGTCGGGCGAATTCTCAGGCCGGGGAAGCGTTTTGGAGACTGGAGCGGATTCAGACGAACTGTCGCACTGTTGCCGTAAATCCGCCAGGAGCGACTCGTAGCCGGGCAGGGGTTTTCGCGCGCGAAAAGCGGCGGCCAGTTGCACCAGCTTTTGCGTCGCCGCCACGAGAACTTCCAACCCCTTCGCCGTCAACTGGGCCTTGCCGCCCCGCATCAAACGCAGAAAATCTTCCGTGGCATGGGCCACCGCCTCGGCCGGCCCCAAACCGACGATGGCGGAAATTCCCTTGAAGGAATGAAAGTTGCGGAAGAGGTCTTCGATGATCTTCGGGTCAGCCTGGGCCTTGCCCACCGAAGTCTCCAGATGAAGCAGAGCCTGGCGAATCCCCAGCAAATGCTCGTCGGCTTCCGCGAAAAAATCGTCCAGCAATTCCGCATCCAACCCCGCTGGTTTCTCTTCGTTCAAGCTTGCGCTCCTGTTCTTGCGGGCGTCGTGCCGTCCGGCTCTGGGATAACTTCGCGCAGGATGCGATTGAAATCCGCGACCGCCACCGGCTTGACCATATAAGCAGTTGCGCCCAGTTCCCTGGCTCTGTCCTTGTCATTTTGCTGTTCTGAACCGCTCAAGACCACGACCGGGACCGCTGCTGGAAAAGCTTGCGTTTGCATCCAACCCAACACGTCGAATCCATTCAACACTGGCATCTTCAAATCCAGAAAAATGATTCGCGGCAGGGAATTGGCGCTGGCCGCCTCGCGCAGATAATCCATCGCGGCCGCGCCATTCGAAACATGACACACCGAAAAAGCCGCGCCCGATTTATTAAAGGTCCGGCGAAAAAAGAAAGCGTCGTCTTCCTCGTCCTCAATGAGGAGCAGCGTCGGTTTGTGGGTTGCGGTGAGCATGCCTGCTTTTGGGCTGTCGGTCCTTTTTTTCCAGTGCTAACAACCAGAGAACTTTGCAGCAAAACCCTTCTCTGTCAAATCGCGACTTTTCCAAAATCCACGCGCGACATGAAATAGTTTGACGGCGGTTCAGCAGGGGACCTATTTGCTGAAGATGTTGGCCAGTAATTGCGGTTTGCGGGAAATGTCCAGCAACGGCCCCATTTCGCTTTCTTCGTAAAAATTTCGCGCGTCCACCAAGGGCCAATACCAAAGACTGCCGTCAGCGGCCAATGCCGTCATGCCGTACGGAGCGGTCGTAATGGCGATCCAATCAGAGTTCGTGCCCAGGCGGACTGGTCTGGTCTCCTGCATCCGGCGCCCTTCGAGTTCGCCCTTCAGAAAGCGCCAGCGGTCGAAATTGAAATTCCAGAGCCAGAGGCTGCCGTCGTCTTTCAGCGTGACAGCTTTTGTGTCTTCGTCCGCCATGCCGAGCCAATGGGTGTTGTCTCCCAATGGCAAATCAGTCTCTTTCCACGCATAGGTATATTTAAACGGCGGGCTGGCTGGCTTTAGCTCGGCCACGATGCGAAAGGCGCCATCCTCGCCGACACCCAACTGATAACGGCGGATTTGCGTCCATCCGCGGCTTCTGTGGAAGAAATTAAGGCCCGATGGTTGCGCGACAAATTCCGATTTGTCCCCCTGCGGTGACCATTCGCTGCCATCGCGTTTGCGAAGCCACACTTGATTATCTTTGTCGAAGACCTCGGCCCAATTCGTTTCCGTTCCCAAGCGATGTGGCGTGAACGATTGCAACCCCTGCCAGTGCTTGTCGAAGCGATTGGCGCCCCAACTCCACAAGGTTCCATCTTTTTTGACCAGCATTACTGAGGAACCGTAGCCGCCGACGCTGCTCCAGTTTGTTTCGCTGCCGAAGTGCAGCAGGGCGCCAAATCTATTTCCATTATTATTTTCGAGCGGCTCGCCCGAAGTCCATTTTCCAGAAAACCAGAGCGTCCCGTCGGCTTTGATTCCTAGGCGCTGTCCTTTGGGCCCTCGAATGACTTGCGCCCAATTTGATCCCGTGAAGAAACCGCCTTTCTCCTTGGCCTCGAGTCCGAACCGGCCTAATACCGAGAGGGGGCCGATCCGAATTGGAGTCGTAGTATTGAAGTCATAGTCGGCTATCCAGACTTCTCCGTTTGGCATGCGGACCGACAAGGTTCGCCAGTCTTCCCCCAGAGTTGGCGGGTGGGCCAGCGAGAGGCGCGGCAGGCCGTGCGGAAGCTCGAAGGGCGTAAATCTTTCCCAATCGCGGTGGTAGATTGCGGTTGTGGTGATCACCACGAAGGCGACTGCGCCGCCAAAGACAAGCAGGTTTCGCCGGACGGTTTGCCCCCCAATGTTAAGCCGCTGGAAATTCCAGTAAGAAAGCGCCAGCAGAACCAGCCCAAACGTCGGAATGCCGATGAGGTAAATCAGCGCGCCAGTCCACAACGAATAATTAAAAAAGGAGCCAGTATCCCACATGATGGCGAGCGCGACAGTGCAGACAACGAGTCCAAAGATCGCGGAAGCGATCGCTTGCAACGTGTTTCGCGCCAGGGTGGAGGCAAAAAATGAAATGATGCCGATGGCTGCCGCTAACGCGGCTAATTGGGACCAAGGCACAAGCCAGTTCACATGTGGCACGACTCCTGACCTTTCCAGCAAGAGCGGGATGACAATGCCGAACAGCATCGAGAGTAAAAGGGCCACGCAAAACTTGATGGCAAACTGAGTATGTCGCTTCACTGGCTGGCAAAGCTCGGCCGCCAAGGTCCCGATCTTGCGTTCCTCGGCCACGGCGGTGGCGCCGACCAGCATCGGCATGACCAGCCAAAGCCCCCAAAAACTTTCCAGAACGAATTCCATCATGGAATTTCTTGGGAAGTTTCCAAATTTGCGGGTGGCAATCACGGCCAAATGCGCAAAGGCCAGTGCGGCAGCGACGACAAACTGCGATTGATGGAGTTGCAGTTCCTTCCAAAATAAGGCCGCTCTCGGACGCCAGAAACGCCGGTCCGCTGCGCGGCTCTGAATAGATGATCCCATCCGCAGTTCGGGAAAGGTGAGGGTTCCACCCGTCCACTGCGCATCTTCCGCGCGAAGGAACAACCATCGAGCGAAGAAGAAGCCCACCAAACTGTAGATGGCTAGCGCTATCCACGTCAGGAACATGGCCCAGTCAGCGTGATTATTTCCCGCCAATTCCCCCACGGAAATCATGATGATGGCTGGCAGGAGAAGCGTGAACCAGAACGCCGTTGCCACTTGCCGAAGCAGCAGCACACTCCAGAGCGCGCCCGAATAAATCGCCAACACCCACAGCCAGGCCCACACATAAACTTCCCCCAAATCCATCCCGAAGTCCTTTTCGTTTTTACCTGCCGGATTCAAAAAGACGCACCACAAAAGGCACACTAGAAATAAAGCGCCCGCCAGCGAAAGCGCCTTCGTCCTCCAGATCCGCTGGCGGGAAACCGGTTGGGCCAGCAGCATCGAAAAAGTTCCGGAATTGATTTCCGCGCCAAATGAATTCAAGGCCATCCACACCGCCATCGCCGGACAAAAGTTGAACGAGATGATCATCATTAAACGAGGAGTCCCATACTCGTGAGGTTCCACAAAAAAATTGGCCAGCGTCAGCGCGCTGGCGATCAAAAACCCCGGCAGCAGCAGGCGGATTTCTTTTTTGACCAGCGCGTTCATACTTTGGCTTTGTTCAAAGTGTCCGACGCCACGAAAATTTCCTCCAGCGAGAGCGATTCGCAGCGCAACTCCTCCGGCGAGCGCGCTTTGAGCTGTTCCATCAATTGTTCGCTGTTGCCATTGGCCAGGATTTCCAACTCGCGCCCGTTTTGTTTGACGTGCAATGCGCCGGCCAGGTCCAGTGGCGGAGGCGATTGCGCGAAGCGCGCGCGGATTTTGCGGAAGCGGTCGCGCGCGGCGTCGGCCTCCATCGTCAGCGAGACACGGCCTTGCTCGATGATGGTGAATTCGTCGATCAAACCCTCGAATTCGGAAATCAAATGCGTCGAGACAAATACCGTGCGGCGTCCAGGATCGCCGGACTGATACGCGCCGATGACAGTTTCGATAAATTCGCGGCGGACAATCGGGTCGAGGCCGCTGGTCGGCTCGTCAAGCAGGAGCAATTCCGGTTCGGGGGAAATCGCGCCAATGAGGGCGAGTTGGGTCTTTTGGCCTTTGGAAAGCGTCCCCGCCTTCTGTTTTGGATCGAGGTTGAAGCGGAGGAGCAAATCGGTTTCGATGCTGGCGTTCCAGTGCTGGCGGAACGAAGCGAAGTATTGCAACGTCTCAGCCACCGTCATCCAGGGATAAAACGCGACAAAATCCGGCACATAAGCGAGGCGCGACTTGACGGCCACTTCATCCTGGCGCGGATCAAGTCCGAACACGCGCACGGTGCCGGAGTCGGGACGCAGCAAATTGAGCAGGCATTTGATGGTCGTTGTTTTGCCCGCGCCGTTGCGGCCAAAAAAGCCGTAACATTTGCCCGGAAGCACGGTTAAACTCAAGCTGTTCACGGCGTCCAGCTTGCCGTAACGCCGGGAGAGATTTTGGATTTCGATGATGGGCGGGTCGATCTTCATGAATGTCCTTTTACTTTGCGCTCGAAGCCGTCGAGGCGTTCGTTGACGAGGGCGAGAAACTCCTCCCGGTCCACTTGCAAGTGGTGGGCGGCCACGACCGCTTCGTCAATTTCCTTGCTCAAAATTTTCTGGCGGGCGGCCTTGGTGAAGGGCGAATTGCTGCCTTTGAGGAAACAACCCTTGCCCGGAATCGTCTCGATGACGCCCTGGTTTTCCAGCTCGGCGTAAGCTTTGGCGACGGTATTGCGATTGAGGCGAAGCTCCTCCGCCAGGGGCCGAATCGAAGGCAACGGCTCGCCGGTGCGCAGCCCGCCCGAGGCGGCGGCGTAACGAATCTGGTCCACCAGTTGGAGATAGACCGGCTTGCCCGACTTGAAATCAATTTGCAAAAGCATAACAGCTAACTGGCATAGGACACTAGGACAGTGGAGCCGGATTGTCAAACGAAATTTTTCAGGGTCTTTTATTGCTCGTAATCTTAATCTTAATCTTAATCCGTTCTGAAGAGATTAAGATTAAGATTACGAGTAAGATTAGGAAATTGCGTTGAGGGCCGATGAGCAAAAAAAGACGGCGCGGAAAAAAATCCGCGCCGCCTGCATTTTCTTATCGGTTCCTCCAGACCTGGGACACGAAGGGAGGGCTGCGCCGTTAAACGGCCAGTTCCCCCTTTTCGTCCGTACGAATGCGAATAGCCTCCTCGACGTTGGAAACAAATACCTTGCCGTCACCGATCTTGCCCGTTCGGGCCGAGGTGACGATGGCGTGGACCGCGCCTTGCACGCGATCGTCGGCCAGGACGATTTCAACCCTCACTTTGGGCAGGAAATCGACCGTGTACTCGCTGCCGCGATAAATCTCGGTATGGCCTTTTTGCCGGCCAAACCCTTTGACCTCGCTGATGGTCATGCCTTCGATGCCCAGTTCGGCCAGGGCATCCTTCACTTCTTCTAATTTGAAAGGTTTGATAATCGCGTCGATTTTTTTCATCCGGTGACTCCTTAGCAACACGAATGCCATCCACGGAATCTTTTACTTCGCGGGGGTGAATTGGTTTACTTTTGAAGGTTTCGCAAATTTACCCTGTCGCTTTTTGTCCAGTCAAATCTCTTTTAACCAAGGAAGAGGTGTATTATCGTCAGGGGCGTGAAGATGAATTACCCGGCCAGTCTGCAACCCGTCTTGGAGTATCTTGAGGTCCATCAGGCTCGTTTCGTCGATGAGTTATGCCAGTATGTGCGCCATCCCAGCGTCTCGGCCCAGGCGGCGCATCGGCCCGATATGATGGCGTGCGCGGAGTGGTTGCTGGCCCAGTGCCGCGCGATTGGCTTGGAGGCGAAACTCTGCCCGACGGCGGGCCATCCGGTCGTGGTCGCCAAGACGCCCCGAGTGAAGGGCTCCAAAAAGCCGTCCTACGTAATCTATGGGCATTATGATGTACAGCCGGCGGAGCCGTTTGCCTTGTGGAAGACGCCGCCGTTCGAGCCGCGCATCGAGGGCCGGTCTTTGTTTGCGCGCGGGGCGAGTGATAACAAAGGCCAGAACCTGGCCCATCTCAAAGCGGTCGAGGCTTACCTTAAAACCGGGACGGAATTACCGTGCGATTTGACTTTTGTCATCGAGGGCGAGGAGGAGGTGGGCAGCCGCAACTTGGAAACATTCCTCAAGGCCAATCGCGAGGAATTGGCCTGCCGGGCCGTGGTCATTTCCGACACCGGAATGCCCAGCCTGAAGTGCCCGGCGCTGACCTATGCCTTGCGCGGCATCATTGCTTTCGAAGTCACGGTGCATGGGCCGTCGCGGGATTTGCATTCCGGCATTTATGGCGGAACGGTCGAAAACCCGGCCATGGCGCTTTGCCAGATGCTGGCTCAATTGCGGGACAAGAAAGGGCGAATCAACATTCCCGGCTTTTATGACGGAGTGGCCAAACTGTCCGCCTACGAAAGAAAAGAGGCGGCGCGCTTGCCGATGACGGCCCAGGAGTATCAGAAATTTCTGGGCGTGCCAGAATTATTTGGGGAGCATGGGTTTACGTTTATCGAGCAACGCAGCGCCCGCCCCACGATCGAAATCAACGGCCTGACCAGCGGCTACCAAGGGGAGGGGAGCAAGACCATCATTCCCGCGATGGCCAGCGCGAAGCTGACATTCCGGCTGGTGCCCAATCAAGATCCGGCCCATATCCGCAAAGTCGTCCTGCAACGCTTGCGCGATCTTTGCCTTCCGACCGTCACGTTAGAGATCAAAGCAGGACACGGCGGCGAGCCTTACATTGTTTCACCGACCAGCCCTCTGGCGCAAGCCGCCATGCGGACGTTGCGCGAGGCGTTCGGCTACGAACCCATTATGATGCGCGAAGGCGGTTCCATTCCCATCGTGACCCAGTTCAAGAAAATCCTGCGGGCCGATTCGTTGCTGGTCGGCTTGGCCCTCCCCGATGACAACGCGCATTCCCCGAACGAAAAGTTCAGCCTCGACTGCTTTGCCAAAGGGATGCGGATGAGCGCATTGCTATGGCCGGAACTGGCGCGGGTTTAGCGGTTCGACTTTTGATTTGGCTATGCGATCTTAGCCGAGGGAGTAACGGACACGCGAAGTCCCAAGGGTCTCAAAATATCCTGTAATGTGGTCAGAGTAGGATTTCCTTTTTTCGAAAGAATCTTGTAGAGACTCGGGCGCTTGATGTCCACTTGCTCGGCCAAGAACCCCACGCCTCCTCCTGCTTCAACGACATCCTTGAGCGCAATCAAAAACGCCGCTCTGTCCCCCTCTTCAAGCACCCGGGCAAGATAGGCCGCCGCGTAGTCGGGTTCCTTCAGTCGTTCAATCAAATCATCTTTGTAGTTTTTTAGACGCATTTTTATTAGCAACTTTCCATTGATGCCACAATTGGATTGCATGTTTAATGTCGCGCGATTGGCTGCTCTTGTCGCCACCCCCCAATAAAATTACAAACTTTTTTTCATGTTCGCCATAATACACGCGCAACCCTGGACCGACATCGATTTTTAGTTCGAATACTCCCTCGCCAACGGACTTGCGGACGCCAAAATTTCCCGCGCGAACCCGAGCCATCCGAGAGTCAACGGCTGCTTGCATTTTTTTGTCGCGCAACGACTCGAACCATTCGTTAAACGGACTCCGCGCATTTTCGAGCTGGATTTCCTTAATCTCCCGTTCCATCACCGTCCCAATGTATCCTATAGATTACAGATGTCAAGACACAGAGAACGACGCGACTGACTTTGCGGAGAACTACTACGGTGGCATCTGTTGCAATTCGGGGGAAGTCTCTGGGCCGGGGTGGACTTCTTTGCGCGCGGCGGCCACTTGTTCGGGCTTGACGTGCGAGGCTTTGTTTTCCCAAGTGTTGCGGACGTAGCTGAGGACCGCCGCGATATGCTTGTCGTCGAAATTGTCTTTCCATGGCGGCATGGTCAGGTTGTAGTCCTTGCCTTTGACCGTGATCGGTCCGGTCAAGCCGTTCAGGACGATGCGTTCGATGCGGTTCGGGCCGGGGGCCATGACCCATTCGGAACCAACCAAGGGAGGGGCGACGCCGTCCTTCCCCAAGCCGTTGGGCTGATGACAGGCGGAGCAGGTTTTGTTGAAAACATCCGCCCCCATGGCCATTTCCAAGCCGGCTTCGCTCTTGGGATTGTTGTCGGCGACGTCCTGGAACGACTGGAACGGGACGTAAACCGCTTTATCAAAACCACCGGCGTGATCACTCAGATAGATTTGCGACCAATAAAATAACCCGGCAAAAACCATGATCAGCCAGATCGGAACGGCGGAGAACCCGACGCTCGGCTCCGCGGTCTCGCGCGGCATTGATTTGGTGGTCGGGTTCGGGCTCATTTCGCGGGGGCATTCGTTGGCGCAACCGGCACGATGCTGGGCGGGGCATTGGTCTTGCCCGGAGGCGGCGGCGCTTCAAAAAGATAGCCGTCCTGATGCAGGCTCGTGACGTAGGCGGCCAAGGCAAGGGCTTCCGCACGGGGCACAATTTCATAACCGGGTGGCGGGCCGAATTGCGGAGGAATCTGCAAGGCGTCGGGGGATGGCGCGCCGTGGATTTTTCGAGTGTCAAATAGAAATCGATACGGGGGCATGACCGAGCCGGGTGTGATCGCGCGCGGTTCATAGAGACGCGTTAGGACCGCGGCCGCATCCATCCGCCGACCGGCGTTGGCCAGGTCCGGACCGACGCGCAGGGAACCAAGCATGACAGGCTCTTGGAAAAGGTAATCGTAGGCCGTGCTGCGGCGGATTCCCCACCCGCGATTGATGTCCGAGCCGAGGGCCGCCGGACGGACTTGCTGGGTATGGCAGGAGGCGCAGCCGTTGGCGCGGTAAACTTCCGCGCCTTGATGGGCCGCGCCGGGTTCAGTATGGGGATAATCCTGGCCGATCGCGCCGACGATAATATTGGTCGTCGTCGTCAAGCCGCCGATTTGCAATTGCGGCCCCATGACAAAGGTGAGCCACGAACAGGCCATGGTCACAAACAGGCCGAGAAAAAGAAGCGGGCCGCTGTTCATCTCCGCTCCTTTCGCGCGCCCGCGCCATAGTCAGCCCAGCAGCGATAAGCGCTCTGGGCCAGGAGCAGGGCAAAATTCAGAAGGAAACAAATCGTGCCAGCCACGATTAACAAATCACCCAAGGTGCTGACGCGCAAAGTCACCAGGGTTGCCTTCATGATTTGAGGAAATAAGTACTTCGCGTCGCTCAGATATATGCCTTGGCCGACACCCCCAACCGCCAGGGCCAAATACGAGATGAGAACTCCAATGAAAGTGAGCCAGAAATGCCACTTGACCAGAATGGCCGCCCAGACAGGGGGGCGCTCTTTATCCAACAGCAGCGGGGTGATGTAGTAGATGGCGCCGAACATGGTCAGAGTGAAAAAGCCATATTGAAACAGCTCCTTTTGCGCGACCGCAAACCAGGTGAAATTGGTCAGCTCGCTGACATGCGGCAGCACGCCGACAATTTGATGGGCACCGGCAATCAGCCAGAAAATCAAGCCAACATAGGTGAAGCGAAGGGCCGGATTGGCGTCGAGGGTGTTCAGGTCCTGGCGAACGGTGTGGCAAAAATTCAAGGCCACCGCCAGCAGCGGGACGGCTGTCAATACTGTTCCCACCACGCCCATGCTGACGATCCAGGCGGGGACCGGCGCGCCGTCGGGAATTCCGCCCCAACTGCCAAAAAGCGCCAGGGTCCAGAAGGCCAACCCGGCCAGATGATAGCTATGGAGGGGACGCCCCAGCAGTTTGGGAATGAAATAAAAGATCGAGGCCAGCCCGGCAAAACCGAGAAAGACCGTATTGAAATTGTGGGCGAACCACCAGGCGACGGAGGCTTGCACCACCCCGCGCACCGGCATGAAAAGCAGCATCATGGCTGCGGTCGAAAAAATCCACGGAAACCAAAAGAGCGCTCCCAGCACAAACCATTGCGAGGGATACAGCCGTCCTGCGGCGCGCAAGTGGAATGTGACGGCCCCGCACAGCGCGATTAACAAATAGCCAGCCAGCAAAAGGCCGGCCACGTAGCCGGGCATTTCAAAAGATTCAAATCCGGTGCCCCCGCCGCAGAGGATGCCAATGACGCCGATGGTCACGGCGCAATTCCAGATGACGACGCCCAGGGCGGCCACATAAGGCGCGGCCAAGGGCGCGCGGCCCAGGCGGCAGAGCAGCCACAGTCCCACTCCCAAGGCAACCGGCACGGCAAAGCCATACAGCAACGCGGTCAAATGCGCGGCGTGGACCCGGCCATAGGTCCAGTAAGGTTCATCGGCCAGAAAGCGCGGGTTGTGGAATTTGAGCGAGGCCACCAGCGCGAAAAGCGAAGCGATAAAAAGCCAAAGAACGCCGCCGCCAAAAAGCACGAGCAAAGGGGCGCGGCAGGAAGCCTCGATTTCGACCCGTCCGGGTGGGGCGGCGGAGCGAGGGGCTGTTTGCGCTGGAGAAGCACTCACTCTCATAGCCGGCACAGCCTATTCGTATTCATTCTTCTTTTCGGGCGGTTTAGGCGCGGGGGCGAAGAGCTTGGCCGCGCGCGCCATTAAATTGGAGCGGGCCGCCGCTGGATTCTGCCACTCCTCCAAAACCAGCTCCTTGGCGCGGTCGATCGGAATGCGGACGATTCCCTTGTCCTTGTCCTGCCAATCATATTTTTCCAGCAAGGGCGCGTTGGCTTCGTCGAATTCCTTTTTGATCTTCATCCGCTCGGCGGCGCGGTCGGCCGCCAGCGTCGGGGGGGCCGTGTAATGGCGCAAGAGCGCGACGAGAAAGGCCATGACCAGAAAGGTCCCCAGCAGGCCTATGACATAGGCGCCGACGCTAATGTTTTTGCAACAAGGTTCCGGGTTCATTTGGCGCGCGCGGGTGCGGTTGAAATATCAGTGGAGAGCGGAATATACAATTCCAACGCCTCGGCCATGCGCGGGTCTTTCTGCGGAAATGGCGGATAGCGATTGAAAGAATAAATAAACACCTTGGCGATGATGCCGCCAAAAAGCAGAACGCACGCCGCATCCACCAGCAGGCCGGAAGTGAGAATGGTCTCAGTATGCAGCGTGGGCATGATTTGAAATTCAAGATCGACAAAGTGCATCAGCAAGCACCAGGCGGTCAGGGGGAGCATGACGTTTAATTTCAATTTGAAATCGATGCGCAATAACATCAGGAAAGGAATAAAGAAATGGCCGAAGATAATAACGTATTTGCCGACGGCGTCCCAGGTTCCTTTTTCGCGCAGCACGTACCAGAAAGTTTCTTCCGGCATGTTGGCATTCCAGATGATGAAGTATTGGGCAAAATTGACGTAAGCCCAAAAGACCGTGAAGGCCAGGAAGAGCGAGCCAATCATGTAATAAGTCTTTTCCCCGACTAACCCGTTCAATACTTTCATCCGCTGCAAAATAAGGGTAATGACATACACCGTCGGCAAGGTGACCCAGGCCGACGCCGCAAAATAACAAACGCCGTACATGGTCGAATACCATTCGTCGGCCAGCCCTTTCATCCACATAATGGAAGCCAGAGTTACAGTGAGCGCAAAGCAGACAATGCCCAATGAAGAGTAGAAACGCATTTTACCCGTGCAGGCCGCTGCGCCGGTTTGGTCTTGTCGCAGCGACCAAAAGCGAAGGCGATTGGAGAACAACCACCAAAGGGCGAAGATAATCGCCGCCGCGATATAGTAGCCTGGCACGGTGAACAGAGGATATTTTGCGTGCACCGCATGATCGGGGTGCAACTGCTCGGCGGGTTGCAACCACGGATAGATTTTCGGAGCGAGAAAAGCAATCGGCAGGAAAAGAATCAGGAGGGTGGGGCCGAGCAGGCAGCCCATGGCCTCGATAATGCGCCGGATGGGAACGGACCAACTCGCATCGGTCAGATGATGGATCATGACCAGGAACCAGCCGCCCAAAGCGAGGCTCAAATAAAACATGAAGGCCAGCAGCCACGAGAAAGCAAACTGTTTGACAGGGTTTCGGCTTAGCGCCGAGACGCCCACTGCAACCACCGCGCCAACCACGATCAATATCCACGGCGCGTTGCGCCAGCGGGATAGGTCCAGCCGGGCCGGCGATGGAGGATTGTTTTCCGAACTCATAAATTATTTTTTAAATTGGGCGCGTTCCGGTTCGGGCACGTCTTCGGCCGAAGCCAACTGGCTTCTTTCCAAGGCGCGGACGTAGCAAATAATGGCCCAACGATCTTCCACCGTCACATTCGGGCCATAAGCGCCCATCAGGTTTTTGCCATAAGTGATGGTGTTGAAAATCTCACCGTCCGCCATATTGATCAGCCGCTGATCATGAAAGTTGGCCATCGAAAACATGTTGTATTTGCTGGTGATGCCTTTGCCGTCACCGTCCGGCCCATGGCAGGGCAGGCAATTGATCTGGTAACGCTGCTGGCCGCGCTCCATCAATTGGCGGGTGATGGGCAGCGGATTCGTCTCGACAAAATTCGTCATGCCCGGGACACGACCGGTATTGACGGGCGAATCTTCGTAGGGATAAACCGGTTTGCCGTTGACTTGCAAAGACTGGCCATTGACGACGTAGGCGACGGTGTGCGGCACGGTCCCGGACGGAACCAGGCGCGAGGATTGATGGTCGGGAAAAAAGTCGCTGGGCGTCTGCGGGCGCACTTTGTTTTCACGCACCATGTCCGGAAATATCTCGATGGAGGGCCGCCGGGTATGGCTGCCGCGAAAACCGGCGATGCCCACCACCGCCACGCAGCTCAGAAAGAAAATGAGTAGAAAGTAGCGCATTTATTCCTCGACCAATTCGATGTGACGGCTGCCCAGGTTTTCCAGCAACCGGCGAGTTTCATAGTCGGAATACTTGGGGTCGCTCGTCTCGATGACAACGTAAAAGCGGTCATGAGTGGCCAGGGCGAAGCGGCGGTTTTTCAGCAACGGATGATGCAAGCGGGGCAGGCGGTTCAAAAACAGCATCCCCAGCAGCGCCCCAAAGGACCCAAACAAAATCGTCAATTCGTAGGAGGGCGGAAAAGCGGCGAACGGGCTGAACATCGGTTTGCCGCCAATAGGAATTCGATAATCCACCGCGTTCATAAACCAGATCATCAACATCCCGGTGGTGTAGCCCGTGCAGCCGCCGATAAACGAAAACCAGCCGACTTGGGAATTCTTCAAGCCCATCGCGCGGTCCATGCCATGAACGGGGAAAGGCGTAAAGACATCCCAATCGCGGAAGCCGGCCTGCTTGACCTTTTCCGCGGCGTGGAGCACCGAAGCCGCCGTCTCAAATTCGGCCATGACTGCATAAGTCTTCGCGGGCATCAGTGTTTCTCCCCGATTTTTGCGCCACCGAGGGGGTGGTGCGGGTCAGCATACGGCGTCACTCCTTTGACTTCCGCGATGGCAATCAAGGGGACAAAACGCAGGAACAAAAGGAAGAACGTAAAAAACAAACCGAACGTTCCCAGAAACTGCAGGACGTCGATCACCGTCGGACTGTAATAACTCCAGTTGGAGGGCAGAAACTCGCGCTGCAACGAAGTGACAACAATGACAAACCGTTCAAACCACATGCCAATGTTGACCAGGATCGACAATCCGAAAACGAACAACATGCTGGTGCGGACTTTCTTGAACCAAAAGAACTGGGGCACGACCACGTTGCAGGTCACCATGGTCCAAAAGGCCCACCAGTAAGGCGCTGGCTTGCTGTGCATCAGCGGTCCAAAAATGAACGGGTCCGCCGCGCGATTGTGGAAGAACAAAAATCTCTCGTAAGGATTGCCGCTATACCAGGCGATGAAAAATTCCATCGCATAGGCATAACCCACAATCGAGCCGGTGGCCAAAGTGACTTTGCACATCAACTCGACGTGGCGCACGGTGATGATCTCTTCCAGTTTCAGCAGGCGGCGCAATGGAATCAGCAGCGTCAACACCATCCCGAAGCCGGAATAAACCGCGCCGGCCACGAAGTAAGGCGGGAAGATGGTCGTATGCCAGCCGGGCAGTTGCGAAACCGAGAAGTCCAGAGACACGATGGAATGCACCGACAAAACCAGCGGCGTCGAAAGCCCGGCTAGAATCAAATACGCCTTTTCGTAATTGCTCCAGTGCCGGTTGGAACCGGTCCAGCCCAAGGCAAAAAGGCCGTAGCCGAATTTGCGGATTTTTGTTTTGGCGCGGTCACGCATCACCGCCAGGTCGGGAATCAAACCCATATACCAGAACAGGACGGAAACCGTGAAGTAAGTCGAAACGGCAAACACGTCCCACATCAGCGGCGAGCGAAACTGCGGCCAGATGCCCAGCGAGTTGGGGATCGGAAACAGCCACCAGCCATACCAAATGCGCCCGATATGGATGAGCGGGAAAATGCCGGCGCACATGACGGCGAAAATCGTCATGGCCTCGGCGGCGCGGTTGATCGAAGTGCGCCAGCGCTGGCGCAGCAAAAAGAGAATGGCGGAGATCAATGTTCCGGCGTGGCCAATGCCGATCCACCAAACGAAGTTGACAATGGCCCAGCCCCACATGACGGGATGCTGCACGCCCCAGATGCCGACGCCGGTGGACATCAGATAGAGGATCATGGCAAAGCAGAGAGTCATGAAGGTGACGCTGATGCCAAAGCAAATCTTCCACCAGCGAGGCGTCTCGCCTTCGATGACGCTGGCAATTCGGTCGGAAATCCAACCCGGGCTGCGATTGTTGGCCACCAGCGGGACGCGTTCCAGTCCCGGTGGCGGCCCTTGCACTTCCAAGCCAGGGTGTTCGGCCAACAGTTGGGCTTTAAGTGACTCGGCCATTACAGCGCTCCTTTCCCGGCCGAGTCGCTTTCGCCTCCCACAGGGCCGTTTCCTGCTTTCAAAAACTCTTCAGTCGTGTAGGGCATCGAATGTTCTTTGTAGTCGGGCATCTCCTGGTTGGGATTGCGGACCTTGGCCAGATAAGTGCAACGCGGCTTGGTCAATAGAAATTCCAAAACGGAGTAAGTGCGCTCCTGCTCCTTGGCCTTGCTCACGCTGCTGCTCGGATCGGAAATGTCGCCAAAGATAATCGCCTCCGCAGGGCAGGCTTGCTGACAGGCGGTCTTTGGAACGGTTCCATCTTTTTCGGTGAGGCGAATATCATCGCTGTCCCGCGCGTGGACTTTTTTGGCAATCTTGGCCTGCTCGATGCGTTGCAGGCATAAGCTGCATTTTTCCATGACGCCGCGCATGCGCACTGTGACATCAGGATTTTTGATCAACCGGGCCAACTGCCATTCGTCTTCCGGCAAATTGCCTTTGTCAGGATTTTTCAGCCAGCGCAACAATTCCCATTCGCCATCGGTGGTCATGATCAGCGGGCTTTTGTAAAGATGGTTGAGCGGGCGGCGATTATAGTCGAAGAAATTGAAACGACGCACCTTATACGGACAGTTGTTTGAGCAATACCTTGTGCCGACGCAGCGATTGTAAGTCATCACGTTCAACCCTTCGTCGTCGTGCGAGGTGGCATTGACGGGGCAGACGCTTTCGCAGGGGGCCGCTTCGCAATGCTGGCAAAGCATCGGCTGAGTGACAGCCTGCGGATCTTCATCCGGGCCCGCGTAATAGCGGTCAATGCGAATCCAGTGCATTTCGCGGCTCTTGCCGACCATTTCCTTGCCGACAATCGGAATGTTATTTTCGCTTTGACAGGCCACCATGCAAGCCGAACAGCCCACGCACCGATTGAGGTCGATGGACATGCCCCATTGGTGCATGGCGCGTTTTTTGCCTTCTTCGTCCAGCGGGTTTGGGTAAAGCGATGAAACCACCGGGGGCGCTTCCGGCCTCATGGATTGGGCGAAGGCCGGTTGCTTGCGGTATTGTTCGAGGTTGGCTTCGCGCACGACGGGGCGGCCTTCCATGTGCCAATGGCTTTGCGTATTGGCCAGCTCGTAGGAGTGGTCGCCGGTATTGCGCACGGCCGCGCCGGAAACGTAATAGAGCGCCTCACTGCTGCGCAGGGGATAGGCATTGAAACCGGTGCCGTGGCCGACGCGCCCGGTTTTTTCCCGCCCGTAGCCCAGGGCCAGCCCAATGGTATTATCGGCCATTCCGGGTTGGATCCAAATGGGACCGCGCAGGGTGCGGCCACCGAGCGAGACTTCAACAATGTAGTCGAAAAACTTTTGGTTCTGGCCGAGGCGCTCGGTGTAGAGCCCTAAATCTTTGGCGGTCTTAGGACTGAGCATGACCGCATTGTCCCAAGTCAGTTTGGTAATGGGATCAGGCAGTTCCTGCAACCAGCCATTGTTGTTGTGGCGGCCGTCATCCATCTTGGCATCGCGATAGAAAACAACGTCCAGCTTGCTGGTGGAGGGAAGGGGGCCAATCGGCTTGAGCTGTCCGAGGACTTTGTCAATGTCGGCCGAACTGCCGTTGTATTGGGCGCCGGCGGGTTTCGAGGCGCTGTCGGCCAGGAAGCCGTCATGCAAAAACTTCCTCCAGCTATCTTCGTCCTTGCCGCCCAGGCCCCGGAATGTTTCGCGGACAATTTCGTAGGGGTTGGAGGGAGTTTGTCCGCCGATCACGGCCAGGACTTCCAGCTCAGTCAGACCGCCAAACAAAGGCTCGATCAAGGGCTGAATCGGCACGAGGGTCCCGTCAGCGGTGCGGGCATCGCCCCAGGCTTCCAGAAAATGAGCGGCGGGCAAATCCCACTGTGTCTCGGCATGGGAGCCGTCGCTCCAGGATGTTTCATCGACATAATAGCCGAGCCGGACGACTGTCTTCGCCTTGGCTTGGGCGGCGCGCCAGTTCAAATCCACCGGGGCGTTGTAGGCGGGATTTCCACCCAGTATCACCAGCGCCTGCACCTGGCCGGCGTTGAGCGCGGTGACAAGCTCGGCAAGGGTGCCCTCTTTGGCCGGCTGGCTTTGGCGAAACTCGACGGTGTGATTGGCGGCGCCCAAGGCTTCGTTGATCGCCATGACCACCAAGTGCGCGGCCAGCGGCAAACGATAACCGCCCATCACCAGGCTTTTGCCCGAATTGGCTTTGAGGTCCTGCGCACAGGGGACGATCCATGGGTCGTGGGCCTGGGCGGACGCGGCCAGTTCCTGCAATTGCGGGTTAATCTTGGAGGCCTCCAGGATATTGACCGCCAAGCGGGCGAGCACCGGAACGATCATGCTCGGCGCCACTCGTAAACGATGGTCGGAATTCGCGCCTGTCAAGGTGAAAAGGCTTTCGACGACGTAGAGGCGGCTCATCGCGTCGTCTTTGCCATTCAGATGACGGCCTTTGGCAAAACGGTTGATATTGCCATAGGCGTTTTCCTCGCTGCCGATAAAATCACAATCCAGCGAGAGGATGACCTTGGCTTCGTCGAGCTTGTAGTAAGGCTCGACGTCCGCTCCATAAGCCATGGTCGCCGCTTGACGAGGAAGATCGAGATCAACGGCCTCGTAAACATGCCACTGCGACTTGGGAAATTTTTCGGCGATCGCTTTCTGCAAGCGCGCACGGGATGGGGAACTGCTCTGTTCCAACAGAACGGCGAGGCCGCTGCCGTCACCCAAAGTCTTGGAAAGGGCAGTGAGGCTGTCCAAGGCTTCCTGCCGGCTTTTGCCCGAACCGTTTTGAGTGCAACGCATGGCGCGGTCGGGATCGTAAAGACCCAAAACCGCCGCCTGCGCCAAATGGTCGGTGCCGCCATTGCTATCCGGGTGATCGGGATTTCCCTCGATCTTCGTGGGCCGCCCTTCATTGGACTTGACGATCAACGGAATGGCCGTGCGACGCGATGGCATGGACGTGGCGAAATATTGAGGGACGCCATGCACATAATCCTGCGGCATCTTGGCGAAAGGATAAATGTTCTCGACCGGACGGCGGCAGCCCGTCGCGCCCAAGCCGGCCAATAGAAACGAGGCCGACATAATCTTGACGAAATTACGGCGGGTGACAGGATCCCGCAATTCGCCGGCCCCGGCGGGAAATTCGCGCTCCACCCATTGGCGGAATTCCGGCGTATCGGCGAGCTGATCCATGCTGCGCCAATATTTCGGGCCGCTTTCCGGCTCTAGGCAAGGAGGAGGAATCGTTTTCATCGATGACAAGTCGAACAATTTTGCAGCGACTGAACTTTCCAATCGTGGACGAACTTCTCGCCCATCGCTCTTTGTGTATCCGCCAGCACCCGGACATCCTCCGTCGGTTTCCAGTCCAGATCGGTAATTTTGTCCATGGGGCGCAGGTGCATGGCGGGGTCGCGGTGGCAATTCAAACAGAAGGACATGCTGAGGGGTTTGGCGTGGTACACTTCGTCCATGTGGTTGATCTGGCCGTGGCATTCCACGCAACTGACCCCGCGATTCACATGCACGGAGTGGTTGAAATAAACGTAATCGGGCAGCTTATGAATTTGCACCCATGGGATGGGTTTGCCCGAGGCGGCGCTTTCGCGCACCAAGGCCAGGCGATCGTCATCCTTCAAAACCTGGTTGTGGCAATTCATGCAAAGCGACGAGGCTGGGATATTGGAATACCAGGACTTCTCGACCCCGTTATGACAGTAGCGGCAATCCATCCCCAATTGCGTGACATGAACGCTATGGGGAAAGGCGACCGGCTGAATCGGCTGATAACCCACGCGGGTATATTTGGGCGTAAAATAATAAGTGACCCCGGCGGTCAGCGCGGTGCTGGCGAGCAGCGCGCCAATAATGATATTGCGCGGAAGCCGATTGGTCCACTTTGGAAAAATATCAGACATCTCAACCTGTTTCTCTGTGCATCAAGATAAAACCCGAAACGAAAACCCCGGCGATAATTCTGGCCGAAGCGATTTCAGTCAACTGTTTTCAACTCCCGAAAAGATAAGTTTTCCTTTTCGTCCATGCAGTGTTTAAGGAGTTCAGGACGCGCTGGCAAGAGACTTTGTGACAATTTTCACGAATTAGGTAAACTTAATACCTGTCATTAGTTTTGGTTGCCATAGTATTTACCACTAGGTTTGCCTCGACGGCTCCAGCAGTTCGTCCAGTTTGGCCGGGTCCAGCCCGGAGATTTCCAGTGCTACCTGGCGAATGGTGCGATTACTTTCAAACGCCACTTTGGCGATCTTGGCCGCTTTGTCGTAGCCGATGACCGGCGCCAAAATCGTGCAATTAGACAAGCTTAACTCGAGGTTGCCTTTGCATTTCTCGCGGTCGGCTTCCAGACCGGTGATGCAACGGCGCGCAAAAACTTCGCTGCCCCTGGCCAAAAGTTCGATGGCCTCCAGAAGATTATGCGCCATGACCGGCATCATCACGTTCAGTTCAAAATTGCCGAAGCTGCCCGCGAACGTGATGGAAGTATCGTTGCCGAGGACTTGCGCGCAGACTTGCAGGAGCATTTCGCACATGACGGGGTTGACCTTCCCCGGCATGATCGAAGACCCGGGCTGGGTGGCCGGCAGGCGCAGTTCCCCTAACCCCAATCGCGGACCCGAACCCAGAAACCGCACGTCGTTGGCGATCTTGATCAGACTCACCGCAATGGTTTTCAAAACGCCGGACGTTTCCACCACTGCGTCCTTCGCCCCCTGCGCTTCGAAATGGTTTTCGGCCTCTCGCAGGGCCAAGCAGGTTTCCGCCGCCAGCCGTTCGATGGTGCGGCGGGCGAATTGCGGTTCGGTGTTAATGCCCGTGCCCACTGCGGTTCCGCCCAAGGCCAATTCGCCCAGGTTCTTCTCCGCCGCCCGCAAGCGCGCGATGCCATGCTGCACTTGACTGGCGTAACCGCTGAATTCCTGCCCGAGGCGAATCGGCGTGGCGTCCTGCAAATGCGTGCGGCCAATTTTCAGGACATCGTGAAATTCCCTGGCCTTGGCGCTGAGCGCCGCTTCCAACTCGGCCAGCGCGGGGATAAGCGACCGTTCAATCCTCTCCAGCGCCGCCAGATGCATCGCGGTGGGAATGACGTCATTGCTCGACTGCCCGCGATTGACGTGATCGTTGGGATGAACCAATTTTTCGCCGCGTTTGCCGCCGAGCAATTCAATCGCGCGATTGGCGACGACTTCATTGGCGTTCATATTGGTCGAAGTGCCCGAGCCGGTCTGAAAAATATCCAGGACAAATTCGCCGTCCCATTTTCCATCCGCCACTTCCTGGGCGGCTTGAACGACCGCCCGGGCGAGGTCCGGCTTCAATCCGCCCAGCTCCTGCTGGGTGAGGGCGGCGTGCTTCTTGATCAAACCCATCGCTCGGATAAAAGACCGCGGAAAGCGCAAGCGGCTAATGGGAAAATTTTCAATCCCGCGAGCCGTCTGCGCGCCATAATAAGCGGAAGCAGGCACCTGCATCGGCCCCATGGAATCGGATTCACTGCGAAACGCTTCATTCATAGCGGGGCAGAATAGCCCTGCGAATTCCGGCTTGTCAAACAGCCCTCACCAAAGACCGAAACCAGTTTGTAGCATTATTAACTACATTTACAATAAGGGAAAAACTGAACACTGCCGCCTAAATTAAGTTAAAGTGGTTTGACTGGGGTATGACTAGCCTTGACTCAAGGGCAATTGCGATGGGTTTTGAAAAGACCGCCTCGGCCAGCGTCCGTTGTTGTAGCGCAAAAGCCTACACCTTCATTTGCCTGTCGTTTCTTTTTCATTTTAGTCGTCTTACTCACCAATCTCTTGGACGCCTTAATCCGTATCTAAGTTACAATTTAATTTAAACAAGTCAATGGCAAAATTTCAGGCCGGTTTCGCTTTGACGGCAGGGCAATCCCGCCGGGATTGGATCATTCAGCCCAGCGTTGACGCGCCAGCGGCTACGCTGGGAAACGACCTCCTCAACCCTGAAAAGGGTTGGATAAAATGCGAAGATCTGCGGAAATGATACAACCCATTCTGGGTTGAAAAATAGAGTTGACATGTCCCCAAGGTAACTCGTGCCTCGCAACCTTGGGCTGAATGATTTTCATCCCGTTGGGATGAATGGACGTAGAGGGACCCGTTCGGTGTCACTCATCGAGGGAAGAAAGGCAAAAAAATGTGAGGTAAAAACATCCCTGCTCCATATCTTTTTGCCCCCATTTTTTTGCCTTTATCGCAAGACATCCGTGACCGGCAAGTGAGTCCCGCTCATCGTGTTGAGACCCTGGCTCGCAAGCGCAAGTTGGAATAGGAAAAAACGGACTTGCAAACCGATGAAGGAAGAAGAAACTCACGAAAGACGGCCTACCCTGTTCGTGGGCGCGAAACCAAATGGGAACTTTCCATTTATATTCCAAAATCATCCCTCGTCTCGCGCTTGTTTTGCGCGGCGGCAGTCTGATTTTTGCCGGTCTTTTGGCGGCCACAACGTTAATGGCGCAATCGCCCGTGATCGTGAAGGTTGACATCCTGTCTCCCGGCGATGCGATTCCAGATGATTACAGCGGAGCGAGTTATGAGACGGTCAATTTAAAAAGCGGATCGAGCGGGATCAGCGGTTATTTTTTTGACTCAACGAATTCTGAGCTGGTTACTCTCTTTAAGCAACTTGGAACCAAATGTCTTAGAATTGGAGGGTCAACGGTCGATGGGAACGGAAACTTCACTCCGGCAAACCGAGATATGGATGCCTTATTTCGCTTTGCTCAGGCGGCGGGCGTGAAGGTGATATTTTCAGTGCGTTTATTCAAGGGCGACGCTGCGCAAGATGCCTCGGCCGCCAAATACATTTGGGACAACTACCGGCAGTATCTTGATTGTTTTTCCATCGGCAATGAACCTGAGATGTATCGCAAAAAAGATCCGGACATAACTGATTATCCGACCTATCTTGCCAAATGGAGAACATTCGCATCCGCTATCACGAATGTTGTTCCGAAGGCAAAATTTGGAGGACCCGATTCAGGCCCTGGGCGCCCGTCCTCTTGGGGGACGAGATTTGCCTCCGATGAGGCAGGATCGGGAATCGTTAAATCCATTTACTTCCATTATTATGTGGGTGGAGGCTCCAGAAACTTAACGATTCCAACGATCATTGATAGTATTCTGTCAACAAATTGGGTCAGTAAGAATTATCCCGCTACTTACGCCGCCACGGGCGGTTCGATTTTATCCACGGGCTATCCTTATCGGTTTACCGAGGCGAACAGTTACTACACCGGCGGGGGAACGATAGGAATTGCCGGCGGAAACAACTGCTATGCCACGGCCTTGTTTGCGCTGGATTTTATGCACTGGTGGGCCTTGCATGGCTGTAGCGGAGTAAACTTTCACACGACAATGCATCCGACTAATTGGTGGAAATATAACGGAACCATATACCGTGACGCGCAGGGCAACTTTCAGGTTCGTCCAATGGGATATGGCATCAAGGCGTTTGATTTGGGAGGACACGGCCATGTGGAGCCGGTGACACTCACCAACGCGAACTTGCTTAATCTGACTGCCTACGCCGTTGGCGATGGCACGAATGTTTATGTAACTCTTATTAATAAGGAGCATGACACGGGCGCGCGCTCTGCGACTGTGACTATCATGCCCAATGGCGTACCCGCGGGGAGCGCTGCGGAAGTCATGTTTCTCACCGCCCCCAGTCCCTCGGCGACCAATGGAGTCACCCTTGGGGGCGCGCCTATTCCTAACCATGGCGCATGGCGCGGACAATGGATGACATTGGGTCCAGTCACTGATGGCCAATGCACGGTGACGGTGCCTGCGGCCTCCGCCGCGATTGTAAGAATCAATGCCCGGCATCTTGCAACAAACGGCAATTAAAGCAAGGATTTGGGGCCATGCTTCTTGTCCACAAAGTAAGTCGCGAGCGCTGAAATGGCCGCCACGATTAACCCGCCGATGAGCGCCGGCCCGACACGCGCAACGCCCGAGATTTGGTTCGGGCTATGCTGAATGCTCCAGACATAGTAAACGCCCAGCCCAACGGAACCGCACCCGAACAGAATCGCGACGATACGCGCACGCCAGCTACGCGCCAGAAGAATAGGAACGAGTCCGAGGAGGAATGGCCAAAATGCCGGGTGCATAATGCGATGGGTGCGAAGTGAACTTTTTTTATTACCATGGCGGGTTCGCGGCTCAAAGCAAGCCAATCCAGTGGCCGTTGCAAAATGCACCCTCCCATAGGGTGGTCGTTGCAATGCGCGCCATTTCTTTTCCCGGTGTTCCACGACAACCTTATGGCACGGAAAAAGCTGGGAGGTTGGCAGAAGCAATTCGCAAGTTGCAGCGGACAATGCCGTGAGACGCGTTCTGGACCAGGTCTTTGTTCTTGTCCATGCAAGTGCCCGCGTTCTTCGTCGCGGGTGGAGTTTTGCCGGCAGCGTGGGATGGGGAGCGCTTAAGCTCATTGGGTCGGTGCGTGACGGCGGGCCGGGGCGGGAGTTTCCGCATTTGCCGCAGATTGGTTCGCGGATTTCGATGCAGAAATTGATGGAACTGCATTTGCGCAAAGTTTTGGAAACAACCCAATCCGTCAGCGAGGCGGCGGCGATCCTGGGGATCAACCGCACGACTCTTTACCGGATGCGCAAGAGGACCGGTCTGAATTGAATCATCATTTGAACTCGACCCAATCGAATTGGATGACGCCTTGTTTGACTCGCAGCTTGAGATGATTCATGCCCTTGGCAAACTGAACGGGCTTGAGATCAACCTGCGACCATTTGGTGTTGGATACGGTGACTTCCTGCTGCTGATTGTCACACGAGATTTCAACGGAGGCGGGAAGCGATTCTACTTTTGCTTGGAGGGTTGCCGACAGGTTTTTTGGTTCGAGGCTGTTGATGTCGTAGGCTGTCCATTCACCCTCCTGCAGTTGGATGGCTTGCGCGGAGGAATAACGGTCGCCACCATTTTCAACCAGGGCAATGGGGACAGGCTCCGCCGTGCGATAATGCGTAGAATTGACAGCGGTGTGGACGAAATAGGATTTATTCGCGCCGTCGTCGCCATAATTTTCCGCTTCGACCCGCCCCGGCACGCGATGGAAAAGGGCGTTGACCACGTCCGGGTGGAACTCGCAGTTTTCCAGCCGGATGTTTTGGAGGAGCTGGGCCAGGGCGGCGCGGGCGATTTCGGGGGACGGCTTGTCGCTGCCGCTGGAATAAGCGGCGAGCTCGCGCCAATGTTCGGGCGCCTTGATCGAATAAGGCGCATTGCGGGCCGAAATTTTTTTCCAGGGCCAGAATGACCAGCCGATGTTGCTGGCTTCAAAATATTGGGTGGTGGCCCAGTAAATAGCGTCGTCTTTTTCGCCGGTTTCGCCGACCCAAACCGGCGCGTTGAATTTGTCCCGGTACTCCAGGTATTCCCCAATTCCCTTGAGCTTGTCCGGCCGGTCCCAGGCGTAGTAATGGAATTGATAAACAAGGTTGGCGTCAAAGGGATGCGAAAAAACCGACCAATCATTGGCCCAGTTCGCTCCTTCCACCGTGATAATATGCCGCGCATCAACGGCGCGAATGGCCTTGGTAATCCTCTTGTAGAGCGGTTCGAGCTGGCTCTTGTATCGTTTGGCCGCGCCGGTGCGCTCGGGCAACGGCTCGTTCAACAGGTCGTAGGCGGCGACGGTGGGTTCGTCCTTATAGCGGCTGGCCATCTTGGTCCAGAGAGCAACCAGCCGGTCCTGGTTTCCGGAGTCCGTGAACAACTCGGGCCGGTCATTGGCGCTGTCATCAATATTCTGCCCGGTCTGCCCGCCCGGCGCGGCATGCATGTCGATGATGACATAAACGCCGTGGTTTTTCCCCCAGCGGATGAGGTTGTCCAGCAAGGAAAATCCCTCCTCCACCGGCGAAGGATGGGGCCCTTCGGTCAAGAAGAGCCGCGCATTGAGCGAGGGGCGGACGGAGTTGAAGCCCAGGTCGGCAATGCGCTGAAGATCCGCTTCGGTGATGTATTGCCGGCGGTATTCGGTCCAGAACTTGGCGGCTTCCTCGAGGCCGATCAAATCGCTGACGATTTTTTCGATGCGGCGGGGGCGGTCGCCCTCGCTGCCGAAACGCCACATGTAACCTTCGGGCAACATCCAGTTGCCCAGACCCACGCCGCGCAGCCTGATTTTTTGGCCGCTCTCGTCCACGATATCCTGGCCCCGGGCGTGAAGAAATCCGGTAGCCTCCAGGCGCGGCGCGATGAGGAGAAGGCAGAGGAGGATGAGATATTTCATGGGCCTACGCAACTTCCCAGCCGGGGCGGTAGGTTTCTTTGAGATACTGAGCGGCTTCGGGGGCGTTGGTAAATGCCATGGCGGCGGCATCCCAATAAATTTTTGTGCGCATCCGCATCGCCACAAGCCCCAGAAGCCCCACTTCGGTCAGCGCCGCGCCGTATTGGAAATTGGAACAGGCCGGCGGGCCGCCTTTGCAGGCGTCGAGCCACTCGCGATGGTGGCCTTTGGAACGGGGGATTGTTTTGGCCGGTTGCTTGTAAGTATCCTGTCTGGAACCGGGCAACAATCCCGGAGCGCCACCCCAACCCGCGCAGGCCAAGCAGCCTTTATCGCCCACGAAAAGGGTGCCGTTGCCGTCGCCCGGCAATTGGTCATCTTTTTCCGAATCCTCGGGCATGGACGGCCGCAATCCGCCTTCGTACCACGTAAATTTAACCGCCGGCTTTGGTCCGCGCGGGCCAAAGTGATAAGTGTACAACCCTCCCGGGGGCGCCATATATGAATCCGGTTTCCCGACTCCGCAGGCTTCGATGTCGAGGGGCTCGCGCAAGTCCAGCGCCCACATCGCGACATCAAAATTATGGCAGAAAAAATCGCCGATGGGCGCGGTGCCAAAATCCCAGAAGTCGCGCCAGCGAACTGGCGAATAGAGCGAGCTGTAGGGCCGCGTCTCGCGCGGTCCGAGCCATAAATCCCAATTAACATCTTTGGGCACCGGCTCGGGATCGGGCCGGCCTCCAGAGTGATTTTTATTCCAACGGCTCGCGCTCGTCCAGGCATGGACTTCGCGGACATCGCCGATAACACCGTCCCAAAGCCATTCACAAGTCTGGCGAATGGTGTCGTGCGCATGGCCCTGGTTGCCCATTTGGGTGGCGACGCCGGTCTCCCGCGCGATTTGGGCGACGTGGCGGGCTTCCCAGACATTGTGGGTCAGCGGTTTTTCGCAATAAACATGTTTGCCTCGGCGCATGGCGTTGACGCTCACATACGCGTGCAGATGGTCGGGCGTGGCGCAAAGAACGGCGTCGATGGATTTTTCCTTTTCGAACATCACCCGGAAATCCTCGTAGGCGTTGATTTTACGGTTTGGAATTCTGGACTGCTTTTCAATGGCCGCCTTGATGGGCAGGCGGCCCGCGACGCCTTTAAAATAAAAATCAGAGAGATCGTGGTGGGCGATGGGATCGGCAATGGTAATGATTTGCGCGTCCTTCTCCTTGAAGAGCGCATCCATGTTGGTGCGGCCCTGGCCGCCGCAGCCAATCAGGGCAATGTTCACTTTCTCGCTGGGGGGCACAAATCCCGGTCCGCCCAGCACATGGCGGGGCACGATGGTGAACGCGGTCACCGCGCCCGCAGTGGCGCCAATAAATTTTCTCCGGCTCATGTCTTTTTTCATAATAAATCAGGGCTTGTTCCGCCGATCTCGTTTGTCTTCGGGGAAATGTTGCCGCAAAATCCTGGCGGCGCAACACTTTCAGCGGACGCGATTAAGGCTCATCCCAATAAATAGCCTCAATTTTCTTTTCCATCTCGCCCATGGGGAATCCGGCGGAATTGGAGAGAATAATAATGGTCAATTGCCGCTGGGAGAAGCGAACGATCCCGCTGCGAAAGCCAACCCAGGACCCATTATGTTCGGTGGTTTCCGTATTGTGGCGTTTGCGCAAAGCCCAGCCGAAACCGTAATCAAATTTTGTCCCATTGTTCAATGCGCCGCGAGTGAAGGCCTCTTGCAGCGTGGCGCGGTGAACGAGTTTGTCACCGGTCAGCGCGTTATCCCACTTGATCATGTCGCCGACGGTCGTGTTCACATTGCCGTCTCCATAGATCAAGTTGAGGGGAGTATAGTCGATGGGTTTGAATTCATTCTTGACAGGCTGATAACTCACGGCCCGTCGGGCGATTTCCGGGCGCGTTTCGTCGTACACCACCGTTTCAGTCATGCCGGCGGGACGAAATATATTTTCCGCCAAAAACCGGCCGTAACTTTCCCCGGAAACCTTTTCGATGACTTGCGCCAGCACGACATAACCGGAATCGCTGTATTCCCATTTGTCACCTGGCTTGAAGCGCAGTTTTCCTTGCCTGGCCATCAAGCGGAGGGCGTCCCGCGAGGTAGGTTCGTAAGTGTCGCGGGCTTCTTTGGCCGCGCGAGGGTAATTCGTGGCGACCAATCCGCTGGCGCGGAAAAGGTGTTCATAGTCCGGCAGTCCCGAAGTGTGATTCAACAAATGCCGAAGCGTGATGGCGCAGCCAAAGGGGGAGAATTCCGGAAAAAACTTGCAGATCGAATCGTTCAAATTCAAGCGGCCTTCTTGCGCCAGGATCATAATCCCCATCGCGGTAAATTGTTTTGAGACCGACGCCAAATCAAACACACTATGAACGGTCAGCGGCAGTTTGGCCCCGACATTGGCCAGTCCGTAAGCTTTTTCCAGCACGACCCGCCCATGATCCACGACTGCGACCACGGCTCCCGGACCTGGCGAGGATGGCGGGAAGAGCGCATCGACCTGTGCGCTGCGGGATTGCGAGCCTGCCTGGCAAAGGTTTGCCATGAGCAGGACGATCCCAACCCTGATGGCGGCATGATTTTTCATTCCCAAAATTTCGGGGACAAGCGAAGAA
>DASRLE010000577.1:0-20712 GCA_035648615.1 Saccharimonadales bacterium (SeqCode) | reverse complement strand
CACCTGCACCTTCGCGGTGGGCGTCGCGGGCTATTATCCTTTCCGCATCCTCTATTTCATCGGCGGGATAGAAGCGGTCAACCCGACGGCCGACAACCCGAGCCTTGAATTTTTCTCGATCAATGCGAACGGAAGCCAAACGTTAATCAATGACACCACCACGCCTGGATACATTGCGGCTTATACTGCGGCGGCCACGTTGCCTTATATCCAAGCGGTCAACCCAACGCCCGCCAGCACTGGTATCCCTTACAATCCTGATATTACCGCGACCCTGGTGAACGGAAGCATTACTGTCACGACCAACACGATTAATCTGTGGCTCAACGGCGCGGCTGTTGTCCCTGCTATTACGACCGTGGGCGGCGCCACGACGGTCAGTTACCAGTCCGCGAATCTGCCCCTCAACTCCAGCAACCTGGTGCAACTCGCCTTTACCGACAGCGCCTCCAATCGGCGGACGAATCAATGGTCCTTCACCGTCGAAAATATTCTCCAGCAGCTTTGGGTCATCGCGCCCAATTCGGCCACCAACGCGACGTGGGCCGAGTGGGTCACCAGCGGGAGCACCGAGCGCGGGCTGGCCTATAATCCGAAAACCGGCCATGCCCTTCTCGTCAGCCGTTCTGGCATCGCGGGCGGCCCGGCCGGCACCGGCGGCGTCGGTATTTTCGACGGCAACACCGGCGCCTTCCTTGGCGCAATGGATGTCAGCCAAAGCGCCAACGGGGTGGGAACCTTCCACCTCAACATGATTGGGGTGGCGGAGGACGGCGTTATCTACGCTTGCAACTTGACGACCAGCGCCGCCGTTGGCTTTGAAATCTACCGTTGGCAGAACGAAAGCGCCCCCCAACAAGTCATTTGGAACCAGAACCCCTTGGGTGGCGCTGTCCGTTGCGGGGACGATTTCCGCGTCGAAGGTTCGGGCGCCGGCACCCAGATTATCGCCAACGGAAACACGGTCGTGGACACGATGCCGATTTTTACCACGGTGGACGGCACCAATTTCACGGGCTCGGCCTTCACGGTCAGCGGCCTGCCCATCTTGGGGAGCGGGAACTATTTTCGCCTCGGCCTGGCCTTTGGCTGCGGCAACACCTTTTACGGCCAGAACACTGGCTACCCCACGGTTTACGGGGCTTATAGTCCGCCAGCCTTGACCAACGGCGTCCTTTTGGACAAGTACCCGGTGGTGGCGTTTGACGGGACTCTGGGCATCGGACCCATTGGCGTGGATATCGCCAATCAACGAATGATCGGCGACGAGACTTCTGGCGGCAGCGGCACCACCCACGCCATGAATCTTTACGACCTTAGCTCGGTGACCACTACCGGCACGAACTCTCCCATCGACCACAAGACCTTTGCCACCTCGACCGGCAGCTTCGGCACCGGTTCGGTGGACTTCACGCCCGATGGCACGCGGGTTTACACCTTGGACACGGGCAATGGCATTATCGCCTTCAGCCTGGCTCCGAACGTCGCCGCGCCTGCCATCTGTGCCCAGCCGCAAACCAATCTTCTTGCTGGCATTGGGTCGGTTGGGTTCATGGATGTAAGGGCCATCGGCGCGCCGCAGCGGTATCAGTGGTATTTCAACACCACCAGCCCCTCCACTTTGGGAACGGCCATCCTCAATGCCACCAACCGCACGCTCGATGTCTATAACGTCCAGGCCGCCCAGTTGGGCTTCTACAAGGTCGTCATCTCCAACGCTACATTGCAAACCAGCGCGACCAGCTCCGGCGCTCTTCTTGATACGATGATGGGCATAGCAACCCAGCCCACTAGCCAGTCGGTTGACAACGGCGGGACGGCCACGTTCACCGTGGCGGCGACCAACGGCTTGGCCCCCTACAAATACCAATGGACGCTCAACGGCAACAATGTCGGCCCCAATTCGGCGACTTACACCATTAACAACGCCTCGTCGGCCAATGCCGGAAATTATGTGGTCATCGTCAGCGATGCGCTTGGCCAATCGGTCGCCAGCGCCCCGTTCACCCTGGCGATCAACGGCGCGCCCCAAATTACGTCGGACATCCAACCCAGTTCGCTGGTGCTGCCAGTCGGTAACACCGCCGTGTTCTCCGTGTCCGCCACCGGCCCCGGGACGTTGACTTACCAATGGTTGCGGAATGGAACAAGCCTGGCCACCAACAGCCGCATCACCGGCACGCTCTCCAGCAGCCTAACCATTGCCAATGTTCAATTGAGCGATTCAGCGACTTATCAACTAATTGTCTCCAACTCCACCGGGTATGTTTACAGTTCGCCCGCGCCGCTCACTGTGACCTTGATCGGTTTTAACAATGGAGCCGGATGGTCGTCCAACGGCAACGCCAGCATCAATAACGGCGCTCTTTCACTGACTCAGGGAACCCCCAGCCAGACCAGCAGCGCTTTCCTGACTGAGCCGGTGGATGTCGGCGCGTTTCGCGCTTCGTGGACTTACCAGGATATAGGGGGCGGAGGCGCCGATGGCACAGCCTTTGTCCTGCAAAACGACCCGGCAGGCACTGCGGCCCTGGGCGGCGGCGGCGGCGCGATTGGCTTTGTCGGCATTGCTAACAGTGTTGCCCTCGAATTCAATATCTACACCAGCACGGCAAATACAGTCGGTATGGCTCTTGACCCCGGCACCGCGCCGGTCGCCGGGCCGTATTCCACTCCAGGCTCGGTCAATATCGCCAGCGGCCATCCCATCGGGGTGTCCGTTCAATACCTGGGCAGTTTCCTAAGCGTGACCCTGACAGACTCTGTGGCCAGCGTTTCGTTCAGCACCAACATTCCCGTCAATATTACAAATGTGGTCGGAAGCAATACCGCCTATGTCGGTTTCACCGGCGCGGCTGGAGGCGTCGCCTCGACCCAAACGGTCAGCGGGTTCTTCTTCACCAGCCTGCCGTCGGTCCAGGTTCAAAACGCCGGAGGCGGCACATTGGTTCTCACTTGGCCCGTCGGGACACCGGGTTTTCTATTGCAACAAAACTCGTCGTTGAACAACCCAGCCAACTGGGTCAACGCGACCAATGTGGTCACGCTGGTCAATGGCCAATACCAAGCCACGGTGAAACCAACGGGGTCCACCGAATTCTACCGGCTCAGCAGCCAATAAGCGGCGGAGGCTATTTTTCGGGCGGAAATCAAACAATGCCATAGCGCAGGGTGCAAGTTCCTTTGCTTTTCAAACTTCCAATGGCCGGGCAAACATCACGCCCGTTAGTTTGGAGGACCAATTGAGGCACCTGCTGATGTCGGGTTCGAGAGTGACCCTCATGCGGCGGCGGGAAGAGGAAGCGTCCATGAAATGCACCACGCCTTGCTCGTCTTTGATGCAGAGGCCGGTGTGCGCGATATCGATCCCTTCTTCGGTGGTGGTCACTCCCACAATGTCGCCCGTTTGCAGCAGGTGTTCATCGGCCGCAAGTTTATCCATGGGCAGATACTTCAATGACCGCGCATTTATTTTATCTTCGGCGAGCCGAATGGCGGGAAGGAATTCCGGATGAGCCGCAAGCTGCCGGTAGTGCTCAGGGTGTTGCGACATGATGCCGACTTTTTGCGTGAACGGTTCGGCGCCGGGCAGATCTGGCGTCAGGATTTTGACAATGCCCTTTTGCTCGTTGTCCACAAACCAATCCGTCGTGTAATGAAGCCGCGTGGTGAAGTCTCCCATCTTGCCGCCGCGATACCGCGTGGTTCGCACTTCGCTAATGAAATCCTCCGGCGAGCTTTTGCCCCGTTTGATCATGCGGGCCAGGCAAAGGGAATCCTCAAAGAACGTGACGCAATCCAGCCCGCTGAGGTTGATGACACAATATTCCTCGTCCTTGGAGAGTTCGAGGGTGAATCCAACATACGGCGTGCCTTTAAACTCCAAGGCGATCTTGCCGATCAACTCACCTATCGGCAGCTTGTTCCAGTTCCCTGCGGTTGATTTCTTCACGATTCTGGTGAGCACCTCTTGCCCGGAAAAACGCTGGAGTTGCTCGTGCATCCAACCGGCGCTCTGCGCCAGTGCGGACGAGCTAAGAAGGCCCAGCGTGCCCAGCGAAGCATAACGAAGAAGCTCACGTCGTGTCATATCCGCGCCATGGTAGCAGAACAACAACGAGGCCCTCAAGCGGCGAGTTTGGTCGGCCCAACTGCTCGCTTGTCAAACAGAGAGGAAGGAACATAATTCGCCGTCACTTGATTGAATATGAACCCACTTTCAAATTATCCATTGTTTGGGAACGTTGCGAAACGAAGCTTTTTCGTCTGTCTTGCTCTGGTGGGCGGCGTGGCGGGAGCCGCCGGACAATCGACGAATCATTTGAGCCTTGAGGACTTGCGGCAGGTGCGTTTGCCGGACGTGGTTCTGGAGTCGGCGGCCCCTGTGGAACCAGACCTTCAGAAGCACCCCCACGCCGCAGCCTATGTCGATGTGAAGGGCGTTATTGGCGGGAATATTCGCTTTGAGTTATTGCTGCCGGAGGCGTGGAACGGACGATTTGTCATGGGCGGAGGGGGCGGATTTGTCGGCACGGTGCAGAACGGGGCGCAAGATTCGGTCAATCGCGGCTATGCGACGGTTGGCACGGATACGGGACACGAATCGCCCCCCGGCGTCACCGCCCGGTGGGCGTTGGATAATATGGAGGCGAAAGTGGATTTCGGTTATCTCGCCGTGCATCGGACGGCGGAAGTGGCCAAGGCGCTCATTCGCGGCTACTACGGCGCTGATCCGGCCTACAGCTATTTCGTCGGCTGCTCGCGCGGCGGAGGGCAGGCCATGATGGAGGCGCAGCGCTACCCCAAGGATTTCAACGGCATCGTGGCCGGCGCGCCGGCCTTTGACTGGACCGGCTTTGCCGCCACTTCGGTGGCGATCAGCAAGGCGCTCTACCCGGATCCCCAGCGTCTCGATACAAATGTGCTTGACAAAGAGGCTCTCAAGAAGTTGCAGCAAGCGATCCTCGAGCAATGCGATGCGCAGGATGGTCTCAAGGATGGAGTCGTCCAAGACCCGCCTTCAGCGCACTTCGACTTATCCAAAGTGGAGGGATTCACGGACGAACAACGCAAAGCCATCGAGGCCATTTACGCGGGCGCTCGAAATGAGAACGGACTGATTTATCCCGGATACTCACCCGGGGCGGAATGCGATCCGGGCAATTGGATTGCGTGGTTTGTCGGGCCGTCGGCGGGAACGCTCAAAGATCATGCGCCCGATCTGATGTTTGCCTTCGGCACCGAGATATTCAAATACCTGGTTTTCAATAATCCCGACTGGGATTATTCGACCTACAGCTTTTCAAATTTTGCGAACGACACACGATTGGCGGCGTCCTATCTCAACGCGACCAATGTCGATCTGAGCGGGCTGAAAGAGCGAAACGGCAAGCTCATCATTTGGCACGGCTGGGCCGACCCGGCGTTGCCGGCGCAAGGCACCGTGAATTACTACCGTCAACTACAAAATCACGATCCCAACGCCGCCGAATACTGCCGGTTGTTCATGGTTCCGGGCTGTCTCCACTGCGGCGGCGGCCCGGGCGCGAGCGAGGTGGACTGGCTGGCGATCATTGTGGGCTGGGTTGAACACGGCGCCGCGCCGGGCAAAGTCATCGCCTCCAAACACGACTATGTAAGACTCCGGATGACCCGGCCGCTATACATGTATCCTACCACCGCTATTTACAAGGGAAGCGGCGACCCCGACAGCGCGGACAGCTTTGTGCCAAAACCCGCGCCATGAGCGAGGAAGTTTTTGACATTCTCAACGAGCGCGATGAAGTGGTTGATCGGTTGCCGCGCCGCGTTGTCCATCGCGACGGGCATAAACACCGGGCGGTGCATGTGCTGGTCTTCAACGCCCAAGGGCAGATATTTTTGCAAAAGCGTTCGATGACCAAAGATACTTTTCCGGGCGCCTGGGATTCCTCCGCCTCCGGCCATGTGGATAGCGGCGAGGATTACGATGCGTGCGCGGTGCGCGAATTGGGCGAAGAATTGGGAGTGGTCGTGGCCGCGCCGCCGCGCCGTCTTTTTAAAATTGCGGCTTGCGCGGAAACCGCCCAGGAATTTGTCTGGGTTTATCGGTTGGCATCGGACGGTCCCTTCGTTTTGCATCCCGAGGAAATCGAGCGCGGAGAATGGTTTGCCCTGGATCACGTCACCGCATGGATAAAAAATAGCCGGCCAGACTTCGCCGCGAGCTTCGTCCTCATCTGGAGCCTGCTTGACGCATCAGCTTCCGTCCATTAGTTTGTCCTCTCACTTCGGTGAGTTTTTCTATGCAAAATTTTCTTGTGCCAATGGTGGTGGAACAGACCGGACGCGGCGAGCGCGGCTATGATATTTATTCGCGATTGCTGGTGGACCGCATCGTCTTTCTGGGCACGCCGGTGGACGACATGGTTTCCAATCTGATCATCGCCCAGCTTTTGTTTTTGCAAATGACGGATCCGAAAAAGGACATTCATTTGTATATCAATTCCCCGGGCGGCAGCGTGACGGCCGGGCTGGCTATTTACGACACCATGCAGTTTTTGACTTGCGACGTGAATACGTATTGCATTGGCCAGGCGGCGAGCATGGGCGCGGTGCTGCTCTGTGGCGGCACGAAGGGCAAGCGATTCGCGCTGCCCAACGCCAACATCATGATCCACCAGGTGCTGGGCGGGGCGGAAGGCCAGGCGAGTGACGTGGAAATTCGCGTCAAATATATGTTGCGCCTGAAGAACCGGCTCAACGCCATTATTTCAAAGCATACCGGCAAGCCATTTGAACAGGTGGAAAAAGATTGCGACCGGGATAATTTTATGACGGCCGACGAAGCCAAAATTTATGGCCTGGTGGACGAAGTGGTGCAATCGCGCAAGGAAATTCCTGGTTTGACGGATGGGAAGCCTCCTGAGAAAATAGCTTGAAATAAGCTATGGCCAGACCAAGCAATATAACCCTCTGCAGCTTTTGCGGAAAGTCTCACGCGGAAGTCAAAAAACTGATCGCCGGCCCGGGTGTTTACATTTGCGATAATTGCATCACCCTTTGCAAGAGCGTCCTCGACAAGGAGCTTTCGGCCGACACCAAAAAGGCCACGCCGAAGTTTAGCGTCCCCAAGCCGAATGAGATCAAACGCCATTTGGACCGCCATTGCGTAGGCCAGGACCACGCCAAGAAAACGTTGGCGGTCGCGGTGCATAATCATTTCAAGCGGCTCTCTCAGGACCCGCCGGTCACCGCTTCGCGAGGAGCGCCCGACGAGCTGGATGCCGCGCGCCATGCCGAAGTCGAGATCGAAAAGAGCAACATTCTGCTCATCGGCCCGACTGGTTCTGGCAAAACTTTGCTGGCCCGCACGCTGGCCAAAATTCTTGACGCGCCATTTGCCATTGCCGACGCGACGACTCTGACGGAGGCCGGATACGTCGGCGAGGACGTCGAGAATATTATCTTGCGCCTGTTGCAAAATGCCGACTACGACGTCAAGCGCGCGCAGATGGGCATTGTCTATATCGACGAAATCGACAAGATCGCCCGCAAGACCGAAAACGTTTCGATCACCCGCGATGTTTCCGGTGAAGGCGTCCAGCAGGCGTTGCTGAAAATATTGGAAGGCACGGTTTGCAATGTCCCCCCCCAAGGCGGACGCAAACATCCGCAGCAGGAATATATCCGGGTGGATACGAGCGGGATATTGTTTATCTGCGGCGGCGCGTTTGTCGGTTTGGAAAAAATCATTCAGCGGCGTCTCGGCAATCGAGTGATGGGTTTCGGGGCGATTGAACAAGGCCACCGCATCACGGCGGTGGAGCGCGACAAAGTTCTTCAATTCGTCGAGCCGGAGGATTTGATTTCTTTTGGTTTTATTCCCGAGTTTGTTGGCCGCCTGCCGATGACGACCGTCCTGGAAGAATTAACGGAAGATCAATTGATTTCCATTTTGACCGGGACGAAGAATGCCTTGGTCAAGCAATATGGAAAATTGCTGGCCATGGAAGGCGTCGAACTGGACTTTACTCCCGATGCTTTGCGGGAACTGGCCGCTCAAGCCATCAAGAAAGGCACCGGCGCCCGCGCGCTCCGCAGCCTGTTGGAGCGCTTGATGCTGGACATCATGTACGACGTGCCGACCAACGAAGATATTCTCAGCGTAACGATTACGCGCTCCGCCGTGCTCGGCGAAGACAAACCGTTGCTGCGGCGCAAAACCGATCAAGCCGCGGCTTGATTTTAACGCTGTCGAAAGTCCGCGTGGATTTTGACCCGAACCAGTTTATCGCCCGGAATGTCCGCGCCATCCCGCGCTCGGGCATCCGGGATTTTTTTGACATCGTCCAAGGCATGAAGGACGTCATCTCCCTTGGCGTGGGCGAGCCGGATTTCGTCACGCCGTGGCACATTCGCGAGGCGGCGATTTACGCGCTGGAACGCGGCAAGACCACTTACACTTCCAACCTGGGTTTGCTCAAATTGCGCGAGGCAATTGCCGTCAGCGTCGAAAAGCATTTCCACGCGGCCTACGATCCTAAGCGAGAAATTCTCATCGCGGTCGGAGTCAGTGAAGCGATGGACATTGCCTTTCGCGCCTTGATCGATCCGGGTGACGAAGTCATTTATCACGAGCCCTGCTATGTCAGTTATTCGCCGGGCATCTCGCTGGCCCATGGAGTGCCGGTGGCGGTGGCGTGCCACGCCGGGAACAATTTCTCGGTGACTGCGGAAGCGATCGAGAAAGTCATTACGCCTCGCAGCAAAGTCCTGGTTTTGAATTTTCCCACTAACCCGACCGGCGGGACGATGGGCCGCGCGGAATTGCAGAAAATTGCCGATCTCGTTCGCCGTCACAATTTGTTGGTGATGACCGACGAAATCTATTCGGAACTGACCTTCGAAGGCGAACACGTCAGCATCGCCGCGGTGCCGGGGATGAAAGCGCGGACGATTTTTCTGCACGGATTTTCCAAGGCCTATGCCATGACCGGTTTTCGCATCGGCTACGCTTGCGGCCCCGCCGAGATCATCGAGGCCATGATGCGCATCCATCAATACTCGATGCTCTGCGCCAGCATCATCAGCCAGGAGGCGGCCCTCGAAGCCATCCAGCACGGCGAAGCCGACACGATCAAGATGCGCGAGCAATATCAACTGCGGCGCAATTTTATTGTCCACGCCTTCAATCAGATGGGGATGCCGTGCCATTTGCCGCGGGGCTCGTTTTATGCCTTCCCCTGCATCCGCCCGACCGGACTCAGCTCGAAGGAATTTGCATTGCGCCTGCTGGAAAGTGAGAAGGTGGCCTGCGTGCCGGGGAGCGCATTCGGACCCAGCGGCGAGGGCTATTTGCGCTGCTGTTTCGCCACGGCGCTCGATAAAATCGAGGACGCTTGCGGGCGAATCGGACGGTTCGTCCAGACTATTTAGTTCAAAACTTGCGGTGGTGTATTTGCCACGCGATATAAATTCCCTGCGCGACCGCCAGCGCCAGCATGCAAATCCCCGAAATGTGTTCCATGCGCAGCAGCGTTTTCTCAGTGAATTTGCCGTGCTTGCGCGAAACCCCATAGCTCAAGCCGAAAAACCACAACCCCACTCCCCCGGCCACGCCGGCAACACAGTAGCATGTCCCGGTCAAATTGGGTTCAACCCAGTCGTGCGATCTAAAAACCGCGGCCAGAACAATCCAGCCAAGAAAGACCCCGGGATTTCCGAACACGCGCGCCACTCCGGTGACAAAAGCCGAATGGTGTTTCATGGTTTTCTTCTCTTTTTCCTTGGCCGGTTTAGCGGCACTGATGCTGCGCACGGTCAGGAATTTGATCCCGAGGTAAAGCATAAAAACAAAGCTGACCAATTCCAACACCGCCTTGATCACTTTGCCATTGAAGAAGGAGGCAAAGCCCGTGAACGCCAGCGCGCAATACACCACTTCCATCAGGGTGGCCCCAAGACCAATCATCAGCGCCCAAAGCAGCCCTTCTCGCGCCCCTTCGTTAATAATCGTCAGGTTGACGGGACCGACCGGTATGGACAGAAGGAGGCCGAAGACAAAACCGGTCAAAATCGCGAGAAAGATAGGATGCTGAAAAAGCATGTCAGGAAGCTAAAGACCCGTCGTCGTCGTCATCCTCTTCTTCAATCCCACGGCGGAACTTGCGGGAAATTCGCGGGCGAATAAAACCATAGAGGAGATAAAGAGTGAAAAACGCCGGCAGGAAAAAGGGCAGAATCAGGCGGTGCAAAAGAAACAGGGCGGCAATAAAAACGATGGTGGCGACCATCTTTGCGAAGCTGCGCCTGGCCTTCAAATCCAAGGTCTTGAAGGAGGGATATTTCACTTCGCTGACCATCATGAAGGAAAGAAAAAGCAGGAGGCCAGGCAGGATTATACTCCAAGGCCGGTGCGAGAGGTCACGGTCCCCTTGGTCGCCCCACATCAGAAACAAGGTCAGCGAAGCCACCAAGCCGGCCGCCGCCGGAATGGGAAACCCCAAAAATTCCTTGCCGCCTCCGCCGCCGGCCATCGCTGCCAGGCAATTGAAGCGCGCCAGGCGCAATGCTCCGCAGATCAAATAAATCGACGCGACAAACCAGCCGATTTCCGGCCGGCTGGCAAAGACATCGTGCAGCACCACGCGATGCACCAGAAATGCCGGGGCCGCGCCAAAAGAAATCAAGTCCGCCAGCGAATCGAATTCCCGGCCAAAGGAACTTTCGACTCCTCCCATTCGGGCCAGCCGGCCATCGAGCAAATCGAAAATGCAGGCCAGCAAAATGAAAGCCAGCGCCATTTTGATCGAGCCGTAACCTTGCTTTCCCGGCAGTTTGGCCTCGACGATTTCAGTCAGGGCCACGAAACCGCAAAACAGGTTTCCTGCCGTCATCAGGTTCGGCAGAAAATAAATCTTGAGCGTGGGCGTTTCCTTTTCTGTTTCCAACGGCTGTGGCTGGTTATCCATGCGTCACCTTGCGGCCAGGATCGTTACTCCGCCGACTACTTTGTCTCCCAGCTTGATCTTGATCGTGTAGTTCAGCGGCAGGTACACGTCGCAACGCGAACCGAATTGAATCAGGCTGATGCGCTCGCCTCTGGGCACGTCATCGCCCACCTTGATAAACGGCACAATGCGCCGGGCGATGAGGCCGGCGATGAGCCGAAGGCCAATTTTTTCGCCGGGCATTTCACTCGAGGCAAAACCGATCAGGACGTTTTCATTGCAATCGGCGCAGTCCGCCTTGAGCGCGCTGACAAACTCTCCTTCGGTATGGACGAGGCTGAGGACCTTGCCGCTGATGGGAGCATTCTGGACGTGGACATTGATGACCGACAAGAAAATGGAGATGCGATGGCAAGGGCCGCCGAGCAATTCCGAATTCGTCAATTTATCAACGACATCCACCTTGCCATGCCCTGGGGAGACGACGAGACCAGGGCCAGCGGGCGTCGTCGCGGTCGGATCGCGAAAAAAGTAAAGGGTAAAGAGGGCGAAAAGAACCCAGACAAAAATCAAACCGAAGGCAAGGAAGACCAGGATAGATCCCAAAAATTTGGCGATGAGTCCGGTCAAGCCCAAAGCGCAAACCCCAATCAATGTCCAAAGAATAATCCTCAGCGCGGCCTGCCGCGCTTCGCCTTCATGTTTCATAATCTTAGCCTACCTGCCTTGCGTCCCAAAGTTCAAATATAGTTTACGGCACAATCACCCGCAGCGCCTGCGGCACGATGGAAAGCGTGGCCGGCAATTCGCCCACATTCTCCCCGTCCAATTGTAAAATGACCCGGCTGGCACTGGATAAACTCACCGAACTGGCGCTGAAATGCAAGGCGGAGCACACTTTGTCCAGCCTGCCGGTGACCAAGCCCAGGCCGACGGAGAGCAATCCCGGCCAGGTCAACTGCGGCAGGACGCAAATATCGAGCATTCCGTCCTGCAAGCTGGCAGCGGGAAAGACGGCAAAGTTTCCACCGTAGAAACGTCCATTGCCAATCAATACTAATTCGCCCGCGGCCTTCTTTTCCGCCTGGACAGAAATGACCGGATGCGTCTCACCCATCGCCTTCCAGCCCGCCGCCAGATAGGCGGCGCCCCCGATTTTCTTTTTTAATTTCCAGTCCACCAATTCAATGGCCCGGGAATCGAGGCCGGCCCCGGCCAATTGAATAAAATAACGGTGTTGCGGCCCACTGGGAGAAGTATAATCGGCCCGGCCCAAATCCACCACCATCAATCTTCGCGTTGTCAATACTGTGGCAATCGCCCCCAATTCCCGCGGAAAACCCAGCTCGCGCGCAAAGACATTGATCGTGCCCAGCGGCAACACTCCAAAACAAACGGACTCAAAACCGCCCGGCGCGTCGCCGATGCCGTTGACGACTTCATTGACCGTGCCGTCTCCTCCGGCGGCGATAACAGTTTGGAACCCGTCTCGCACCGCCTGGGCCGCCAAAGGCCGCGCTTCGCCCGGCATGGTGGTGGGACGGGCAACGGCGGCGGGAAAAAGAGAGGCGAGCCGGGCGCGGAAGGCCGTCGCCTTTTCTCCTCGCGCGGAGGGATTAAAAATGATGCAGGTTTGCACCTTGGGCCCCCGCCCTAGGCCAGGGACATGGCGGCGGAACCAATGGCCACCGTCAGAGTGCTGGAAACTTGTTCGACTTCCGTCATTTGTTGCGCCGACAAGGAAAGATGGATCCCTTCGGTGGGCAAGGAGGGCTTGCAAACCACGGCCAATTCCGTTTGCAGCATTTGCAAAATAAATTCAGATCGGGCCGCGCCGCCCGAAACCAAAACCTTGCCGACGGTTTTTTCCCGCTGGTGTTCAAAAAAGTCAATCGAAGCGCGCAACTCGCGTCCCAGCGGCGCGAGCAGGGGTTGCAAATGCACTTCGACTTCCTGCGGCATCCCAATTTTAATTCCCTCCGCCTCGGCATAGCTGATGTTCATCGCTTCAGAAAGGCCGGTGGTCAATTTGTCGCCGCCGATTTCCACCGTGCGGCTCAGGCACAATTCGCCGTCTTCCAGGATGCTAATGCTCGAAGTCCTGAACCCCAAATCGACCACGGCCACAATCTCCTTGTTGAACACCTCCGGTTGCGCCATCTCCAACGCGTTGATGGGGCCTAGAATGGTCAGGGTGACTTGGTCGGGGATCAGTCCTGCCTCTTTGACGGCCGATTCCAGGGTCAGCAATGTTTCACGGCGCGTCCCTCCCACCCACACCTTGTATTTGGCCATGCCGGGCTTGGCCACCTCGGCCGAGCGTTGGCGGGGCGGGACAATATAACAGTCAAAAATATAATCGCGCAGGTCCTGTTGCAGGTAATTCTTGGAATTGAACCTCAGCATCTGGCGCATTTCCGTTAACGGCAGCAGGGGCAATTCGGTGCTGCGCAGAAGGGAATCGCTGGCGCCGATGGCGATGGTGACTTGCTTGGTGCGCGGTTGGATGGCTTCGACGATGTTGTTCAAATGCTCGGTCAATAACCCCTGGGGCAGCGCCTTATCGTAGATGGGCGCGTCCTGCACGACAAAGCGCGACAGGCTCAAGCCATTGTCTCGGCGCTCCATCAGCACCGCCTTGGTGGTGCGCGTGCCCAGGTCTATGGCCAGTATTTGATCGCTCTTACCCCGGTTTAGGAAGGGAATTGTCATCCGTTGTTTTTAGCATTTTCTCAGGGCGCAAAGCAAGGACTCACTGTTTAAGTTTGACCGGCCTAACGTGAAAGGAATTCAACATGCTCATGAAGACGGCCCGGCCCTTGTTGAATTCATCGTCATTGGCCGAAAGAATGAACTCCGCCTGGCCGCCGGGCAAAGCGACGAAGGCATGGCGCATTTTGAGAATGACGCGGGGCGCCGGCAGGCTGACCAGATCAAAAAAAACGCCCGGGCCTGAACTGGTGGGGCAGATGCTGTATTGCAGGATGCCCGCGCCGGGATGTTCGGCCAAAACACGCGCTTTCAAAAGATTTTCCGGCGGGAGCGCCCCCGGGGAATTGGTCGTAAATTGTACGGTCAATGCGCTCTTGCCGCTGGCGCTTTGAAAAGTGATTTTTTGGCGGCTTTCATCGATTTGGTGGTACCAGCCTTTCGGGGTGCGGAAGGTGGCTTGTTGATTACTGGTCACTATGACCAATAAGTCCACCCGGCCGCCTTCGATTAAATTTGTCGAACTGGCGTAGGCATGAAAGCTGTCATCGGCCCGCGCCCTCGATAGAGCCATCATCGCGAGGAAGAGGAAAATCAGTAACTTCATGGCTGTGGGCTAAAAGCTCGTCGTATTGGGCGTCAGCGAAGTCCACTGGCTGCGATGGACATAGATCACCCGCGGCGTCATGGGCGGCTGCTTGGAAGGGGTGTTAAAATTAAGGTCAAAGGCCCAATTGCGGGTCGGCGGATTATAAACACTGCCGGTCCCGGGCCAGAAAGCGGTGGCGATCTGGCTCTTGAACATTGCCACCATCGAGCCATTATAGGTGAAGGTTTGCCCGCTCCAGTTTTCCAGGAAGCGGGGAAAATTCTCGACACCTCCACTGTAGTAGTCGCCGTCCGAAGGCACATTGCCGGTCAGAAACGCGGCATTGACGGTATCGCTATTCGCGGCGCGGGTGCTCAGGGCAAGCGCGCTATTGTTCGGATTCCACGCCGAGGACAGAATGGTGATGGCATCGGCAAAAATCGCGCTGGGATAAGTATAAGAAGTATCGGCCGACCCCGCGTCCGAATGAGCGGAATTGGTCGCGACATTCCAATTGCCGATGATGTAAGCAGGGTCGGGCGTCGCGACCGACAACCCTTGCGGGGTTAGAGTCGCCCCGTTGCTCAGGACGATGCCTGGCTGGGAGGTGACAGGGTAATTGGTGAGATAAGTATAATTAGTGTAATAACTGGCCGTCCTGACTTTATAAGTGTACGTTTTTGATACCCCGCTTCCATTGGTCGTGACGGGTGGGATGTATCCGGCGGGAGGGCCAGAGGAGGTCGTAACCGTATTAGTGGTGTAATTAGTCCCTACGGTAGGAACCGGCGTAATGACCTGATTGCTTGTGCCGCGCATGTCGGCCACGTAGATCGACTGAACGTCTGCGGCGGAACTCCCCCGCAACGTCTGCAACACCGGGCGCAGCACTGTATTGGTCGCGCTCCATGCCACCAGGTTCGAGACATTGATCGTCACGGGGTTGACTTGCAGCGAATCCCGCTGGTCGTAAAAACTTCCGTTGGTGCTGACAAAACGCTGCCATTGATTGCTGTTGATGACTGTCCCCTGGCCGTTGATGTCCGCCCCCGAAGTCACGGTAATGGAGTTGTTGGAGACGAGGACAATCAGATCCGCTTTATTGTAGAGAAGATTGGTTCCGACGCTATCCCCAGGAGTTTGCCCCGAAAGCGGTGGTTGCAAAATGGCGCTGACGTTTTGGCCCACATTGGTCGCCGCTCCGCTGGTATTGGTGCCGACGGGCAGAGTCAAGGGATTGACGTCGCTCAAATGCCCATAATTGGTGGCGAAGGTTACGCCGCTGGGGACGCGATAGCTGGGGTCATTCGGGCTTTCGCCCAGCGTCACGTTGCCCACCGCCGAAACCGTGCTGGAAAAGGTCAGGCCGGACTGGGGTTCCAAATAGATTTGGGAATTGCCATGCACCGCCCCGTTAATGGTCATCGCCGCGCCCGGCGCTATCTCCATGTCATTCTGATAGAAAATGGCAAATTGAAACAAAGGAATTGTGCCAAGGTTGACCTTCTCGCCCACAGCCGCCGAAATTTTATATTCGGTCGTGGTGTTGTGCGCATTGGCAATGATCTCATAGATGTCCGCTGTCATGGTCAAGCCCTGATAGGGCGCTCCCAGGACAACCGAACTGTTGGTCGATGTCCGGGTCACCAGAACCTTGTTGGCGGTGGAGCCATCGGTGAATTGGTAGTTGGCAAAATTCGGGTTGTCCGTCGAAGTCGGAATATACGAGGCGTATGAGTTCAGCCTTTGGGAGACGAGCGCGGGGCCGTAATTGAGATAATCTTGGGCCATGCTGGACAACACTTTTTCGGCGGCGGCTTCGGCCGCGTAGGCGGTGGAAAAATATTCGTTGTTGCGCGACGTGACGGTAACGTTTTGATTGGCCCAGCGCATGACGCCCGCCAAAACCATCAGCCCAGCCACGAGCAGCGTCATCACAACTAACAACGCCCAACCGCGCTGGCGGGTCCGGCTGCAAAGGGTGGAAGGGCGTAGTTTCATAAATCGGTTCTGGGGGAGACACAAAGCACAATTTGATATAGGTCCACCAGACTCCCTGTCTCAATGACAACCTGCGGGTCTTGCAACTTGGTAAACGAAAGATAGATACTGATGGTGGCCATGGGTCGGGAATTGGTCAACACCGTGTTCGTGCAGCTCACTTCGCTAAAAAGAGGATGGTCATTGGTCAGTTGGTTGGCTGAAACCTGCTTGAAATCTCCCGCCACCCCGGCACTAATGAAGTTTGTCCGGACGAGGGTATTGCTGACGGAATTAAAATAATAGAGAGTAAACGGCGCAACCGTGTTGGAAGTCGGAAAAATTAGCAGGGCATTCCCGGTTTGGTTCGTATTATCGGGAGTGGGCGAAAAAACGTTCGAGGTGTAACTGCCTACCTGCAGCGTGGATGCGCCTCGAATGTCCTGCATCAGAGTGCTGACGGTTCGGCACGCATCGTCACTGGCTCCCATCCAAATTTGTTGCCGCACTGCCATCGACAAGCCAAACAAATTGCACAAAATGACCGAGCCAATGACAATGACCATCGTCGCGGTGACAATCAGCGCTTCGATCAGGGTAAAGGCATCCTGATTTCGCCGACCAGCGCTGCGATGGGAAAGGAGGGTCATAAGTTCAGGGCCCGCAACACCACAACCGTATTGGTAAAGGTGCCAAAACCATTAAAGTTCCAAACACACTGGAGCTGGATCAAGGCATAGGGCGGCGTGCTGGATATATTGGTGATCGCATAGATGTTCGTGCAACTGACGATATTGCTGTCCGACACCGGCAGGCAAAGGTTGGTCGGTTGGGTCCCGTAAGCAGGCATGGCGAGCAATTGGCTGGGCGAGGTGGCGAGATACTTTTCTATTTCACCCATGGCCATGGTGTTTGCCGCCAGGTTGCAGGCCGAAAATTGCACCTGCCGCGCCGCCACGTTAAATCCCATGAACGACCCCGCCAGCAACATGGCGGCAATAGCCGCCGCCACCGCCACTTCGATCAGGGTGAAAGCGGTCATCCTGCGGCGGCAATCTATGCTAGTGGACATTTCAATCTTCATGGGGCCGGAAAAGCAATCAACCTGTTGTAAAGCAAATTAAAGGCCATGTCAATTCTGACGATTCTTCGGGCGTCGCCATATTTTCGTGGCTCAAACTGAGCCAGTCTTGGCCAGAAACCATACTGTTCCCGCTCCTAATTTTAATCATAATCTTAATCGTAATCTTAATCATAATCTCTTCGCCGAGGATTAAGATTACGATTACGATTAAGATTAGGAGCGGGATCCCCATGCGCCTCCAAAAAATTCCATTCCCATTTTGCTCTTGCGCCTGAATTGGCGGTTGTTAGAGTGCTGCCTCGCGCCCGGGTCACCCCGAGGCATTTTTATTTTTTCAATCATCGAGTATCTGTGAAAATTTTTGCGGGCACGTCCAACCCAGCCCTGGCTCAGAGCATCGCCGCCTCCATCGGCATGGAATTGGCCAAATGCACCGTGAGTTCCTTTCCCGATGGCGAAACGTTCGTCAAAATCGAGGAGAATGTCCGCGGCGAAGATGTTTACATCCTGCAATCGACCTCTCCGCCGACGAACCATCATTTGATGGAATTGTTCATCATGATGGATGCCGTCCGCCGGGCCAGCGCTTCGCGCATCACGGCGGTGTTGCCCTTTTATGGCTACGCCCGCCAGGATCGCAAAGACCAGCCTCGCGTTCCCATTACGGCCAAACTCGTCGCCAATCTCCTGGTGGCCGCCGGGGCCAGCCGCATTTTGACCATGGATCTTCACGCCCAGCAAATTCAGGGGTTCTTCGATATTCCGGTCGATCACCTGTATGCCGCGCCGGTCATGTATGAATATCTCAAACAAAAGCGGCTCGAAAATCTGGTCGTCGTCAGCCCGGATGTCGGCGGTTTGAAAATGGCCCACGCTTACTCCCAGGTTCTCGAATGCGGCCTGGCCATCGTCGCCAAACGCCGCAAAAGCGCCACCGACATCGAGGCCATGGCCGTCATCGGCGAGATTCGCGGCCGCAACGTTTTGATGGTCGATGACCTGACCGAGACGGCTGGCACCATCGTCAACGCCGCCGTCCTGCTCAAGAAAAAGGGCGCCAAAAGCATCATCGCCTGCGTTTCCCACGCCATTTTGAACGACCTCGGCATCCAGCGCCTCCGAAAATCAAATATTGACGAATTGATTACGACTGATACCGTCCTACGCCCCGCCATAGACGGGGTAAAGATCACGACGCTGTCCGTGGCCGCGCTCTTGGGCGAGGCGATTAAGCGCATTAACTGCAATTCGTCCATAACCTCGCTATTCGAGTTTAAGGGCGGTCGCACCAGTTAGGCTGGCGTTGCGCGGTCTTTTCGTATAAGGTATATAAGATGAAATCTGTAAATTTGACTGCTTTCCCGCGGACGTTGGGCCGCCGGGCCGGTTCTAAAAAGTTGCGCGCCTCGGGCCGCGTGCCAGCCGTTATCTACGGCCATAACCCCCCGCAAAGCCTGGAGATCGACCTCAATGACATTCGGGATGTCATGCACGGGGCCGCCTCCGAAATCGTCCTGCTCGATCTTTCGGTCAAGGACGACGCCAAACCCAAGCGCCTCGCCCTCGTCCAAGCCATCCAGCACCATGTCCTGACCAATCAGGTGCTTCACATCGACTTGCACGAAGTGGCCGAGAACGAAAAAGTCACCGTCATGGTCCCCGTCGAGGCGATCGGCGAAGCCGTTGGCGTTAAAACCGGCGGCGGCACGCTCGAACACGTTTTGTTCAAGCTCAAAGTCCGCGCCCTTCCCAAGGATTTGCCCGAAGTCTTGCGGGTTGATGTCAGCCATTTGGAAATCGGCAAAGCCATTCACATCGGCGAAATTCCGGCGGTGGAAGGCGTGGAAATCCTGGGCGACAAACATATTTCGGTCTTGGCCGTCGCCGCGCCGGTCAGCGAAGCGCAGGAAGCCGCGACGCTCGAAGCCGCCACCTCGCCCACTGGCGAAGTGGAGATGATCAAAGAGAAAAAAGAAGACGGCACGGAAGGCGAAGCCAAGCCTGCTGCCAAGGGCGCCGAAAAAGGCGCGGCCAAAGCGGGCGACAAAGCGGCCGCGCCCGCCGAGAAAGCCGGCGAAAAGAAAGCCGAGAAAAAGAAGTAAAACGGCCCTTCGAAAACACCGCTGTTGTTGGAGAATTTATCTCTCATTGCCGGCTTGGGAAATCCCGGCTCAAATTACGCCGGGACCCGGCACAACATCGGCTTTTTGTTGGTGGAACAGTTGGCGGCGCAATGGCGCGCGCCGTGGACGGTGGAAAGGAAATTTCAGGCGCGGGTGGCCCGGGCCGAGCGCGCCGCGCAGAAGGTTATTTTGTGCCAGCCGCAGACGTTTATGAATGCGAGTGGCGAGGCGGTGGGGGCCTTGGCCCGGTATTATCAATTGCCGCCCGTGCGCTTGTTGATCGTGGTGGATGATGCGGACTTGCCCCTGGGGCAGATTCGCCTGCGGGCCGAGGGCAGCAGCGGCGGCCATCACGGGCTGGACTCGATCGAGCATCAATTGGCCACGCGGGAATATCCGCGGCAGAGATTAGGCATTGGCCGCAAGGCAGGTGACCAGCGGCAAATAACAGATTATGTCCTGGGCCGTTTTACGGCTGCGGAACAAAAAATAGTGGAAGAAGTCCTGGCGCGAGCCAGCCGGCAGGTGGAATGTTGGCTGGGCGCTGGAATCAAAGAAGCAATGAATCAATTTAACGGAGCCGTCGCGGCTCCGCCGACTAAAGGAAAACTGTGAAACGTTACGAAGGTTTATTTATACTCAACGCGGGCGGCAAGGAAGAGACGATCAAAGACACGATCGACAAAATTTCCGCCGAAATTTCAACCGCCGGCGGCAAAGTGGAAACCGTCCAAAAGATGGATAAAAAATCATTTTCCCGCGTGGCTGACCGGAAGCACACCGCCGGTTTTTACGTCAATTTTGTCTTTGAAAGCGCGCCGTCCGCCGTCTCCCAGTTGCGCCAGCGTTTCGCCAACAACGAAGACATTTTCCGCGTCCTTTTTACGCTTGCCCCCGCTCCCAAGAAAGAGGCTAAATAACCGGCCTTATGGCGAACTTCAACAAAGTCATCGTGGCCGGCAACCTGACCCGCGATCCCGAATTGCGCTACACGCCCAAAGGGACAGCCGTGGTCAAGATTACCCTCGCCATCAACCGCAATTGGAAAGATGAATCTGGTGCGGCCAAGGAAGAAACGAGCTTCGTTGACGTTGAGGTGTGGGGTCGCCAAGCCGAAGTCATCGGCCAATACATGCGCAAAGGGAGGCCTCTGCTTGTCGAAGGCCGTCTCAAGCAAGACACCTGGGAGGACAAAACCACCCATCAAAAGCAAAGCAAGCTCAAGGTCGTCCTCGAATCCTTTTCCTTTATCGACTCCAAAGGCCCTGATAGCGGCGCCCCCAGCCCTTCCGGCGG
>DASRLE010000576.1:0-7039 GCA_035648615.1 Saccharimonadales bacterium (SeqCode) | reverse complement strand
AGCCCCACTGGCGGCGGCAGCCTGGCTGGGCATGTGGGCGTCGAATATTACCCGTTGAATTCCGGCGATCCGACGGCGGCCAATTCTTACCAGGGTCTTTTAAGCAAAGCCGCTTTGCGCCAGGATTCGATGGGGTTGGGGCTGATTTACGCCCGCGTTTTGTATTGCGCCCCCAATACCACTTACTATTACCAAATTACGGTGACCAATACCAACGGCCAATCCGTTGTCTGGCCGCCGAGCGGGCCGTTGCCGGCGGCCGCCACGGCGGTGGAGAATTCGTTTGTTTTGCAGTCCCAGCAATTGCTCGTCACCCTCAACGACGCCAACCCGCCCGGCGCGATCGTCACACTCTCGGCCACTAACAGCTCCTCGGTCATCGCGGCGGTGGTAGGCGATGGCGCGGGCACCAACCAGGCTTTTTTCAACGTCAACGACTTGATCGCGGCCACGGGCGGCACCAATTATTCGCCGGTGGGCAGCCAATTGTTGACTGCGCAGGTGCTTGGCTCCTCGTCGCCCGGTTTGACGCAAACTTACACCTTGATTTTCTCGAACACCTTTTCCGTGGGGCAGCCGGGAACCGTTTCGCTGGGCACGCTGTTCTCGACGATTTCGATGGGCACAGCCGCGATGCTGACGGGCGCCAGCGCCTCCGTGCCTATTTCACTCGACTCTCAAGGCACGCTGATCGGCCTTTCCTTCGTGTTAAACATTCCCACCAATTTGTTCACCGCCCTTTCGGTGCAACCTACCACGCCGGCGGTCGGCGCGGCGTCGTTGACGGTGCTTTCGTCCAACAGCGTCCAACTTTCCTTTACCGCCGCCACCGGCCTGAATCTGCAAGGCAGCCAGCAAATCGCCCAACTCAATCTCACTGCCGCCGCCAATCAGTCCTCGGCGTTCGTGCCGCTGTGGCCGCAATCGCCGCAAGGCACCAATGTCAACACGGCTATTCCCAATGCCTTTGGCGTCCAGCCAGGCCGCGCTGTGATTATCGGCCCGCAACCGCTGCTCGATATGCAACTTGTGGCCGGCAGCCGCGATCTTGTCCTTTATGGCATTCCGGGGAACAGCTATCAAATCCAATCGGCCAACAATTTGTCCCTCCCCAACAATTGGTCGAACTTTCTTGCGTTGCCCATGACGAATCTCACCCAAGTCATTCCCAATCTAAGTTCAATTCCCACTGCCGCTTATTTCCGCGCCTACGTGCTCAACGCTGATCCGCCTATTCTCCAAGCCTCGACGGGGGCCAGCCGTTCTCTTTTGGCCTTCGGGATGACGGGGACCAATTACACCCTGCAAACCACGACCAACCTCTCCGGCACAATCCTCTGGTCCCCGGTGCTGAACTACAAGTTGACCAACTCGTTCCAGTTTTTCACGAATGTCGGCGCGGGTTCCCCGGCTTTTTACCGCATCATGAAGCAGTGAGATGCGCGCTTTGTTGCGGTTTGTTTTTGGCTTTGATTGCCATTAGCTGGGGTGCGCCACTGTCTTACGTTACGGTTTCGGACCACGATTTAGGCATCCCGTCCGATCTAGCTTCGACCCCGCGCCAACGGCTGCCCTACGACCTTCCCGGCCGCCACATCCCCGCGCTTACCTCCTTTTCCAATTTGTCGGCGATGGATTTGGCAAACCACGCGGTTCCCCTGCCCCAAGCCAACACTCTGGCGCACATTCATTTTCAGGAACACCACTTTGGACGTTTGGATGCGGGACAGGGTTCTGTCATGTTCTTCAACCCCGAAACCGTGCTGGTCAAATTTCGCGGCCAGCCATTCGTCTCGGCCCTCCGGGTCGAATCGCTCCGTGAATGGGACGCAGTGCAGGCGCTGCGCCGGCGGGCGGACGTTGAATTCGCCGAGCTGGATACTTTCGAGCGCCGCCAATTCACGCCCAATGATCCGCAACTGGCCAGCCAATGGCACCATCAAGTCATCGGCAGCTTCCAAGCCTGGAATTATGGACTCGGGCAGGCGACCGTGCGCGTGGCTATTGTCGATACCCCGTTTCAAATGAATCATCCTGATCTCGCCGCCAACACCGTCAGCGGTTGGGACGTGGTGGCAAATCAGCCGGTGACTTCCAGCGCGGGCATTGTCCATTCCACTCTCTGCGCGGGGATGGCGGCGGCTGTGATCAACAATGGTGTCGGCGTTGCAGGGGCGGCCAATTGCCAGGTATTGCCCATCAACATCAACGGGGCAATCAGTGAGATGTATAATGCCACCCTCTGGGCGGCCAGCAACGGAGTGCGCGTGGTCAATATCAGTTGGAGCGGCGGCACCAACGCCGTGCTTGAAGCCGCCGGCCTGTTTCTGAAAACCAACGCCAGCGGCATCTTGGTCATGTCCGCCGTCGATGGCAGCGGCCTCCTCGACGGCCCAAATCAGCCCGATATTTACTGCGTGTCGATGACGGACGCCGCCGATAATTTTCAGGCCACCATGTATGGCCCCTACATCGATTTCTCCGCCCCCGGTTATCAAATCTACTCGACCTCGACGGGCAACAGTTACGCTACCGGCACCGGTTGCAGTTTTGCCGCGCCACTGGTGGCCGGAGTGATGGCGTGGATTTTCGGCCTCAACCCGACTTTGGCACCCGGCGATGTCATCGGGATTCTGACCAACACCGCCGTCGATTTAGGCACGGCTGGCTGGGACGAATATTACGGCTGGGGCCGTATTAACTTCGGGGCGGCTGCCGCAGCCGCCACCGCGACGCTGCCTAATATTTCAAGGGTGCAATGGAGCAATAACGCTGTGATGATGTCCGCCAACTTTCGTCCCGGCCTGAATTACTCACTGTGGCGCACCGCGCAACTCGCTCCACCCCTCTGGACTCAAACCACCAACACCCTCCTTACCACCAATGGCAGCGTCATTTTACTGACCGACCCGGCGCCGCTCTCACCCAATACGTTCTATCGAGTGCAAGCCTCTCGATCGCCGGTGTTTTAGGGCGTAACGGTCCGGCGTTGTATTTTGTGGAACATTGCCGTCCTTTCCCTATAGCTTACGGATAGCCATGAAACTCAAGCATGACCTGCATTTGGCTTACTGCACGAATATCCATCGAGGTGAAACGTGGCCGGAAACGCTGGCCGCTCTAGAAACATTTACCCTGGCGGTGCGGGAACGGGTTTGCGCGGGCCGGCCTTACGCCATTGGACTGCGGTTGAGCGACCAAGCCTCGCGCGAATTGAGCGAGCCGACTGCGTTGCTCGCGTTTCAACGCTGGCTGGAACGGCATCAATGCTACGTTTTTACGATCAACGGGTTCCCGTTCGGCTGCTTTCACGGTCAACGCGTCAAGGAGCAGGTGTATTTCCCGGATTGGACCTCATCCGATCGAGTCAATTATACAAATCGGCTCTTTGACTTGCTGGCGCAGCTTGTCCCGCCGGGTGTGGAAGGCAGTGTCAGCACGGTCCCCGGGTCGTTTAAGGAGCCGGGAATCACGGAGGATCAACTGGCGCGGATGCGCGCGAATATTTTCTCTTGTGTGGAACATATTGCGCGGTTGAGCAAGCGAACGGGGCGAACGTTGCATCTTGGCCTCGAGCCGGAGCCGCTATGTGTTCTGGAAACCACGGCGGAAACGGTCGAGTTCTTCGGCCGGCTGCGAGAGGAAAATTCCGACGATGGCCGGTTGAAGGAGTTTCTGGGCGTCAATTACGATACGTGCCATTTGGCGGTGGAGTTTGAAGATCCTGTCGAAGGGCTGGCGCGATTGCGGAATGCGGGGATTAAAATCAGCAAGCTGCATCTTAGCTCCGCCTTGAAATTACGGCCCACGGCGGACGCCTTGGCGGCGGTGCGGGCGTTTGCCGACGACACTTATTTGCATCAAGTCGTCGCGCGCGCTGAGGATGGTTCATTGACCCGATATAAGGATTTGGGACTCGCGCTGGCGGATTCGCAGCGGGCAGCGGAAGAATGGCGGATTCATTTTCATATTCCCTTGCACAGCCCGCCGGCGCAGTGGTTTGACAATACTACGGATCATTTGCTGGGGATTCTCGATTTGCTGGAGGCCAATCCACAACTTTGCTCTCATTTGGAAATGGAAACGTACACATGGGATGTCATGCCGCCGGAGTTGAGGAGCCGCGACGTCGTCGAGCAGTTGACTTTGGAATACGAATGGTGCCTCAAACAGTTGCGCGCCCGGGGGCTGGTTTGAGTCTGGGCCGGCCATCGAAATTGCGCACGCTGCTCATTTTGGGACGCGTCTCAAATTTGCCGACGGTTTGGTCGAATTGCCTGGCCGGCTGGTGGCTGGGCGGCGGCGGCAAGTGGCTGGACCTGTTTTGTGTTTCGGTCTCGACCAGCTTTCTTTACGTGGGTGGAATGTTTTTGAACGACGCCTTCGATGCGGGTTTTGATCGCAATCATCGCCCGACCCGCCCCATTCCCTCGGGCGCGATTACGGAAAAAGAAGTGTGGCAGTGGGGTTTGGGTTTGTTGGCGGCGGGATTGGCGGGTTTGGTTTGGCATGGCAAAACGACGGCCATCCTGGCCTCGGGGTTGGCGGTTTGTATTTTGCTCTACAATGCCGTCCACAAAATCATGGTGCTCGCGCCGGTCATTATGGGAGGATGCCGTTTTTTTGTGTACCTCCTGGCGGCGTCGATGGCGCTCCAGGGAGTCGCGGGCGGAGCCGTCTGGGCGGGGCTGGCGCTGGCCGTTTATGTGGTTGGTTTAAGTTACATTGCGCGCAAGGAAAGCGCCCGAGTGCGCATCCAATATTGGCCCTGCGTATTTTTATCCGCGCCGGTGGCCCTGGCGTTTTTGCTCGAGGCTGCGGACTCTCGCTGCCTCCTGCTGGCGGGATGGGTCTTATGGAGCTTGTTTCAAACATGGAACAAAACCTCACCCAATATCGGCCGGCTCATTTCCCGGCTGCTGGCGGGCATTGCGCTGGTTGATTGGCTGGCTGTCCCGGATATGACCTGGCCGGGAACCGCGCTCTTTTTGATATTCTTTTTTCTCGCTTTGCTCCTGCAACGCTTCATTCCGGCGACTTAGAATGGTTCCAATCGGTTGACAGGCTTTGTTTTACGCTTCTTTAAAATTTTTTGCAAAATATTTGACTCTGCCCCTCGCATTTCTGAAATTATGGGTTACAATGAATGAAAGAAGATTTTAGGAGGTTTTATAATTTATGAAGACTAAAAGCAAAAGTTGGAGCCGGAAGAAAATACACGACAAGTTCACCGGTCTTGTCAAAGCGGATGGCAGTCCGATGTCCCGCCAGCAGGTGCATATGTTGCGCAAGAAGGCGCGCGGCATCTGTTTGACTTGCGGCGCTCCGGCCTTGGGCGTGTATTGTCTTAAACACACGGTGGCGGCCCGCGAGAGAATGCGCGAGAAGCTGAAATATGTCCGCCGTCTCCGCAAATCCCCGAGCTATATTCTGGAAAGCCAGGTCCGCTCCAAGCGCCGCCACGCCGGGCGGGTGGCCGCGCCCAAAATGCCGCGTTCCCGCGCCGGGAGCCGGTCGCGCGCCACGGTTAGCCGATAAGAGTGGGTGATTGACGGCGCTGCGTGATTAGCCAGGCTGTCAAGAGAACCACCAGCGCGACGATTGCGCCGATAGGCATAAGATGAAGGATGGCCGCAGGGGTTCGTCCCCGATATAAGAGGACGAGCCAATAAGCCAAGCCGCTCACCCCGTAGAGGATTGGGATTTTAAATGACCGACTCGCCAGAGCCCATGTGGCTACTGTCTGGATAAGTCCCATGATGGCCATCGTAATGGCAAAGGGGATGACCATCGCTGCGGCTGACGGGTCAGGGTGGCGAAAGATCAGGCTCACGAATAATCGTCGGAAGACAATTAATCCAACTACGCCGCAGGCCAAGCCCACACCGCAGAGCGTCAATAAAATCCGCTGGTCGTTCAAAGCTTGCGCTTTTCTTCCGCCAGAACGCGACGTGAACATGACCATGATCAGGGGCCCAACCGTCGAGGGTATCGCGCGCCCCAATTGCCCCGCCGCCCCATAAGATCCAAGCTCATTCGCGGAAAAATACTTTTGCGCGACCAAAGCATCGCCGCTAAGAAAGAACCATCCGCCGGCCACGTAAGTTCCGGTGACGGTCAGGAAAGTGACAAATTCCTTATTCCAAGGCGAAATTCTTTCCGCTCCATGTCGAAAGATATCCTTCCACCAATAGAGAAGAACCAAGTTAGCTAAAAGGGAGAATGTCGTGGCCGAAAGAGCCATTTCCGCCGTGGGAATTTTTTTTGTGACCAACCAGCCAAAAAGGATTCGCATCGCCACGGCAATGAGGCTGACCACGGCCATCCGCTTGAACCAAGCCATTCCCTGGCAAAGCGCCACGCCAAAACCCGACCACCATCCGACGAGGACGCAGATGAGCGCGGCCCCCATCAAGCCAGTGCGAGGAAAATTAAAAAAATGGGCCAGCGGATCCGCCAAAACCAGCGCCAGCAACGATCCCGCAATCGTTACCTTTAAAAGAAATTTTTGGGAGCCGGCCAGCAACCCTTGCAACCGGGCCTCGTCATTTTGTCCCCTGAAGTGCGCGATATAATGGACGACGGCAGTGCTGACCATAAGCACGGGCAGGGCGATAAAGCCGGCAAATCCGTTGAGCGTATTGGTGAAATAGCCGAATTCGGTTTTCGGGATTTGGCCGCCCACAATAATATTGAAAGCAAAGTTGCCCAGTCCTCCCAAAAAACTGAAGATCGACCATACAATGCCGCTGCGCCATAATTTCACTGGATAGGTTATGCGAACCCCTTCCCACCGTGTCAACGGCAAACCAATTCATTCGCTTTCGCTTGAAACTTGGCGCGCAATCTTTAACCCTCTCCACGCATGACTGGCTCTTACATCCAAAATCTTTTTGCCGAACGCATCGGCGGGCAAAATTACGGAAAATCGACCGCAATTTATAAATTTGAAAAAATCAAGCGCGCCAAACGCGCCGCCCTCGCGGCCCGTCCCGGCGCGGAAATTATTGACCTGGGCGTCGGCGAGCCGGACGAAATG
>DASRLE010000575.1:0-5618 GCA_035648615.1 Saccharimonadales bacterium (SeqCode) | reverse complement strand
GTTGACATGAAGACTTAGACCACCTGGTTCAAGTTATATTCGATACGCTTACTTTAATTATTAGTTTTAAGCCCGACAGGCTGCTAGACGAGAAATGACAAAAAATCTCAATTTGTTGACGCAAAAATTCAGTGACAATTTCCAGATATGCCATTACAGGTGGAGACATGAAATCCCGTAAAACTCTGCTGAGGTCATTCTCCCTTGTTCTCTCGGTTTCCTTTATTTTAATTGCCGGGAACCTTTGGTCACAAACGTATTGGTCCGGGGCGGCCGGTCCAACGGCAACCAATTGGTCCACGGCGGCCAATTGGATCGACGGGACGGGCGCGGGCGGCATCGCCGGAGCGAACGATACGGCAACCTTTACCATCACCAACGCCGCCGCCGGCCTGGCCATCAGCCAGCCCGGCACAGGCGTCATCGACACCCCGGCCAATATTGACAGCTTCGTGGACGCGGCTTTTCCGGGTTCGATTGCGGGACTGACCTTGACCAATTCCGGCGCTTATCAGAACCTTCTTCTGAATCCTGGCATGACCCTGAGCATCACCGGCGGCAATGGGTTGACCGTGGGCAATAAGAGCGTGGATTTCGGCGGGGCGGTGCAAACCTACGTCGCGATCATGGGCCCGCAATCCAGCGTCAATGTGAACAATCCCAACGCCACGGTTTTCTTCGGCCAAAATTCCGCAACGTCCGGCTGCCGCATGAACGTCGATCTGTCGGCCTTGGGTTCGCTCACCTCGATTTCCACCAATTTCCTCGTGGCGGTGGGCAGCAGCAGCGAAGGCGTCGCGCTGGCGCGGCCCGGTGCGGTGGTCTATCTGGCGCGCACCAATTTTATCACAGCAACCGCCACCGGGACTTCCGCTGAAACCAGCGACACGGCCAACAACGCCGTCGGCCTGGACGTCAGCGATTCCGACGGCAACGCCGACAGCCTGTCGTCCTTTCTTTATTTGGGGTGGACCAATGTGATCTATGCGAACGCGATCTGCACCGCGCGGCAAAAAGCGCCCGCCTCCGCGATGCTCTTCAATCCCAACCTGGTCAATATCCTTCCCTTTCCCACCGCCTATTTCCGGGCCGCCGACGGTGTAAGCCCTGTCACCACCTGGACGATTGCCGATGGCGCGGTCAACAGCGGTTCGAGCGTGTCGCCGCTGGGCACGAACGATTTTTCGGGGGGCATGGTCAACGCGCTTGTCAATACCATGTATATCGGCCACACCACCAGCAGCCAGACGCCGGCCCGGGCCTGCACTGGAACATTAACGTTTGACGCCGGCCTCATCACGGTCAACTCGCTCTATGTGGGCTACCAGACGACGAGCGAACCGAGTTGGGGCGTCGGCACGGTCAACGTCGGGACCAACGCGATCCTCGGGCTGGGCGCAACGTTGCTCGTCAACACGAATTTTGTCCTGGGTTATACGGTCGGCGGAACCGGGGCGGCCAATGGCAACGGCACCCTCAACATTAACGGCGGAGCGGTGGACGCCTACAGCATTATCGCCGGCGTGGGGTTGGGGACGATTAACATGTACGGCGGCGTGTTGCAGGTCAGCAACTCCATTGGCGCGCCGACGATTCCCATCACCAGCCTGAGCCTGAGCAACTCGACGCTGACAGTGCCGGTGGGTAATACCCCCAGCGTCTGGGTCACCGGCCTCACTCTGGACGGCCAGAGCACAACGACCAATGTCATCAATGTGACCGGCCTGCCCTTCGTCGCGGCTTATCCGGCGGTCTTTCACGTCATCCAAATGACTAATGTGACCCAAGCGACCAGCGGCACACTGACTTTGCTAAACGGGACTTTTAACGTGGCGCTCGGGAACCTGCCTGGCACCTACTCGGGCTATCTTACCAATGACCCGGCCAATTCGTCGATTGATCTCGTGGTTGTGGCAGGGCCGAGCCTAACCGCCCCCTTGACTTGGGATGGAACGGCCAGCGGCAATTGGAATACGTCCGATCTGAATTGGAAAGCCGCCTCCGGGCCGGACACCGCCTATGTTGACGGCGATTTCGTGACCTTCGACGATTCCTTAAAAGGAACGGCCAACGTGAACCTGGCGTTAACAGTCCACCCAGGCAGCGTGACATTTAATAACAACGTAACGAACTATGTCTTGAGCGGCGCCGGCAGCCTGGCTGGGGAAACGGGCCTGAACGTCGCCGGCGCCGGGATGGTTATTTTGGATAATGCGGCGGCGAACACCTTCCTTGGACCCATTACCGTCGCAAAAGGAAATCTCCAAGTCGGCAACAACGACGCCAATGGCACTTTGCCCAACAACAGCGTGACCTTGGGCGGAACACTCACCTTTATGCGAAGCGATGCCGTGGCCTTCCCGAATATCATCTCCGGAACGGGCGTCCTCGTACAGTCGGGCAGCAACAGCGTCACGTTTGCCGGCGACAGTTTTGATTTTACGGGAACAGTGATAATTAATAGCGGCACGGTGCGCATTGGCGCGGCCAACGCGCTTGGCTCCGGGACCAATTCTCAAATTATCAATACCAACGGAGGCACCCTTGACTTCGACAGCACCTTCGGCACCAACCAAGCGCTGGTGGGAGGCGCGGGCGTGACCAATCAGGGCGCTCTCGTCAACAATGGGCCAACCGCTGTTTTCCCCGCGTGCTCCTTTGTCACCATGGCCGCCGACACGACCTTTGGCGGGAGCCAGCGGTGGGACATTCGTCCCGGCAGTTCTCTGAGCGACGCGGATAGTCTTCCCCCCACAGCCGCCGGGTTGAGCACAGGCGGCCATCCTTACAACTTAACCAAGGTCGGCGGGGGACAGGTTGGATTGGTCAGCGCGACGGTCGATCCTGCCTTGGCGGCGATTGACATCCGGGGAGGCGTCCTCGATTTCGAGGGCACCACGACGGGCCTGGGAAATCCTGCGGCGTCCGTCACGGTGGAATCTAACGCCTATCTGATGCTTTACAGCGCGGCCAACCCACTGGACAAAGTCATCGTGCTCAATGACGCCGCCACCATTACCAATGGAGCAGGCAACAATACCATCGCGGGACCGATCCTCCTGAATACGAACGTACCCTCGGGGGCGGCGGCGCGCGCCATCTTTGGGACGGGCGGCGCCAATGGCACCTATTTAACGGTCCTGAGCACGATTTCTGGAGCGGGAAGCCTGATCAAGACCGGCACCAACCAGCTCTATCTCCAAGGAACCAACAGCTACACCGGTTCCACCATGGTTAATGCCGGCACGCTTTATCTCACCCAACAAGGCGCCATCTCCAACAGTTTCTCCATTGTTGTCGCCTCCAACGCAACACTGGACGTCTCGCAACTCAATACGCCGTGGAATGTGCCCGCCGGTCAAACATTGATGGGCAACGGAACGGTCAACGGCAGCGCCACAATCCTGCCCGGCGCCACGATTTCCGCCGGGACCAATGCCGCTTCCGTTGGCATGCTGACCTTAAACTCGACCGCAACTTTGGCAGGAACGACGCTGATCAAAGTGGATGCGGCTGGCGCCACCAACGATGTATTGAACTTCCTTGGCGGAGCGGCCTATGGCGGGCAGTTGGTCATTAGCAACCTTTCGGCCACCCCATTGCAAGCCGGCCAAACCTTCACCATCTTTTCGGGAAGTTATTCCGGCGCTTTTGCCTCGGTGGCCACGGCGAGCGGGTTGGTGGGATGGAACACCAACAATCTCTCGGTTAATGGCAGCATCACCGCCGTCAATTTGCCCGCCTTCACCGCCGCCGCCGCCTCCGGCACTAATCTCGTGTTGAAAGGGGTGGGCGGAGCGGTCGGCGGCGCTTATTATATTCTCAGCACGACTAATCTGGCGCTGCCGCTGAAACAATGGACGATTGTGGCCACCAACACTTTTGATTCACAGGGAAACTTCACCTACAGCGTGCCGATTTCCCTATCCTCCCCGGCTTTGTTTTACACCTTCGAGACGCATTGACCCTGTGCCTCGGCGCCATGGCGGCACAGGACAAACGCCGATGACGCGAATCCCTCTCAATACTCCGGCGCGCGTTATGTTTTGAAGCGCCAGCAAGCCAAAAAGAAGTGACGCAAAACTTCAATTTTTTTCCGCAAAGCTCCAATGCTTTCTTGGAGAACATCTGCTTAAATCGAAAGCATTAACACGTCTCTTAGCCAAAACTGCGCATCGCCCGAGGGTCAACAATCGCCACGGCGTGGCTTCACCTTGATCGAGTTACTGGTGGTCATTGCCATCATTGCCATTCTGGCGGCCATGTTGCTGCCCGCCTTGGCCAAGGCCAAGCTTCAGGGCATGGGCGCTTATTGCCTCAACAATCAAAGGCAACTGATCCTGGCCTGGAAAATGTACGCGGATGATAACCGCGACTTCATCGTTGGGGCCGACTGCAATGTAATCTCGGACTGGCGCATTGATCCCTCCAGCGGCACGTTTGTCCTGCCTCTCATTCCGGCGAGTTTTAGCGCCAGCCCGCAAGCCATGAACAAGTGGCTGGACGAGCAAGGGTTCTTGCAAGGCGCTCTTTCCAAGTACTGCAAAAACCCCGATGTCATCCACTGCCCTGCGGACAAACGCGGATTCGCCGGCAACAACTACGCGTTTACGAGTTACTCCGTCGCGGAGTTCATGAACGGAGTGGCCTCGAGTTCGGACTCGACCGTCCCCAGCGTCACCAAGCAAAGCCAGGTGGTGCATCCCGCCGACCGGTTTGTTTTCCTGGAAGAGAATGATCCGCGCTCCAAAACTGCCGGAGCTTATACCGTTTATGAAAATGAAGGGGGCTGGGAACTGCTGATTGAGGGCGTCGTTGCGCCGAATTTTCAATCCCTGACCTGGTATGATTGCCCGGCGGCTTATCATATCACGGGCGAGACGTTCAATTTTGTCGATGGTCATGCCGTCAATCACGGCTGGCAGGACCAAGGCACGCTTTATATCGCGAACTACGAAGGCACGGACAAACCCAGCCGAGGCCAAAGTATCAGCGCAAGCTCCAACCCAGGCAGCCCTCGTGACCTTCCCTGGGTGGCGAGCCGCTACGTTTGGGCCAGCTATTCGGGGAATCCGGGAAATTATTGAGAAATCCGGCCAATGACTGAACAAGATGACGCAAAACTTCAATTTTTTTCCGCAAAGTCTCAATGCTTTCAATCAGCGCGTTTTGTTAAGGTTCAACGATCAACACTTCTCTTATTCAAAACTTTGCATCGCGCTCACCCGCTTGGCTTACCGCAGGACTCTTGAATTATTAATTATATGAAAACATTCGTCTCCATTCCAAAACGCCCGAGCCTTTGGGCCGGCGCCCTTGCTGGCTTGCTGTTGTGCGCCCTGGCCCCTGCCTCCTGGGGAGCCAACGGCGCAACGCAATATATCGATGTCAACGACACCAGCGGAGGTTTTGGGATACCATCGGGCACCGTCAACCAGACCGATTTAAGCTGGACGACGGACCTGACAGGCGTGGCGGCCCCGGTCGTCTTCACCAGCGGCGACGCCCTGACCTTCGGCGCGGTGGCGACAGACCTGACCAACGCCACGTTCTCCGTCGCGCTCAATCAAGCCACCGGCCAGGTGTTCAACGGCATTATCGTCAATGCCACTAATGCT
>DASRLE010000574.1:0-3914 GCA_035648615.1 Saccharimonadales bacterium (SeqCode) | reverse complement strand
CTCCAGGATGTGTTGCGCGGCTCGGCGGCGGGCGCCAAAGAGCAGGAGCAATTGCACGACATCATGCGGCGCTACTCGGCGGAGGTGACGCGCTTTCTCGGCCAGTTGCTCCAGCCTTACGCGGCCCAGTGGTCGCTGGATTACGCCAGCTTCCGCCCCGAGGAAGAGCAGGGCCGCGACTTGCCGGTCCATAAGCGCAACGACTTGCTGCACGTCGATTCCTTCCCCACGCGCCCGATGCACGGGCGGCGCATCCTGCGCTGCTTCAGCAACATCAATCCCACCGCCCCGCGAGTCTGGAACACGACGGACGAATTTTCGGTTCTGGCGCAGAAATATGCCTCGGATGCCGGCTTGGCGGAGATCGCGGCCAAGGGCAGTCCGCGCAGCAATCCGTTAGTCACCAGCGTCAAGAAGATGTTTGGCCTCAAAGCCGTCGATCACTCCGCTTATGATCGGTTTATGCTGCGCTTCCACGATTACTTGAAGGAAAAAACGGAGTTCCAGAAAGGCTGCAAAAAAGTGCGCATCGAATTTCCTCCCGGCTCGACCTGGCTTTGTTACACCGACGCGGTGCCGCACGCCGTGCTCTCCGGGAAATATGCGCTGGAACAAACGTTCATCATTCCGCTGGCCGCATTGGTCACACCCGAAAGGGCGCCGATTCGGGTGCTGGAAAAAATGGCCGGCACGCCGCTGGCCAGCGCCGCCTGATGGCTTGACGCTTGTCAGCGGAACTTGGCCCCCTACACTTTAAAGACATGAAAAAGATTGGTTTATTGGCCGCATTGGTTTTGCTGGCCGCGTTGACCGTTCAGGCCCAATTGAACGGCGTCACGGCCGTTTTGCAGTTGCGCCAGGACCAATACCTGCCCGACGAGGACTTGCAGATGAGCGTGAAGATCGTCAACCGTTCCGGCCAGGACATCACTCTTGGGGCGGAGAGCGATTGGATTACTTTTTCGATTCAAGGCGAGAACAGTTTCATTTGTTCCAAGCTGGGCGAGATGCCGGTCAAAGGCGTGTTTACCCTGCATTCGGGTGAAGCCGGCACCCGTGCTTTGAATCCGACGCCCTATTTTGACTTTCGCCGCCCGGGGCGTTATCGGCTGAGCGCCCGGATAAAAATCCCGCAATGGAACCAGGAAATCACCTGCAAGGCGGTCGCGTTCACGGTTGGAAACGGGGTGGAGATGCCCAACCTGGGCAACTTGCAATTTGGCATGCCGACCGCGACGGGTGCGGCGCCGGAAGTCCGCAAATATAGTTTGCTGCGGGTCAGTTATGTCAACGAGTTGAAGCTGTATTTCCGCTTGACAGACTACACAGGCAAGACCTTGCGGGTTTTTCCCATTGCGGGGATGACGTCGTTCAGCGAACCCGAGGCGCAAATCGACCGGTTCAACAACTTGCATGTGTTGCACCAGATTGGCGCGCGCTCGTTTTGCTACGCGGTGATCAGTCCAGAGGGCAAGCTGGTGGTTCGCCAGACCCACGAATATAGCGGGACGCGCCCTGTTTTGCGCGCCACTGAAGACGGACAAGTTTTTGTGGCCGGCGGCGCGCGGCGGTTTGCCGCCAGTGACCTGCCGCCAGCGGGGCCGGAGTCAGCCAACCGGCAACGATAGCAGCGGCTCGCTGCGGCGCACGGGTGCCTGCATCCGGGCGATCCTGGCCGGCGCCTCAGACACGCTTGGCAAGACAATATCGTGATGGCCTTTGCCAATCCAGGGCGATGAAATTAAAAGCGAAGTGCAACCGGCGTTGTGCGCCGCCTCGGCGTCCTGCCATTTATTGCTGAGAACAAAGGAGCGCTCCATGTTCAAGTGCCATTTAAAAGCCGCTTCGGTCAGCAGGCCCGGCTTGGGTTTGCGGCACGGGCAGCAATCGGTCGCGTCGTGCGGACAAACAAGAATATCGTCCAGGCAAAAAATCTGGCGCAAGACCGAATGCATCCGGTCCAATTCGCGGCGGGAAAGCAAGCCGCTCGACAACGCAGGCTGGTTGGTGGTGGCAATGATGAGAAAACCCGCCGCCTTGAGAAGGCGCAACGGCTCGATGGCCGCGGTCTTGGGTTCCATTTGGTCGAGGGCCAGGGGAGGCACGGGCGCATTGTTTTCCACCCGGTCCGAATTCAAAATCCCGTCTCTTTCAACAAATACAGCCGCTTTCATAAATGAGATAATAGCATATTCATGGCCGAAAATGGCAAAGTCAAAATTTAAACCGCCCTCAGCCACGAAAGAACAGCCACCCGACTATAAGCAACATCGGCAGGAGAAAGGGAAAGCTGTAGTTAAGGCAAACCACTTTCGGGTATTGGCGGGTCCGCCAGGTGGAAAACCAGAGCGGCCCCACCGCGATAGCTGTCAAGAGGAGGACAAAGGGCGCCAGCAGCAACGGACTTGGACCGGGCGGCGCCACACGGGTTCAATTCTGCTTCACGTCCAGGCAGACTAGGTCGCCCTTCGCGTTTCGGCAATAGATGCGCCCGTTGGCCAGCACTGGAACAGTCCAGCATTTTCCGCCCAGGACCTGCGCCCGGGAAAGCGGGGTGAAACTTTCCGGCGAGACCTCGGCGGCGAAAAGTTCTCCTTTGTCGCTCAGGGCGATGATTTTGTGATCGGCGACCATGAGCGAGCCTCCGCCAATGTCGGGAAACGTCCACTTGACAGTTCCATCCTGCAAAGCGAGGCATTTCAAACTGGCGCTCGGGCTGGGGCCGGCGGTGCCATCGACGCCATACAAAAAGCCATCGACCAGCACGGTGGAATTAAGCTGGTTGCGCAGGTTTTCATTCTTCCAGACGACGCGGACATTTTTGCCGGCGATTTGCAGAAGAGCGTCGGCGTGAGCCGCGGCGGACGAAATGAAGATTTTGTCAGGCGAAACCAGCACCGGATCGGCGGCATTGACGCCGTAATCGGTTTTCCAAATATATTGCCAGAGCAGGTGGCCATCGGAAAAGCTAACGCCGTCCACCCCGTCCTTCGTCATCATGATTGCGGACTTTTTGAAGAGAACGGGGGTGGAGTATCCGGCGGCGTTGGTGTCTGTCGTCCATCTAACTTTGCCACTGGATTTATCCACCGCCGTGCCGTAACCGCCCACACTCAGAAGAAGAAGGTGATTTTCCACCAGGGCCGAGCCCGCAAATCCCCAGATCGGAATTCCGACCCCAAGTTCCTGGGCAAGGTTTTTCGACCAGACCACTTTTCCATCGTCGGCGGCATAACAATTGAGATCGCCCTTTTTGCTGAGGGCAAAAACGCGCCCGCCTTCAATGGTCGGAGTCGCGCTCGGGCCGCCTTCATAATAATGCGGATCAGTGGGGCAGGGATAAGATTGTTTCCAGACAAGGGCGCCAGTCTCGGCGTCAAAACAAAAAACGGTGTCGATATCGTTCTGGTTGCCCATGGTGTAGGCGCGGCCATGGCTGACCGTGATGGACGAAAATCCCAGGCCGACGGAAGCTTTCCAAAGTTGACGGGGTCCTTCGGCGGGCCACTTCGCCATCCATCCGTTTTCGGACGAGATACCGTTATGGTTTGGCCCGCGCCAATTCGGCCAATCTCCAGCCAGAAGCGACGAAGCTGTGGCCAGAGTGAAAATAAAAACGCCGAAGACTGTCAAGCAAGGTCGCCGCATGGGCCTAGCTTGCGGCAATGGCGCCCAATGTCAATTCCATCAAAGCGCCGGGTAGAGAATTTCGAGCGACATCAAGGAATAGGCGGTGACGAGGGATGGATCGTGTTCCCACCAGCGGCCATTGTCGTTCATCCACGAGCCGTCGGGCTTTTGCAAATTGATCAATTTCATGGCCAGGTCTTTGCGCCAATCGATCGTGCGGCCGGACGAAGTTTTCAACTGGTCCACGCCGTAAATGGTCAGCGCCTTGCTCATAAGCTGATAAT
>DASRLE010000573.1:0-13630 GCA_035648615.1 Saccharimonadales bacterium (SeqCode) | reverse complement strand
GCGGGAGCGGCAAGGACCGGCGCCGCCGACTCCGGCCCCGATTGCGGCGCCGGTCCTTGCCGCTCCCGCCCGCGACGAATGGTCGCCGCAGGAAATCATCAAAAAAATCGAGGCTCTTCCGGGCGTGGCCGGCAGCCTGATTGTGACGAGCGACGGATTGATGGTCACGGGGAACGCGCCACCGCCTTTAAAAGCGGAAACAATGGCGGCGTTTCTGCCGCAACTTTTCGGGCGTGTCGGGCAGTATGCGGGCGAAATTCAATTGCAGCCCTTGTCGGCCCTGACCCTCATGGCCGGGGAGACGCGCTGCGCGATTTTTAAAACCGGCAAGCTATATTTGGCCGTGGTGGGCCGGCCCGGCCAAACATTGCCCGACGCGCTCTTGCAATGCCTTGCCGAAGAACTGGCCAAACGCAATCCATAAATTTATGGCGATCATCAATCAAGCCACCAAGGAACTTCAGGTTAAAATTGTGTACTACGGACCCGGCAAGGGCGGTAAAACAACCAACCTGGAGCAGGTCCACGCCAACGTCCAAAACGTGCAGGAGAAGGGCAAGCTGGTTTCCCTCGCCACCAGTTCCGACCGCACGCTGTTTTTCGATTTTTTGCCCATCGAGGCGATGGCCGTGAAAGGGTTCAAAACCAAATTTCAACTTTACACCGTTCCCGGCCAGGTGATTTACAACACCACCCGCCAGCTTGTCTTGCGCGGCGTGGACGGCATTGTTTTCGTGGCCGATTCGCAATACGAAAAAATGGCCGAGAACGCCGAGAGCTTCCAGAACCTGGAAGACAACCTCAAGGCGCTCAAACTCAATTTCGCCGAAATTCCCTACGTCCTGCAGTACAACAAGCGCGACCTGCCCAACGTCGCGCCGGTGGAATACATGGACTTTCTGCTTAACAACCGCGAAACACAGGTCCCGGCCTTCACCGCCGTGGCGTCGAAATGCGAGGGAGTCTTTGAAACACTCAATATGATCACGCGCCTGTTGCTCAATAAATTTATTAACGACGGCGGGCGCAAATCGCCTTGATATGCCTGGACTTCCTCCGCTCATTGAAGAAGACATGCAGTTGCTCGACGGGGCGTTGGACGATTTGCTGCGCCAAAGCGAGGCGGCGGCGGCGTTAATCATCGACAAGGGAGGGCCGCTGGTCAGCCAGCGGGGCGCGGTCGAAAACTTTGACACCACCACTATTGCCGCGCTGGCGGCCGGCTCATTTTGCGCCACGCAAGCCATCGCCGAGCGGGTGGGGGAGACTAATTTTTCCAACATTTACCAGCAAGGCGAACATTACAGCGTGCTCTTTTGCAATATTGATGAGGACGTTCTCCTGATTATCATTTTCAAAGCTGGCCTCAGCGTGGGCGCGATCAAATATTACGCGGCCACCACCGTCAGCGAGATCAACGGCCAACTGCAAAAAGCCCGGCAAAGGTCGCCCGGCACGAGCCTGGATTTGGTTTCCATGAACGTCCTCGATGCGGCCAGTATTTTTAGAAAGGGGCCGCCGGTATAAGAGCAACCGCGGAAAATTTGTCGTAGGGCCGAGCTATGCCACCACTTTGCAACAAATCGCTGGGTCCGTTAGGGGGAGTGCAGGCGAAAGAAGGCGCCAGTTCCTGAAAGGCTGTTGGTGTATTCATTCAGGCCGTGGGTCACGAAGGGCGTGAATTCGAGCGTTTCCCAGCCGTTGCTCTGGCTTAAATTGGTGTTGGATTGCAGTTGGAAATGGACGGCCGAAACGGGCCACGACACCACGATGCCTGGCGGATGGGCCTCCGCCGCAATGCTCAGGGTTAGTTGCGCGGACGTAACGAAATCAGCAATGGCGTAGGCGAAATCGTTGTTGCCGTTCAGGTTTCCTTCCGCGAATCCCAGATAGGCGGTATTGGTCACCCCGCCGACAAATGCCGCCACGGTTCGGACGGTCACCGTCGCGCTGGTGTTATTGGTCAAAATGCCGAGAGTGGCGATGAGAACTCCATTGATGTTGGTGGTTGTGCCCTGGCTGCTGCCGCCCGAGATGAAAGTCAACTGGCTGGGAATATTGTCCGTCAGGGTGACGTCAGTTATAATCGAGGGGCCTTCGTTCGTGACCAGCAGTGTATAGGTCACATTGGTGCCCGGCCCGGCAATGGCCGGGGTGACTGTTTTGGTCAGGAGCGCCAGACTTGGTTTGGTCGCCGTGAAAATATTGGAGCTGACGTCCGAACCGCTGGGACTGACCACCGTGATGGGACCGGTCAGCGCTGCCGGCGGCACGGCGACCTGCAATTGATTGGTGGTCACATTGAAGGGCGTCGCGCTGACGCCGTTAAATTGCACGCTGGTGACTCCAAAGAGGCTGGTACCGTCGATGGTCACAATGGCGCCCGCCGCGCCAATCGTGGGGCTGAAGCTGTAAATCTTCGGCAGGACAAGAAATTCATTGGTGCTGATAATCACGCCGCCCGGCGTGGTCACCGTCACCAAGCCGGAAGTGGCATTGGTCGGCACGATAGCCACAATGCGCGTGGGAGAATTGGTAAAGGGATAACTCACGCCGCTGACCACCACCGAAGTGGCGTTGGTCAGATTGCGGCCCACGATCACCAAAGGCGAATTAACGATGCTGGAAGGGGAGATGTTGGTGATCCACGGCTGGAGATAAAAAATAGAGGGACTGCTCCCGCCGCCGCTGTTATTGTTGACAGTAATCAGGCCCGAAGTGGCCGCTCCCGGCACAATCGCATAAAGCACGGTGGTCGAAGTGGGAGGCAGGTAATTCGCGCTCACCCCATTAAACCGAACCGAGGAAAGATTGGTGAAGTTCCCTCCATTGATGGTGATGATGCCCCCCCGCACGCCGCTGGCCGGCGTGAAGCTGGTAATGACCGGCGCGGCGGTCGTGACCACGAAATTACTGCTGGTGACAAAAGACGTGGAACCATTGGCGACGGTGATCGGCCCCGTGGCGGCCCCGCTCGGCACGGTGGTGGAAATTTCCGTGCTGGCGACGACAGTGACCGCCGCGCTGGTGTTGCCAAATTTGACGGTATCGCCTTTGACAAAATTAACGCCCTCAATGACCACCGTCGCGCCGGCTTGGGCCAGCGCGGGGGAAAAGCTTGTAATGGCGGGACCGGCGAAGTTCGTGAAATTGGTGGAGGTCGTGAAGTTTCCGCCCGAGGTAAAGACTTCGAGGGGGCCAATGCCAGAGTTGGTCGGAACAGTCACTTGCAGATAGCCAGCGCCATAGCCGTTGACCGAAGCGGCCACGCCATTGAAAGTGACTTTTGTTTCCGGGTAGAGATTGACGCCGTCGATTTCGACCAGGGTTCCCGTTATCCCGAAGGTCGGGGAAAAAGCGGTGATGATCGCGCCGTTGGCCGCCACGAAATTGCTGCTGGTCGTAAAACTGCCGTTGAGGGTGCTGACCTTGATGGGCCCCGTGGTCACGCCCGAGGGCACTTTGACGGTCAGTTGGGTCGCGGAGGACACCGTCACACTATTGGCCAGCACGCCGTTAAATTGCACCGTCGTTCCACTGGCAAAATTCGCGCCGTCGATCACTACGTTCGCGCCCGCGCCGGCGGCCGTCGGCGAAAAATCCGTGATCAGCGGCGCGCTGCTCACGATAAAATTATTCGGGCTGACCGCCGTGCCCGCGCTGGTCGTCACCGTGATCGACCCGTTGACCGCCCCCTGCGGAACGGTGGCGCTCACTACGGATAAGGAAGTCACTGTGCCATTGACAGGAGTGGTCACGCCGCTAAAGGTCACCGAGGTTCCGCCGACAATGAAATTGGCCCCCGAAATATAAAGCTGGGCGCCCACGCCGCCCGTTTGCGGCGCCAAAGAGGTGATGACAGGGGCCACGAGAAAGTTGGCCGCGCTGGCCGCCGTCCCCGAGGAGGTCCCCGCGCTTAACGGCCCGCTAGTCGCGCTAATCGGAACGACCGCGAGCAGGACGTTGTCCGAAATAATTTCAAAATCGCCCAGCGTCGGCGCGGCGTTGTCGAAGGCCAGGTTGGTCGTCGTGGAAAGACCGCTGCCGATAATGGTAATGACATCGCCGGGCTGGCCAAAGGACGGCGAGAAGCTGCTGAGTGTCGCCGCAAGGCCGCTCTGGCAAAGCAGCAGCGCCAGCAGCGCCGCCATTATTTGCCAGGAAAACCAATCCCCCCTCAAACCAAACTGTCTAAGCATAACTTTTGCGAACAAAGTCCCGCACCACTGCCATTTCAACTTCTCCGGCGATGGTATGGCCTTTTTCAAATTCCCGCCAGTCAATTTGCAGGCCGGCGCGCCGCAATATCTCCACTTGCGGCCGCACCCGCGCAATCGGAATCAGGGTATCCTGCGTGCCATGAGTGAGGAGAAAGCGCTGTTGCGCGGCCGTCGGCGCAAGTTCCCTCGCCAACCGCTCCGGCTGATGAACGTAGCCGCTGATTCCGACCACGCCCGCCAGCCGATGAGGGTAGCGCGCGCCGATTTCAATCGACATCAGACAGCCCTGCGAGAAGCCCGACATGATAATCTTTTCCGGGGCGAATTTTTTTTCGGCCAGCTCGTCCAGCATTTTAAAGAGCAATTGACGGCTCCGTTCAATGCCGGGGCCAGGATCGTCGTCGAGATTATACCATGAGAAGCCGCCGTAATAAGGGTCGGGCGCGTTGACCAGCAGGTAGTTCAACCAGGGCAATTGCATCGCCTCCGGCAGCCAGCGAAAACCCGCCGCGCTATCACCCAGGCCATGAGCGACAATCATCAAGCGCCCATCCAGGTCTTTCGCCGCGGGAATGAATTCGGTCTGCAACATAGGTTAACGCGGTTTGGCCGCCAGCGGATTGGGGGCAAGTTTGAACCGGCGGTACTTGGGCTTCTCCTCATTGGACGAAGCCCGCAATACGGAAGCCTCCTGGGCGGTTTTGATAAATTCGTTTTGACTGCGATGCAGGACCGTTCCGCGCCGGGGCCGGCTTCGCGAATAGGAGCCGGTCGAATTGAGCAGCCGCGACTTGACATTGTCCCGCAGCGTCGTTTCCAGCAATTCGCCGCGAATGCGCTCGCGCAAATTGCCGTCTTCAATCGGAAAAACAATTTCAATGCGGCGAAAGAAATTTCGGGGCGTCCAATCCGCGCTGCCCACGAATATCTCCGGCTGGCAGCCATTCTCGAAATAAAATACCCGGCTGTGCTCCAGGAACCGGTCCACGATGCTGCGCACTTTGATCTGCTCGCTCAATCCTTTGACGCCGGGCCGCAAGCAGCAAATGCCCCGCACGACCAGATCGATTTTCACCCCCGCCTGCGAAGCCGCATACAACGCGGCAATCATCCCCGGATCGGCGAGAGCGTTCATCTGCGCGATGATGCGCGCCGGCAAGCCTTGCCGCGCATTTTCCGTTTCGCGCTCGACCAACTTGAGGAGGCGGGCGCGCAACTCGAAGGGGGCGACCAGAAATTTCTTGGTGCCTTGAAACTGGCAAATCCCTGTCAATAAGTTAAATAAGTTGGTCGCGTCCTCGCCGAATTCCGGCCGGCAGGTCAGGAGCCCGATATCCGAATAAAAGCGCGCGGTAACCGGGTTGTAATTACCGGTGCTCAAATGGAGATAACGCCGAATGGCATCGGCATCCTTGCGCACCACCAGGCACATTTGCGCATGAACTTTGCAGCCGGCCAGTCCGTAAACCACATGCACGCCCGCTTCTTCCAACCGGCTCGGCCAGGTGGGATGCCCTTCCTCGCGGGAACCTTTCAGTTCGACCACTGCGGTGACTTGCTTGCCATGGCGCACCGCTTCCATCAGCGCGCCGACGATTTGCGGGTCGCCGCTGGTGCGATAAAGGGTTTGTTTGATGGCCAGCACATTGCGGTCGGCTGCAGCCTGTTTGAGAAAACTCACCACGCTGCTAAAGTTCTCATAGGGATGGTGCAGCAAAACGTCCCGCTCGCGAATGACGCCAAAAAATTCCGGCTCGTCGTGCAACGCCAGCGGCGGCGGCGCGACCAAAGGCGGTTCCCGCAAGTCGGGCGAATGATCCCCCTCCGCCACCGCCATCAGGCGAATAGGATTGACCGGTCCGTTGATGACAAATAAATCCTGCTCCTGCAATCCGAGATTTTCGAGGAGCATGGCGCGGATTTCCGCCGGGCAGCCATGTTCAACCTCCAGCCGCACCGCGCCGCCGCGCCGCCGGTTTTGCAGTTCGCTCTCGACCGCCTTGAGCAGTTCGGCCGCTTCCTCTTCATCGGCGTAAAGTTCGGTGTTGCGCGTGACGCGGAACTGCCAGTAGCCAAGAATTTTTGCGCCTGGAAATAAATCCGCCAGGTAATGGCCGATGACGTCGCCCAGGAACAGGTAATGTTGCTGCCGGGGATCAGGGCGGGGCAGCTTGAGCAATCGCGGCAAAACGCGCGGCACCTGCACCACGGCCAGGCGACGTTTTAATTGACCGGCTTCGCTGATTTCCAATTGCACAATGGTGTTGAGCGATTTGTTGAGCAACTGTGGAAACGGATGGGCCGGGTCCAACCCCAGCGGCGTCAAAACGGGGCGAACTTGCGCGCGATAAAAATCCTCGACCCACGCCAAGTCACTTGGGGACAGTTCGCCGAAGCGGACAAAGCAAATGCCATTTTGGGCCAGTTCGGGGCGAAGTTCATTGCGCCAGCACGCGTATTGACGCTCGACCAGGCGCCGCACCCGCCGATAGACGGCGCGTAATGTTTCCGTCGCAGTCAGCCCATCGGCGCTGCGCTCGACGACCATGCTTTCCATTTGCTGTTTAAGCGCGGCGACCCGCACCTCGAAAAAGTCGTCCAGATTCGAGCTGAACAAGCAAAAGAATTTAAGCCGCTCCAGCAAGGGGGTGGAAGGATCGAGGGCCTCCTCCAAAACGCGTTGGTTATACTCAAGCCAGCTCAGCTCCCGATTCAGGAGCTGCCTGGATTGCAGCGTTGGCGTCTCAGAAGCCACAGCCCTTCCTATTCCTATTCCTAATCCTAATCTTAATCTCCCTCATTCGATTAAGATTAAGATTACGATTAAAATTAAGATTAGGAAAGGCCATTCAAAAACCTTGCGGCTCGAAGCGCCGCAACTCGCTGGACGCTCTGACGATCGCACGCATTTCGGCCAGTGACTTTAATTCGCCATGGGCCCGAATTTGCATGAGCAGATTTCCCAGCGCCGTCGTTTCCACCGGGCCGGCAATGACCGGCCGCTGGCAGGCGTCGGCCGTCAATTGGTTTAGCAAATGGTTGCGCGAGCCGCCCCCTACGAGGTGGATAACTTCAATGCGATTGCCCGTGACTTCTTCCAAACCCTGGAAAACCACTCCGTACCTCGCCGCCAGACTTTCCAGGGCGCACCGCACCAAGTCCCCTTCGCTTTCGGGCACAGGTTGCTTCGTCTCCCGGCAAAACTGCTGGATGGCCGCCGGCATGTCGGAGGGATTGGCAAAACGGGCATCCTCCACCTCAATCCGCGAACGTCCCTTCGGCGCTTTCTCGGCCAAGAGCGTCAACTCCGCATAATCAGACGTTCCGCCGCGCGCCGCGAAGGCCTGTTTGCACCGCTGCACCAGCCAAAGACCGGTAATATTTTTCAGGACGCGATACGTGCCGTCGATCCCGCCTTCGTTGGTCAGGTTCAACTCCAGCACCCGATCGGAGAGCAGGGCATTCTGGCTTTCCACTCCCATGAGCGACCATGTGCCCGAACTCAAATACGCCCAGTCCGTCCGCCCGGTGTTTGACGTGGGCGTGCCAGCCACCGCCGAGGCGGTATCATGCGTCGGGGGCGCGATGACCTGGACCCGGCCCAGCCCGGTTTTCCGGCAAACCGAATCACGCACCCAACCCAAGTTCGCGCCGGGCTGAACGGTCTTGGGAAAAATGCCGCGCGGCAAACCGAACCGCTCCAGCAACTCGCCCGACCAATCCCGCGTCACGGGATCCAAACACTGGGTGGTGCTGGCGTTGGTGAATTCCGCCACCCGCGCCCCGCACAAGCACCAATGGAAAAAATCCGGCATCATCAGGAGGCAATCCGCCGCCGCCAGCAAATCCGGTTGATCGCGCTGCAAGACGAGCAATTGATAAAGCGTATTAATCTCCATGAACTGCAAGCCGGTGCGCGCAAAAATCTCCCGGCGCGGCACGCGCGCGAAAGCCTCCCGAAAAATCCCACTAGTCCGCGCGTCCCGGTAATGCCAGGCCTGCCCCAGCATCTCACCATTCCGTGTCAACAACGCAAAATCCACCCCCCAGGTATCCACGCCCACCGAGACAATGGAATCCCCAAACCTTTGCGCCGCCAGCGCCAGCCCGTTTTGAATTTCCGTCCACAAGCGCAAAACATCCCAGCGCAAGGATTCGCCCAGATTGACCGGCCCGTTGGAAAAACGGTGCAATTCCTCGATCCGCAGTTTCCGCCCGTCCCACGCCCCCGCCATGACCCGTCCGCTTTCCGCGCCCAGATCAACGCCCAGATAGATTTGTTCTTTCATCGAGTTGTTAAACCCGACTTTCTCAATTCATTGAGTGGATGTCCAGACCGGCCCATCGACGCTCAATTCCAACCAACCCACATCAAAGGGCGCTGCGCCGTAGAAGTTGACGCAGCCGTATAGTCGTTTGCCCGCGATCAATCGCGCTGGATGCGACATCCAGCACGAGATGTTCCCACCTTGGTCCATCCTTTTCCGGCTCAATCTTGTTTAGTTGAAGGAATGTCAGACACGCTCCCAAAGCGGTCCGTTTATTGCCGTCAATGAAGGGGTGGTTTTGACAGAGATAAAACAAATAGGCCGCCGCTACCTCTGGCAAATCTTTGTAAGGCGATTTACCGCCGAAGCTGGCTTGCGGCGCAGCCACAGCCGATTCCAGCAATGCCATCTCGCGCACTCCGCCGGACCCGCCAAAATCCTCAATGGCCGCGGCATGAATCTTCCGCACAATGTCCACCGTGAGATGAAAGCAATTCTCAGGCGTAAAAATCATGCGAGGCGTTTCATCGTTCGGGCATATTTTTTCATGACGGACTTGATCGTTTTGGCGACCTCCTCGGGCGACGGCCGAGGACGCGTTGGGGTCAAGGTGATCGTGCCTCCTTCATGAATTTCCACGTTCATCTCATCGCCGGTCTTGAGATGCGCCAAGTCCATCACCGTCGCGTCGAAGATGATTCCGTTGGAGTTGCCCACTTTTGAAATTGTCTTAATCATGGTGTAATACTACGTTTTACGGCGGCGGATGTCAAGCGTTCCCTGCAGGGTTGACGATCCGCCTGTATTGCGATTAACATTTCGCGGTGAGCAGGGTTGCTGAAATCAAGGCCGCAATTGATCAGCTTTCACCGCAGGAACGGTGTGAGCTGGAGTCTCTCTTGCACCCTTGGGAAGAAGACGATTGGGATCGCCGTATGGCCGCAGACGCAGAGACGGGCGGCAAGTTGCACGGCCTTATGTCAGTGTCTAGGCAAAAAAATAGGGGTTTGGCTGATTGATTCCGCTTGGGGCGAGGGTAGCGTTGCAGGGTGAAGGATGAGTCTAATGACGCGGGGGTGACGCGTCGCGAGTTCATTGCGGGCGTGGCGATTGGCGGGGCCGCTTTGGCGCTGCCCGTTTCCATTCAAGCGCAGGGCGGGGCCACCTTGCCCGCTGCCGCGCCTCTCCCCGCAGTTGTCAATATAAAGGTGGATCTTCACATCAACGGTGCTCACCACGCGATGGAGATTGATCCGCGCACCACTTTGTTGGACGCATTGCGCGAACACCTTTCATTGACCGGGACGAAAAAAGGCTGCGATCATGGCCAATGTGGCGCTTGCACGGTCTTGGTGGATGGCCGCCGCGTCCTATCCTGTTTGACCCTTGCCGCCATGGTTGGAGGGCGGCCTGTTGCCACCGTGGAAGGGTTGTCCGAGAATGGCGAATTGCATCCGATGCAAACAGCCTTTATCAATCACGACGCTTTTCAATGCGGTTACTGCACCCCGGGGCAAATCATGTCCGCCATTGGCTTGCTCTCCGAAGGATGCCCCAAGGATTCGTCCGGCATTCGCGAGTGCATGAGCGGCAACCTCTGCCGGTGCGGCGCGTATCCGAATATCGTCGCCGCCATCGCAGAAGTGCGGGATAGAAACATCTAATGAACCCGTTCGATTATCAGTCAGCGGAAACGCCCGAGAATGCAATCGCGGCCGTGGCGGCCCATCCGCAAGCGAGCTTTCTGGCTGGAGGCACGACGCTTATCGACCTGATGAAGTTGAACGTCGAAACCCCGCGCACCCTGATCGATATCAACGCGCTCGCCCTGGCCAAAATCGAAGAGGCGGCTGACGGAGGCGTGCGCATTGGCGCGATGGTGCGCAATAGCGATCTGGCCAATGACGCGCGCATCCAGCGGCGTTACCCTGTTCTTTCCGAAGCGCTGCTGGCGGGGGCGAGCCCGCAGTTGCGCAATATGGCCACCGTCGGCGGCAATCTTCGGCAGCGGACGCGTTGTTATTATTTCAGGGACACTTTTTCCGCGTGCAACAAAAGAAATCCCGGCACCGGTTGCGCGGCGGTGGCGGGCTATAATCGCATTCATGCGGTGCTGGGGACGAGCGAGAAATGCCTCGCCGCTTTTCCCGGGGACATGCCGGTCGCCATGACCGCGTTGGATGCGGTCATCCACACGCGCCGCGCCGACGGCAGCGAACGCGCTTTTCCCATCACGGATTTTTACGTCGGTTATGGCGATGACCCGGCGAAGGAAACGGTTCTCGACCATGGCGAATTGATCGTCGCCGTCGAACTGCCCGCGCTGCCATGGCTGGCGCACTCCGCTTACGTCAAAGTGCGGGACCGCGCCAGCTACGATTTTGCGCTGGCCTCGGCCGCAGTCGCAGTGGACGTCAACGAGGGAAAGATTCGCAATGCGCGCGTGGCCGTCGGCGGGGTTGCGACCAAGCCGTGGCGTTCCCCGGCCGCGGAAAAAAGTTTGACAGGACAACCGCCGGGCGAACAAACTTTTCGCGCGGCGGCCGAAGCAGCGCTCGACGGCGCAAGGGCTTGGAAGGACAACGGCTTCAAGATCGAGTTGTCCAAGCGCACCTTGGTCCGGGCCTTGCAAACTGCGGCTGCCAAAGCGGGTTAAAATAGTATGGACAAAGTCGTGGGATCCTCGGTCAGGCGGCTGGACGGCCCGCTGAAAGTAACCGGCCAAGCGCGTTACGCCGCCGAATTTCGCCCCGATCACTTGGCGCATGCGGTCATTGTGCAATCGACTATTGCCCATGGCCGGGTGGACGCCATTGATCTGGCTGAGGCGGCCAAAAGCCCGGGCGTGATTGAAATTATCTGGCGGCGCAATGCGCCTAAATTGCGGTATCCAAAATTGGGCGCTTACGACAGCCCGTCCGCCGAAAATATTACCTCGCTGTGGGATTCAGCCATTCACTATGCGGGCCAGGCGGTGGCGGTGGTGGTGGCCGAAACTTTCGAGCAGGCGCAACACGCCGCCTCGTTGGTCAAGGTGAGTTATCATCAGGAGCCGCACAACATTGCCATGGCCGAAGCAGAGCCAGCCGCCATCTTGCCCAAACAATCGAACGGCGAGAAACTCCAGTATAAACGAGGTGATTTCTCCGCCGCGCTGACTGAGTCTGGTTTGATCAAGATCGAACAAGCTTACTCGATCCCGGTGGAAACGCACAACCCCCTGGAACCCGGCGCGACCGTGGCGCAGTGGGACGGTGACGAATTGACGTTGCATGACTCGACCCGCTGGGTGGATGGGACGCAATCCACCCTCTCGGAGGTATTTGGAATTTCGCGCGACAACGTCCATGTGGTTTGTCCTTTTGTGGGGGGCGCATTCGGCTCGAAGGCTTTTCGCTGGTCGCATACCATCCTGGCCGCGCTGGCGGCGCGCATGACGAGGCGCCCGGTAAAATTAGTGCTGACGCGCGCGCAGATGTTCACCTGGCTGGGTCATCGCCCCCAAACCACCCAACACCTCACTCTGGCCGCCGGGCCGGATGGCCGCCTCACTGGAGTGCGGCACGAAACCCGGCAGGCGACCTCGACCACCAATGAATTTACCGTGCCCAGCGGCGTGGTGAGCAAGATGCTTTACGAATGCCGCAACGTCCAAACGCCGCACAAATTACTGCCCTTGAATATCGCCACGCCCACTTACATGCGCGCCCCGGCGGAAGCGCCCGGCAGTTTCGCCCTCGAATGCGCGATGGACGAATTGGCCGCGCGGTTGAAAATGGACCCGGTTGAACTGCGCCTGCTCAACTACGCCTACATTGATCCCGAGGCGGGCAAGATATGGTCGGGCAAACATTTGCGGGACTGTTACGTCATTGGCCGCGAAAAGTTTGGCTGGCAGGCGCGTTCGCCCAAGCCCGGTTCGATGAAAGACGGCTCCCTTCTGGTCGGGTGGGGAATGGCTACCGCGACCTATCCCGGCCATCGCAAAACCGCCGCCGCCTCCATCCGTTTGCTTTCCGACGGCACGGCGTTGGTGCAGGCCGCGACCCACGAAATCGGCAATGGCGCTTATACGGTCTTCACCCAAACGGCGGCGGACGCGCTGGACCTGCCCATGGAAAGAGTGAAGTTTGAATTGGGCGACAGTGATTTTCCGACCGCGCCGCCGGCCGGCGGTTCGGTCAGCACGGCCAGCGTGAGCGAAGCGATCATTAAGGCGGTCGGCGCGGTGCAATTAAAAATGGCCCGCCTGGCCACCACCGATTCCAAATCGCCGTTGAGCGGCTTGCGGACGGCCGACGTTCGATGCGGCGAAGGACGCATTTTTTTGCCGGGAAACCTGACGCAAAGTGTGACCTATAAAGAAATACTTGACTCGGCGGGCGAGCCTTGGATGGAAGCCGAGGCGACCGCCGAAGAGCAGGACGACACAACCAAAACCGTGACCATCCAATCTTTCGGCGCGCACTTTTGCGAGGTGAAAATCGACCCGTCTCTCCCGGAAGTGCGGGTGACGCGCTTCGTGTCCGTCTTGGACGTAGGTCGCGTCTTGAACCCGCAAACCAGCCGCAGCCAGGCGCTGGGCGGGGTGACCATGGGCATCGGCATGGCCCTGCACGAACAGACGATCTACGATCCGGTCACCGGCCGTCCTGTCAATGACAATTTGGCGGACTACGCCATCCCGGTTAACGCGGATATTGGCGGGATCGAAGTTTTTTTTACCAATCTGCCGGATCAATCGATCAATACCTTGGGATGCCGGGGGGTGGGGGAAGTGCCCATCGTTGGCGCAGCCGCCGCCGTGGCCAACGCCGTGTATCACGCCACTGGCCGCAGGGTGCGCGATCTGCCTATCACGCCCGACAAATTGCTGTGAAGGAATTGGCCGAGATTCTAAAAGCGTGCGCGGCCCCCGACGAAGATTCGATGGCCCTGGCCACAGTCGTGCAAACGTCCGGCTCGACTTATCGACGGCCCGGCGCGCGCATGTTGATCTTGGCCGACGGCTCGACCATCGGCTCGATCAGCGGCGGTTGCCTGGAGCAGGAGGTGGTGGAAAAAGCCGCCGAGCTGGCCCAAACACGTCAAACTATTTTATTGAGCTACGACACCAGCGCGGAGGAAGACATCGTCTTTGGG
>DASRLE010000572.1:0-3431 GCA_035648615.1 Saccharimonadales bacterium (SeqCode) | reverse complement strand
GTGGTTACGTCACCCTTGGGGCCAGTCGCGGGGCTGTCGGATGCGGAGTACCAGGAGGTCGTCGAACTGGCCTATCAACAGGGCGCTCTGGCCGCGGGCGAAAAGGAGATCATCCTGCAAATTATCAACCTGGATCGCCGCCAAGTGGGTGAAGTCATGAAGCCGCGCTCGCAAATGGCCTGTATTTCCGACGAGCTGCCCATCGAGGAAATGATCGCGGCGGCGCGGCGTTTCAAGCATCAACGGCTCCCCATCTATGAGCAGACGGTGGACAGGATTGTCGGGGTGCTCAACACCCGCGCCCTCCTGCTTGATCCCGAGGCGGATTTATCCCTCGCGCTCGAAATACCCTCCTTCGTCCCGGAAACGACCAACTTGCTGCAACTCTTGAAAAGCATGCAGCGCCAGCAGCGCGGCATGGCGATTGTACTTGACGAGTTCGGCACCACCGCCGGCATCGTGACGATTGAAGATATTCTGGCCGAAGTTTTGGGCGAACTGCATCGCGAGGCCGGCGCCGAAGGTTCGGTTCTCGAAAAACTGGGACCCTACCGCTGGCGGGTGGGCGGGGCGCTGCGGTTGGATAATTTTCGCCGCGAATATCCTTTTTTGCAGGATGTCCCCGGCGTGGAAACGATGGCCGGGCTGGTGCTCAATAAAATGGAGGTCGTGCCCGTGCCCGGTGACTCGGTGGTGATCGACGGCCTGCGCCTGACGGTGCAAGCGGCCGATGAACGGCGCATCCGCGAATTGCTGGCCGAGGTGGCCAAGAGGTAATGCCATGATGGATCGCAATATATTGCTGGGCTTGGCGGTGCTGTTGTGCGCGGCCTTGTCATTTCTATTTTCCGGCATGGAAACCGGCGTGCTGGCCTTGAATCGCTTTCGCGTGCGGCAATTGGTGCGGACCGGACAGCGCCGCGCCGCCGTTTTGCATCGGTTTCTGCGCAACCCGGAAAATTTTCTTTGGACCATCCTGGTCGGCAATACGGTGGTGAACTTTATTATCTTCAGCCTGGGAGCGATTCAATTGCATGACTGGCTGGGCGACCGGCCTCTCCGGCTCGCGCTGGCTTTTGTCCCGGCTGTTTTTATATTTTACATCGTCTGCGAATTGGCGCCCAAGACCTTGTTCCAGCGCTACCCCAACCGGCTGGCGCTGAGCCTGGCGCTGCCGTTTCGGGTGATCCATCGGATTCTTGCGCCGCTGGTGGAAGTGGCCGACTGGTTTTCGCGCGGGTTGCAGCATTGGACGGGCGCCAAGGCTTTTACCGGACGGCTCTTTGGCAGCCGGGACGAATTGCGTTTCGTCATGCAGGAATCCGCGCCGGGGCTGACCTCGGAAGAAAAGACCATGATCAATCGCGTCCTCGATTTGCCGAACCTGCGCGTGCGGCATGTCATGGTGCCGTTGGTCAATACGACTCTGGCGCCATCCTCGCTGCCCTTGCGCCAGGTGCTGGCGCTGTGCCGCGAGCGGCGCTTGACCCGCGTGCCGGTGACGGATCCCGCCACCGCCCGGATCAACGGATTGATCAATCTTGAACATATTCTTTACAGGGACGATGTTGATCCCGGCAAAATGGCGCGGGACTATATGCAGGCGCCATTTTTTCTGCCGGAAGAGCTGCATTTGGAAGAGGCCTTGCGCCGCATGCAGCACAGCGGCAGCCGGCTGGCCGTCGTTTTGGGGCCGAACCATTTCGAGACAGGAATCGTGACATTGCAGGACATTCTCAAAGTAATTTTTGGTGAAGTGATTTTATAACATGCACCGTTTGTCTCACCGATGAATAGCAATGCCATGGCGTCCAACACGCTGCGCCTGCTCAGCATTCTGGCCATTGTTTTGATCAACGGCTTTTTTGTGGCGGCTGAATTTGCGTTCGTCAAATTGCGCGACACCCAATTGGACGCATTGATCGTCGGTGGAAATCGCCGGGCGGCTTTAGCGCGTCATATATTGCAACATCTCACTTCCTACCTGAGCGCCACGCAGCTAGGGGTGACGATGGCCAGCCTTGGGCTGGGCTGGCTGGCCGAGCCTGTTTCCTTCGCGTTGCTCAGTCCGCCATTGATGTGGCTGGGAGTGCATTCGCCCAGCCTTTTGCACTCCGTCACTTTCGCCACGGGCTTTGTCATGGCCACGTTTCTGCAAATTGTCCTGGGGGAATTGGGGCCGAAATGGTGGGCCATCCAGAAGGCCCTGCCGGTTTCGCTTTGGACGGCGCGGCCGCTGCATTGGTTTTATCGCGCTTCCTATCCTTTTAACTGGATGCTCAACCATTCGGCGCAATGGCTCCTGCGCCAGATCGGACTCGAGCCGGCCGGTTCTCTTCTATCCATCCATTCGGAAGACGAATTGCGGCTGATGCTCAGCCAGGGTGGCGCCGCGACTACCCGGCTGGGCCGCGACATCATCTTAAACGCGCTCGATCTCAGCCAGCGCATCGTGCGCAACGTGATGCGTCCGCGCAAAGAGATTGTCGCCCTCAACACCGAAGCCAGTTTGCAGGAGTGCCTCGAAATCGCCGAGAAAACCCGTTACTCGCGCTTTCCGCTCTGCGAGGCGGGCGATCTCGATAAAACTCTCGGCGTGGTGCATTTCAAGGATCTATTTGCCGTCCGGGCGAGGGCGGGGCGGGGCGCGGACTTGGCCTCCGTCGCGCGCAAATTGATTTACGTGCCGGAAACAACCCGCCTGGAAAAATTGCTGCAATTGTTCCTCGAACGAAAACTTCACTTCGCCATTGTGGTGGACGAATACGGCGGCACTGTCGGTCTAATCACGCTGGAAAATATTTTGGAAGAATTAGTCGGGCAAATTCAGGACGAATTCGACCAGGAAAAGCCTCTGCTCTTGCGCCGCGACGAGAATACGTGGGAGCTTGATGGCGCGTTACCGCTGCATGAACTGGCCGAAACCGTCGGCCAGGATTTGTCCGACGACGGAATAGCCACGACCAGCGGCTGGGTGACCCAGCGGCTGGGCGGTTTTCCTAAAACCGGCGATGTCCTTCAACTCGGCCCCTACGAGCTGCGCGTCGAGGCGACCGACGGCATGAGGGTCGCGCGGTTGAAATTGACCCGGCAACCCGCGAGCGAAAAACCTCCGACGAAACAGCCGCGTAGCATTACCTGACCGGGCTGGGCGGCATTGACAACCGCTGAAAAACGCAGGAACGAGGCAGCGCGGGTGCAGTTCACTTTTTTGGGTAAGTCGTGTCCGCGGCGTAATGTGTTAAGATTTCGGACTCTCGATTGAGAATTGATCATTGAAAATCTGTTATTGGTCATCCAGGTCACGTCCTGAAATAGGTTGGTACTTTGGAAAGAGAAATTCCAAGTATTATGAAAGTTATTCGATACAGTCATGGATTCAAAATGCAAGCCGTCAAGGACGTGGAAAGCGGCCAGAGCTGTGCTTGGGC
>DASRLE010000571.1:0-42014 GCA_035648615.1 Saccharimonadales bacterium (SeqCode) | reverse complement strand
ACCAGCGGCCGCAAATAGTCCCATGCCACCACCCGGCCCGGCTGCTCCAATCGCACCGCCGCCAGCGTTGGCCCGCCCACGTATTCCATGACAATAAAGGCCGTCCCATCCGCGTCTTCGTGCAGGTCATGGATGCGGACGATGTTCGGATGGGTCAGTTTATGGCTGCGGGCTGTTTCACGGCGCAGATCATCCAAAGCGACCGGATCAGCCCGCACTTCGGAGGGTAGAAACTTGAGGGCCACCGGCTCGTCAAGGCGCTCATCCTGGGCCAGCCAGACCTCGCCCATGCCGCCGCGCCCCAGGAAACGAACGAGGACAAAACGTCCATTGCCAAATTTTTGGCCGGGCTGCAATGGGTTGGAGTCTGGCATCGCCGGTTTTCTCCAGCAGTCAATAGCAAGTCCTTTCCGTTGCGCAAAGCATAAAAGGCGGAGGGGCCGGCCGAGAGCCTCCTGGCAATTCACCGGCCGCTTTTTGCGGCACGGATGAGGCAGCAGGCCGCAGGGGTCACCCATTGACGGTTTGAACCGCTACTTTTGCGGACCCATTGAACTGCTCGAAGCGTCTTTGCCAGTCTGCTTAATGAGACTGCCCCCGGAAAGCCCCTGGTCTTTATGAATCACGCGCCCGTCAGCCGCCGGCTGCTACGGTTGGTATGTGGATGTGGAATAGGCTGCGGCCATACGATCAAAGTCCGCATCCTTGGGATTAAGAGCCGTTTGCCAGGGAACGGAAAGAGTCAATGTGTTTTTTACAAGCCATTTCCAGTGCTCGGAATGGCCGTCGGCGAAGGAAAGGTTGTCGCCCTTTGAGTCCAGGATCCCTGGCAAGTTTTGCCATTCTCGATCGAGCACGTCGATCGCATAGTAACCGTCGTCTATGGTTATGTCGCTTTCGTGAATGAACGTCATGGCTCGAGAGGGCGGTGGATGGACGATATCGGTTTCTTTCACATTGGGAATGAAATAATTATCTTCGACGGTGCCGCCGTTCATTTGGCCGCTGAGGGAGTAATTTCGAACCATGGCGTAAGTCTTTCCTCCAGAGCTGATAACTCTGGTTTCGGAGGGGCATTGGTAGATGAAGAGGTTTGGAGCGTAGGTGTAGAGCAGGCCCTTCATGACGTTGGTGGGGTTGATCTGGTCCGCCGGAGTCGCCATGTCGCCGTAAGTCCATGCCACTCCAGAAGATCCGTCGTTGTCCACCGCACCTGGGGTGTTGGGGACCAAATAGCCCTTGTTGTCGGTCATGTACATGACCCAGGCGAGCGCCAATTGCTTGGTGTTGTTCAGGCACTTCATGGATTGGGCCTGGCTTTTGGACTTCGCCAAGGCTGGAAGCAGCATGGCGGCAAGAATGGCAATGATGGCAATCACCACCAAAAGTTCAATCAAAGTGAAGGCCTCGCCTTCACCACGACGTCCGCAGTCGCGCGATTCCTTGAAGCGAAATACTTTCATAAGCTTTTATTGCTATTAGGTCGTTGAGGGCGAACCAATGTAACTTTAGTGGGCATTCAAGTCCAGTCAAACCTTTTCGCATTTTGCGCATTATCCCATTATGGAGTAACAAGCCGGAAGTAGCGTTGCGGCTCCGAGCGCGTGATCGAAATCGTGCTGGAGGAATTGCCGCTGCCGTCAAACGTTCCGGTCGTGTTGGTGGTCCAGGCCGACAGGGGCGTGGTCAGGTTGGTCGCGGTCAACCAGGCATAAGCGGCGTTGGGGATGCCTCCAGTCGCAGTCACGATCAAATTGCCATTTGAAAGCTTGCTGGAAGTGATCGTCGGCGGCGTCTGCGTGGATGACGAGGACGGAACTCCGAACACCTGCAGTTCGGAGTAACCCTGCCAGCCGTTTTCCTGGCCGGCGGGGGTCGTAAAGTCAAATTTCACCATGGCGACATTGCTGGCCATGGGGGCGCCGTTGGCGGAGGTCCAAGTGACCCGGCCGGCGTTGGGAGCAGCGCCCGCGCGCAGTTGCGGCAGTTGAAAAGTCGCCTGGCCCAATGTTTGAAAGACTGTTGGACTGGCCGCCGTCGAGTAGGAAACCGTGTAGTATTGCCAGTCACGGCCATAGTCGGGCCATCCGCCGTAAGTCACGATGCTGTTGAGATTGTAACCGCTGGCGGATCCAGTAAGAGTGTAGGTCACGAACGTCCCTAATCCGCTTGACGAGCCGCAAGTGGCGTAGTTGGTGACTGCGCCGCCGGCAATCAAGTCACCGATAATACCGTCGGTCAATACGCGTACGCCGCCCGCCCCATTTCCATCGTCAGCAAAGTTACCAGGCCCAACCGTGCTGGGAAGCTGTCCAGCAATCAAACTGCCAGGCACAATGGGCCAAGTGGGAGTAAAGCTCGTGGGATCAAGTCCCAATCCCCCATTGAAATCGATTTGAGTGGCGCCTGAGATAAGAATTCCGTTGGTGGCCGTCGGCGCCGGGTTGACGGTGAATTGCGCCACGCTGGTCGAGTTTGGGCCAGAAGCGTTAGATGCCACGAGGTTATAACCACCCGTCATGTTCGTGGTCAGATTGGTGAGGGTCAGGGTGGTATTTGTTTGTCCCGCAATATTAACGCCGTTGGACTGCCATTGATACGAAATAGGGGCTGATCCGCTGAAAGCCGCCGTGAAGGTCACCTGACTCCCGGCGACATCGGCGCCGTAGCCAGGCGCGATATCGGTCACCACAATGGGCGCTTGTTGCACGGCCGCCGCGACGGAGGTCGAGTTGGTTCCGAAGACCTGAAGTTCGTTGTAACCCTCCCAGGCATTTTCCACCTCGGGCAGCACAGAAAAGTCGAACTCGATCGCCACAACGTTTTGGGCGAGCGGAGTCGCGACGCCTGACGTCCAAATTACACGAGTGGCATTCGGGCCATTGACGGGAACTGGAGGGACATACGTTGACATCTGGTCCAACTCTATAAAGTTATACGGATCTGCAATAGTGGCGTAGTAGATGGCATATTCCTGCTGGTTACGGCCCGTATCGCTCCACCCGCCGTAACTGGCAATGCTCGTGATGTCCCAGCCGTTGGTGGAAGGGGGAAGCATGTAGTAAAGATACGTGCCGCCGCTGCCTGCCGTGTAACCAAGAGACGCGGCGCTGGGGTCAACGTTATTGCCCACTGTGCCAAATTGGCCATCGGTCAATACGGCGGTGCCGGCTGAGCCATCGGAGACATTCCCGGCATAGACGAAGGGCCCGCGGCCGGCGAGCAAACTGTTGGTTTGCAAAGCCCAGGTTGGGGTGAATAGGCCGCCCAGAGCCGTCTGATTGGCGCCGGAAACGATAATGCCGGCTCCATCCTGGCCCGGCGCCGGGTTGACGACAAACGAACAGGGCTGGGTCGATGAAACGCCCAAGCTATTGGATGCCTGGAGGACGTAGCCCAGATTGGTGGATGTATCAGTCAGTTGCAAGTTTGTCAGCGTCAGCGAAGAATTTGTTTGGCCCGGCATCACAGCGCCGTCGTGCAGCCATGTATAAGTCAGCGGCTGGGTGCTGGCAAAGGCTGCCCTAATGGTGACCGCGCTGCCCACGACATCCGAGCCGGAGGATGGAGTGATGCCCTGGGTGATCGCCGGCGGGAGATTGGTGGACTGAGTGCCAAACAGTTGAAATTGAGCGTAGCCCTCCCAGCCGTTTTTGGGCGACTGCCCGGCCGCCAGGGAGTTAAAATTGAGTTGTATTGCCGCAACGTTTTTCGCCAGCACCCCGTTGGCCGGAATCATCGACATTTTAGTCGCAGTGGCCACTCCGTTTCCATAGACGGAGGGATCGGGATTGGGGGGAGTGAAAGAAGCCCATGGCAGCACGCCGCTAAAATTAGTCGGCGCCAGAGGGCTGGAATAAGAAAGCTGATAACTCTGCTGCTCGCGTCCGTCGTCAGACCAGCCGCCGTAGGACGTGATGTTGGTGACCGTCCATCCGCCGCCCAAGGTGGTGGGAGGAAGCGTGTAGGTGATGGAATAGCCTAACCCGTTGGTTGTGGTGCCATTGCCGGCCGACGCAAAACAAATGCTGCCGTTGTCAGGCGGAGAAATTCCGGCAAAGCTGCCGTCAGTCAATACAGGCAGGCCGCCACAGCCGGAATCCGTGAAAATCCCGATGCTGCCGCTGGGCACGATTCCGGCAAGGATGTTGCTCGGGGCGAGGGTCCAGGTTGGATTGAAGGCATCGCCATAGCCGAGGGTATTGAAAAAGGATCCCCACTCCATGGCTTCGGCGAGGATGACGTTATTGGTGGCTGGTGGAAGCGCGTTCACGGTGAAGGTCTGCGGCGTGCTCATGGCCGTGCTGATAGAGTTGGACGCGATCAAAGCGTAAGCGCCGGTCTGGCTCACCGTGGTCAGCGGAAGCGAAAGCACCGCATTGGTGGCCCCTGGTATGTTCGCTCCGTTGAATTGCCACTGATACGTAAGGGGACGGCTGCCGTCAAATACCGCGCTGAAGGCAACCGCGCTGCCAACGACATCGAATGAGCCGGAGGAAGGCAAAGTGTCGATCACCAGGACGGGCAGGCTGGCCACAGTGGTCAAAGTCACTGGCGGGCTGGTGGAAACACTGCTGCCGTTGGTCACAATCACTTCGTATTTCACCGGGGTGGCGGGATTGATGGCGGCGGTGCTCACCACGTAATTTGTGCTGGTGGCTCCGGGAATGGGGGTCCAAGTGGCCCCGCCTGTCCCGCTGTCCGTTTGCCATTTGTAGGTAAAGGTTCCTGTTCCGACCGGGTTTTCGTTCAAAGTCACCGGAGTGCCCTGATACACTACATTCGTGGCGACACCGAGATCCGTCGTGGCAGTCGGCAGGACGGCGGTGAAGGTCAATGGAGTTGCGTCCAAACGAATGTTGTCCATGTCAACTGCAAAGCCGCCGGTGCCTCGCAGCAGAATGGTCAAATCACCGCCCGATTGGTAACCGTTGGTAAAGACCAGAACGTTATCGACCCAGGATCCCAAGGTATAGGCCGAGTTGCTCACCTGCAGCGACGCAATAATGGCGCCCGGCGCAAAAATATCATAGATTTGAGTTCCCTTGACCAGCGCGATCAAAGCGGTTCCTCCGCCGTAGCCGGTGGTTCCGTCGGCCGGGAGATAGCCATTGTCAAGGTCCAGCCCCACCGCGACCGTGAGGGTATAGACCGTGTTGGATTGGAGCGGGCCAATATCTTGCCACACATTCTCATCACCGCTGCCTCCCAGCACCAGGTAATTTGTGCCGTCGGCCGGGGCAATCAGCGTGCCATTCGGATTCAAAGGAAAGAGGGCCGGGCCGTTGGTTGAGCTCATATCCTGGATATACTCCGTGGGATATGAATAAGTGAAAGAGGAACTGTCCGTTTCGGTCTGGGACGCAAATCCTGTGCCCCACCAATAAAAAAGCGGGATAAGGCCGTTATTGAAAACCGAGCCGGTGCCGCCCGCCGGAATGGCATTAGTAGTCAGCGGAAAAACGGACTGCTCAAAGGAGGAGTCTGGAACGGTAACGGGTGCAGCCATCAAGGCGGCATTCAAACTGAGGCACGCGGAAATAATCGTCAATAACCGCAAACTACGGCGAAATTTGCCCGCGGGGCGGCACGGGTTCCCTGAAGTTTTCGTGGTTGCTCTTCGCGAAGTGGGTGTCTTCATAATTTGCTGTCGATAGTGTCGCATTAACATGCACATGCAGGCTCAATCGCACATTGGTAATGCTTGGTAATATTTTGGACGCAGTTGATCTTTACCGAAAACAAAAAGATAAACAATGGACGCAATGCCCGAATCTTTGCATTTTTTGACACAAGCCGCCCAGCCGCTTTTTTTGACCAGGAGTTGCCGCCAAGATCTCGCGCTCCGCTGCCGTGACGGCCGGATTTTCCGAACCATCGCGGCGAAATATTTATTTGACCGCAATGGGAAAAAGAACATCCTCCATTTCGAATATTTACCTGCTCATGTGAACCGGGCAAGTTGAGCGATGAGTCGAGATTACTTCCAATACTTTTCTGTCACCGGGCGGGACCGAAAATGGGGAATCTGCGTCACGACCGTCGGGCAGGCCAACATTCCGCCCCACACCAAATATCCGCCGCGAGGACACCCGGCGGGATATGACTTTGATTGGGACAAAGGCCGGATCATTCGAGATTACATGCTCGTTTATATTTCCAAGGGCAGAGGATGGTTTGAAACTCTCCAGGGAAAAAAACGTTACCGGGTCGAGGCCGGGCATGTGATGCTCCTGTTTCCGAAGATGTGGCACCGATATATGCCCGATGCGGCAACGGGCTGGCATGAACATTGGATTGGATTTGACGGCAATATCGTCGAACAATGGATCAAGTTCGGCCTTTTTAAGCGGGAAAATCCCGTCTTAAGAACGGCACAGGAAGACGTATTGCTGATGTTGTTTTCCGATATGCTCGAAACCGCCAAGACCAAGCGGCCGGCGCTCCAGCGGATTTTGGCAGGGGCCACCATGCATATTTTGGGGTTGCTCTCGTCCGCGCAGCAGGCCAGTCCCGCCAGCGGCGGTGTCAGCCAAATGTCGGTGCAAAAGGCGATCACGGCCATCCACCTGTCGCTGAATTCCAGGATTGATCTCACAGGCTTGGCCCGGCAATCCGGCATCAGCTACAGTTGGTTTCGGCGCATCTTCGCCCAGCATACCGGCTCCAGTCCCCGGCAATACATCCTGGAAATGAGGCTGATCCGCGCTAAGAATCTTCTCGCCCAAACGCGCCTGCCTGTCAATCAGATCGCCGCGCAGACCGGTTTTGCGGACGCCTACTATTTTTCCCGTTTATTTCGCCGCAATGCCGGCGTCACTCCCAGCCGCTGGCGCAAGCGCGCGCAAGCCGCGCCAGGCCCAATAACCCGGTCAAAACGAAAAGGGTGATTCAGTGCAAACGGCGGCGGACCAGTGGCGGAATTCCAATATCCGTGTTGGGTCGTGTACGGTTAGAGTGGAGCTTCCGCAATGAGTTTTTCGATTGTCCACGTTTCCCCCGCCAGTTTCAACGCCACGGCGGGGGTGCAGCCCATAGTCGAGTGAATCTTACAAGAATTGGAATACGACCGTCAATCCAGCGGGCCAAATCTTTTACGAAAACATCTGTGTTGTCCTCGCCCCGCTTGCCAGTGTGATAGCTGATGATTAACTTTTCGCGGGTTGCCAGCCCCAGAAACATGGACTGATCTCCCTTGTCTTGGTCAAACTCAGGGCGTTTTTCTGGGAGCAATAGACCTTGGCCCAAAGCTCGTCAATCTGGATTGAACCGGTTTGGATATGGCGAACTAGACGGTCGTGCGATGCCTCACACTTCGCGCCAATCGTTTGCAAGACGTTCAACACTGTTTCCGGGCGGCAATCCGTCACCCTGGCCGTGGAACAAACGCCAAGCCCCTCTGCCAGCAGTTCGACGATTTGCACCGTCTTTGCGTGGTCAATCCTCACGCCCTCCACAGGCTGAGATTCACACGAGTATTTCCCGCAGCGGCTGCAAAACCACGGTTGCGCGACACCGTTTCGATTTTTGAAGTGCACCGCCTTTTTACACGGGCCAGAGCGGGAATGACAATTTTTCAACTGACAATTTTTCAACTTGCCTTTCCGGGCAACGTGAATTATCGTCAAGTCTGCACCTAGCGATGGGCGACCGAACGCAGTTCACGCTGCGCTTTTGTTGCGCCCTGTGGTGTTAGAAGCACCACGGGGCAGTTAAAATTTGGGATAAGGGTGTGGTTGCTTGCGCTTATGAGTCGCAAACGTTCGTATTAAGGCCGGTCAGCCCCACACCCGTTCCCGAAATTTGGTACTGATAGAGAGCGGTGATGGGTTTCGCCTTCGTCATGCTGGCCGCCCCAAACGCTCGCCGCGCTGTCCCGCTCTCTATCAGTAAATTCTTCATTGTGATTTTTCGTCCTCCACAATCAGCGCTACTTTAATCCAGTTGCAAATACGCTGATATTCCGCATTTGAAATTGTTAAAGGCGCAACCAGCTTCACCATGCGCTGTTTGTCTGCGCTCAAATAAATTGTGTGTTGGTCAGATTTGCTATTTTGGTCGTTTGACTTCAAATCCTCTGGGGCATTGTCAAGATTAACCTCTTTGGGGATTTTTCCGCTAGCAATCCCCTCCGATACTTTCTTGCCAACATCCTCAAACGGCTTGCAGCTTAAAACCCCACTGGTGTCCATAACGCCAATTGCTTGAGCACTACGAATAAAACACCCCGCCAAAATGCTTTTTTTACTGAGCGGCACATTCGCTGTTGAGTGCATGATATTACCGAGCATCTCAATGCCTGGCAGCTTAAGCCCATCGAATTTTTTAACCAAAATATTAAATGACTTCGGGAAAGAGAGCATTTTCACGCCCGCGATTTTCTGCCCGTTTTCGATAGTCGGATAGAAATACTCTTTTCCGATTTCGGTCAAAGAATAAGAACCCCGCCCTGCGATCACGCCAAAGGAGCGCGCGGCCGCAACCCGCTGGAAAAAGCTTGGCCCATTCTCCGCATATTCCAGATGCTTAGCGATTTCACCTCTGGGCACAGGCACATTGCCGCCACCTAAATCGCGGACTGCTTCTGCCACTCTCAGGGCTTCGCCTAAATCATAAGCCGGATAAGCCGCTTCACTTCTTGGACCCTCGTCATTTTGTTCCGCTTCTTTCATCGCTTATATAAATACGGCATATCATAGAATATGGCAACACAATTCGTAGAAACTGGCATATATCAAACAGTGTGTAGGTATCCTAATCATGACCATTATGAAACGTGAAAAGTGCCCTGTGCTACGGGTTTCTTGGCTTCAAATTGAACCGCCGCTCGTTTTTGTTGGTGGCTTTTTCATAAACCGTTACCAATCTGGCTACCTCTTTGGCGGTTCTTAAAAACACAGACCCCACCAAACCCCTCACCAATTTGGGTGATCGCGCCAAGAGTGTTTTTTGGCTTTACATCCGGCAGAGTCTAATTAGAATCCTATACGGAGTCTAAGAAGATTCCATTGATGAATCCGAGAAACGACGCAGGCACGAAAAAGCTCCAGGTTTACGTGGACGAAACCACAGACCGCGTTCCTGAAGAGTTGTCGCCAGTCGGCGTCCGTGGAAAAAATAAGTCCGAGGTGGCGTATGGGATCATTCGAGAATGGATTTGGCACAACCAAGACTATTTGAAAAACTGTGGAATTTCTCTTAAACCTAAAAACAATCGGAGGAAGCAATGATTACGACTTTCTTCTATAGATCGCCTTTAAAATCAAGCGCTTCCGTGCTGCCTTTCTCAGTGAACAAACTGTGCGCCGAGGCGTTAATAAGCCGCACAATAACTTTGCGAATAAGTTTTTTTCAACTGCTTGTGGATACTGTCAGTAAGATTTTCATGCAATCGCTTGAGTTTTTTAACCCAAAATCAGAAAGTCCTCTTATGAGCTTTACTGTCAATACGGATATTATTCAAGGTGACTGCCGCGAGGTGTTGCGTCATTTTGAGGATGGAACCTTTGATCTTATCGTCACGTCACCCCCATACGCCGACCAGCGCAACAAAACTTACGGCGGCATAAAACCGGATAAATATGTAGAATGGTTTTTGGCTAGGAGCGAACAGTTTCTGCGGGTACTGAAACCGACGGGCAGCTTTGTTCTAAATATCAAAGAAAAGGCAGAGGCAGGGGAGCGGCATGTTTACGTCTTGGAATTGATTCTGGCTCTGCGGAAACAGGGCTGGCTTTGGACGGAGGAATATCTCTGGCACAAAAAGAACTGTCACCCCGGCAAATGGCCGAACCGATTCCGTGATTCTTGGGAGCGATGTTTGCAATTCAACAAAACGCGCCACTTCAAAATGTTTCAAGAGGCGGTAATGGTCCCGATGGGGGACTGGCGACACGCCCGGTTGAAAAACCTCTCCGAAACGGACAAGCGCCGGGATAATTCGCACGTCGAAAGCGGCTTCGGCAAAAAGATTTCAAACTGGATTGGGCGGGATATGGCCTATCCGTCAAACGTCCTTCACTTCGCCACCGAATGCGGCAATAAACGGCATTCGGCCACATTCCCAAAGGCCCTGCCGGAGTGGTTCATTAAACTCTTTACGGCCCCTGGCGATTGGGTGCTTGACCCTTTTACCGGCTCTGGCACGACAAATATCGCAGCGTATGAGTTAGGGCGAAATTCAGTTGGCATAGACAAGCTCGCCGAATATGTGACCCTCGCCAAGGGCTACTTGCAGGAAACAGAAGGGACGCAAAATGGCAACAATCACCCAAGAGGAAATAACGGAGTGCGTCACTCAGCGCATTCCAGACTTCCACCGAGCAAAATTGGACAAGCTGAAAAAACTGCAATGGCTCAATCTCTTATCGAGGAAGAACCCTTATTTGCTCAAGGCAAAGGAGCTTTCCACCCCGCGTGATCTAGTCAAAACGATTCTGGACGCTTTTCTGTCCTCTCAGGAGGAAACTATGCTGGGAGGATCTTTGGAAGGACTGGCGGTCTTTACGGCGGAAGAGGCACAGGGAGCAAAAGGGAAGTCCAGCACAACAGGCGTGGATATTGAAATGGACAAGGCTGGCATCCGTTATTTTGTGGCCGTCAAATCTGGTCCGGCATGGGGAAACAGCAGCCACATCGAGAAAATGAAAACAGATTTTAAGACGGCGCCAAAAGTCTATCGGCAAAATAAAGACGCCCTGCCTGTGCGGTGCGTCAATGGCTGGTTGCTACGGAAAACAGGCAGAGAACAGCGAAGCCAAGGGCGATTATCTTAAGTTGTGCGGTCAACGGTTTTGGCAGTTCATTTCCGATGACCGGGAGTTTTACATCAAAATCGTTGAACCGATTGGGCATAACGCCAAAGATCGCAATGCGGTGTTTCTGGCTCAATATGAACTTGTCGTTGACGCCTTCACGGAATTATTTAGAAAGCACTTTTGCGGCCCGGATAATCTCACTATTTGGGATGTTCTGGTGAAGCATTCCAGTGAGGCCCCGGCTTCTAGGCACTCTTAGTGATACCCATCCTAGTCACCACGGCTCTCTGTGGCGATGGTAATGAGCCTGGCGCGATTCCGGCAACGCGAGTTTCAACCGTACGATCATCCGTCTGTTCTATGAAGATCGTCACCTTTACGCCTTGAACCGCGTGGACATCGCATAGGTAAACTTCACAATTCGGTGCCCAAACCGCGTTGCCCTGCGGGGGCTTTCGCAGGCGAACGCCAAAATAATCGGTGGCGTTGCTTCCGCATCCTGGGATAAGACATTTCATAGGCCAACCGTCATATCCCTTGAACGCCATTGTTGTCAAATATTTAAATTGGCTATTTATTGTTGGCGAGATGCAATCTAACCGTACATGACCCCGAGTTGTGCTTGGCGGAGTTACCTCTTTACAAATTTGCCGATTGCTGTGAGATTGCAGGCGCCGTGAGCAAAATTCGGCCTCGTGCCGTGAGAACCTTCGGGGTTCCTATTCTCGCGGTTTTTTATTTTTCAGCTTCGGCGGCGGAAACCAATCCTCCCGACAAGTCTGCCAAGAATTCAACTGGGAAAATTAATTTTCCTTTGTCCCGAATCAGGGTTGGCGCAATGATGGTTTCTGACGTACGTATATGAAATTATCGGCATGGACCATTGTCTTGATGGTATTAACGAGCGCGCTCGGGCCGGCTTGCCCGGCTCGCGCGGCCGGACCGGAGGAAGTGTTTCCCGGCGTCTGGCGGTTTACTTTTGGCGCGCCGGAAGAAATCACGCCGGTCAAAACCCGCCATTATCGGCCCGCCGTCGAGGGGTTGGCCGAATTGCCCAAAGTGGCGAAATGCCCCGTGGATGTAACGGCCAGTATTTCCGAGCGGGGCGTTCTGGTCGAGGCGCTGCTGGAACCCCGCGAAATGATTTACGGCTTGGGCCTGCAACTCCAATCCTTCCAGCAGCGCGGCCTCAAGAAGCGGCTGCGGGTCAACGCCGATCCCGCCATGGATACCGGCGACTCGCACGCTCCGGTCCCTTTTTACGTCACGACGCAAGGTTATGGAGTTTTGGTTGACACGGCGCGTTATGCCACGTTTTATCTGGACAACAAGAAGCGGAAACCGGTTGCGTCCGGCCGCGCGGCCCCCAGCGAAGTCCTCGTCGAAATTCCCGAAGCGGCCGGCGCCGATGTTTACGTCTTTGGCGGTCCGACGCTGCGGCAAGCGGTGCAACGCTACAATCTTTTTTCGGGCGGCGGCCCGGTGCCGCCACGTTGGGGGCTGGGCTTCTGGTACCGGGGGCAAGCGGATTATTCGCAGTCAAATGTCCTGAACCTGGCGGCGGAGTTCCGCCAACAACGCATGCCGTGCGATGTTTTGGGCTTGGAACCCCATTGGCAAACCCACTCCTATCCCTGCTCGTATGTTTGGAGCACGAATTTCACAACACCGGGCGTCATGCTAAACCAACTGGCCGCGCTCCATTTTCGCTTGAACCTTTGGGAGCACGCTTTTGTTGCTCCCTCGTCGCCCATTTATTCCGCGCTGCTGCCATTTTCCGGCGATTACGAAGTGTGGGGCGGCATCGTTCCAGATTTTCTTCTACCCCAGGCGCGCGATATTTTCGCCGGCTTCCATGAGCGCGAGCATGTGGCGCTCGGCGTCTCGGGTTACAAGGGGGACGAGTGCGACAATTCAGACTTCACCGGAAATTGGTCCTTTCCCGAGATAAGCCGCTTCCCTTCCGGCGCCGATGGCGAGCAGATGCACAGCCTTTTCGGATTGCGCTACCAGGATGCGCTGACCCAAGCCTTCGAGAAGCGGGGGCAGCGGACTTACGGCTTGGTGCGGTCCTCGGGGGCTTTGGCAACGCCGTATCCCTACGCGCTTTACAGCGATCTGTATGACCACCGACAATTCGTTCACGGCATCGCGCAAGCCAGCTTCTCCGGCCTGCTCTGGGCGCCCGAGGTGCGCGATTGCGCCAACCCCATCGAACTGATCCGCAGATTGGAGAGCGCGGCCTTTTCCCCTCTGGCCATGGTCAACGCCTGGTATCTTCGCAATCCGCCTTGGAAACAAGTCAACCGCGCCGACAACAATGCCGGACGCTTCGCTCCCGGCTGGGAAAAAACCGAGGCGCAATGCCGCACGATCATGGAACTGCGCATGAAATTCATCCCCTGGCTGCACGCCGCCTTCGTCCGTTATCATCGCGAAGGGTTGCCGCCCTGCCGCGCGCTGGTCATGGACTTTCCCGACGACCCACGCTCCCGCACGGTGGACGACGAATATATCATGGGCGGCGGCTTGCTGGTTGCTCCGATTATTGTGGCGGGAAAAGGCAACCTCGCGGGAAAGGATTCAAGGCCCGTTGCGCCTGTTTCCGATAATGGCGACACGACGCGTTCGGTTTACCTTCCGCCCGGGGAGTGGAATGACTTCTGGACCGGAGAGCCGCATCACGGACACCAGGAGATCGAAGTTCGGGTCCCACTCGAGCGCATCCCTCTTTTCGTCAAAGCCGGGACCGTCCTTCCGCTGGCTCAGCCGACATTGCACACCGACGATTTGCAAAGTTGGGACCTAACCGCGCAGATTTATGGCGACGGCCATCGGGCGGCGATCCTCTATGAAGACGACGGCGCCGCCGAACCCTCCCTCCCCGCTATCAAGCTCTCATGGGATGCCGGAAAAAAGATTGGCGAAGTTTCACGCCCCAGCGCGCCAGCAGGCGCTTACCGAGTAATCGCATGGAAGCAAATCGGCATAGGTGAAAAATAGACTATGCATCCAGCAGTGCGCGCCGCTTTCCGACTTCTTTTAGCCTTCAGCCTTTAGCCTTCAGCCTTCCGAATCTTAAGCTGGCACCGCGGCGGACGACTGCACCGCGCGCGAGGCGGCGAGGTCCACTTTGCGCTGGCGCAGGCTTTTGAAAAATTCGTAGCCCTCGCGGCAGCGGCGAACACAGATGTCTTTGTCTTCCAACATCGTTTTGATGATGCGTAATATGGGCTTGGGCCGCAAATAGTAGGCGCGATAAAAACGATCGACGGCTTCGAAAATTTCATTTTTGTCCAGACCCGGATATTCGAGGGAGCTTTGTTGGAACCCGTCGTCGTGGACGATGTCGGTCTTGTCTTTTTTGGCGAACCAGCCGTTTTGTCGGGCCATTTCGTAAAGTTCGGTGCCGGGATAGGGCGCGGCCAGTGAAACCTGGATGCTGAAGACGTCCAGGTCCATCGCGTAGCGGATGGTTTGCTCGATGGTTTCGCGGGTTTCGACCGGCAGGCCGAGGATGAAGGTGCCGTGGATGACCACGCCCGCTTTGTGACAGGCTTTGGTGAAGCGATGGGCTTCTTCCAATTGAATGCCCTTTTTGATGCGGTTGAGAATTTCCTGGTTGCCGCTTTCGTAGCCGACGAGGAACAAACGCAGGCCCGATTCCTTGAAGGATTTAATGGTGTCGTAATCCAGGTTGGCCCGGCTGTTGCAGGACCAGGTCAAGCCCAGGGGTGCCAGTTTCTTGGCGATCTCGCGGGCGCGGGGCAGGTTGGCGGTAAAGGTGTCGTCGTCAAAAAAGAATTCCTGCACCTGCGGGAAAAGTTTTTTGGCGTAGGCCATTTCGCCGGCCACATTTTCGGGCGAACGGACGCGGTATTTGTGGCCGCCGATGGTTTGCGGCCACAGACAAAAGGTGCATTGGGCCGGGCAACCGCGACCGGTGTAAAGACTAAGATAGGGATGGAGCAGATAGCCGATGAAATATTTCTCGATCTGGAGATCGCGTTTATAGGTGTCCACCACCCAGGGCAGGACATCCATGTTGGTGATGAGTTCGCGCTCGCGATTGTGAATGACCTTGCCTTCGGCATTGCGATAGGAAAGTCCGTCGATGCTGGCGAGGGGGCGACCTTCGGCGGCTTCCTTGCAGGTAAAGTCGAATTCTTTGCGCGCCACCCAATCGATGGCCCAGGACGATTTTAACGTTTCGGTGGGCAGGACGGCGGCGTGAGCGCCGATAAAACCGATTTTTGTGTCCGGCCGTTGCTGCTTGATGGCCTCGGCGACCTTGCAATCGTTCTTCAACGAGGGTGTCGAAGTGTTGATGATGACGTTGTCAAAATTTTTCGCCTCGGCCAAACATTGCTTGACGCCAATATCGTGGGGCGGGCAATCGAGCAGCTTGCTCTCGGGCACCATCGCGGCGGGCTGGGCCAGCCAGGTGGGATACCAAAAGGAAGTGACTTCGCGGCGGGCCTGATAGCGTGAGCCTGCGCCGCCGTCGAACCCGTCAAAGCTGGGAGGAGAAAGAAACAATGTTTTCATGTTTTACCGAAAGCTGCCAATGAAGCCGTTAATCAGGCCTCTGATTTCTTGCCGATTTTCGCCAGCAATTCGTCGCGCTGGGTGGTGTCGCCCGTGCCGCAAGCGCCGCCATTTTTGGCATTGATCGCCGCCTTGGCTTCGGCCAAGTGGCCTTTGCCGATGGACACGCCATTGAAGGCGTTGACCGAGCGGCCCTCGTAGTAGGGCTTGGGCTTGGGGCTGAAATTATATTTCATGTTGATCCAGGTGTCGCGCAGATTGGTGCTCAGGGCGCCGCTGGGATCGTAGCCGCAATGGACCATGCAATTCTCGCAACGCGGATCGCGCGCCACGCCGTCCACCACTCCGTATTTGTCCCAAACGACTTTGGTCAACATTTCCTGGTAGCCTGCGTAATGACCATCGGTCATGAGGTAGCAGGGGGCTTTCCAGCCGCGCACGTTGCGGGTGGGAATGGCCCAAGGGGTGCAGGTCATTTCGCGTTTGCCGGCCAGGAACTCCTGGTAAACCGACGTGCCGATCAGCGTGAAACGTTCGCCCCATTCCTGGATCTTGGCGAATTTTTCGCGGGTCATTTTGCGGGTCAAAAAGAAATCTTCCGGCTGTTTGTCCAGGCGCTTGACCATGTCTTTTTTGGCCGCGTCATATTCGTAACCGGGGGAAATGGTGTGGGCATCGACTTCCAGCGAGGAGAAGAACTCGAACATGTCGTTGATTTCCTGCGCGGCCGTTTCCTTGTAAACCGTCGTATTGGTCGCGGTTTGGTAGCCGAGGATTTTGGCCATGCGGATGGCATCGACGCATTCCCGGAAAACGCCTTCGCGCTCGACAATCAAGTCGTGGGTGTATTCCAAGCCATCGACGTGGACGTTCCAGTACATCCATTTGGTTGGGCGGATGACGGGGCGGCCGTCGGACTTTCCTTTGCGAACGGTTTCGGCGTCTTTCTCGGAAATCAGCTTTTGCTCGAGCAACTTGGCCAGCATCGTCTCGGATTTTGGGTTGTACGTGGCGGCCATATAATCGCGCATTTTTTTGCGCATGAACATGCCGTTGGTGCAGACATAGACGATGCGTTTTTGGGCCAGCAACCCGGCGACCAGTTCTTCGATCTTGGGATAGATCAACGGCTCGCCGCCGCAGATGGACACCATGGGCGCATCGCATTCTATCGCCGAAGCGAGGCAATCCTCCAGCGGCATCATATCTTTGAGGCTGGTGGAGTATTCCCGGATGCGGCCGCACCCGGTGCAGGTAAGGTTGCAGGTGTGCAAGGGTTCAAGCTGGAGGACCAAAGCGAACTTTGGCGTCCGGGAAAGCTTGTGCTTGACAATATGGGCGGCGATCTTCGCCGTCAGCGCGAGTGGAAATCGCATAATTTTAATTTATATGGATCAAATCCATGTTAAACGCAACTTGCGTCGTTGCCCCGGGTTGAGCGAGCGGAACTACTTGTCGAGGAATGGGTTTGGCTTCGGCCAATCCCGGCAAAAAGAACATAAGCGGTGAAAAACTCTGGGTAGTGGCCACGCCGCTACAGCCCGTGCCGACGACCGCAATAACGGACGCCAGTGCCAGGCATTTGATGGTGGAACCAACTCTCACGCTGGAACTATAAGAACTAATCCCGGCTTGGCAACAATTATTCTTGTAAGGTAAAACCTTATGAAATCTTATAAGAACCCATTTTTAGATGGCTTTTCCTAATCTTACTCGTAATCGTAATCTTAATCTTAATCCTCTGGAAGGGATTATATTAGGAGCAGGATCAGATGCATGAAGTTCGCCCCTTATCTATGGCTGCTTTGCCTTGTTCTGGCTTTGCCCGCTCAGTCTGCAGGCGTGCCGGGGATCATCGCACGGAACTACGAAGCGGCTGTGGCCCGTTACGCCGCCCATCCCGACGAGGACGAGGCGGCATGGCAATTGGGCCGGGCCTGCTTTGATCGCGCGGAATACGCCCGCGACGATGACGAGCGCGAGCGCCTGGCCAAAGAGGGCATGGCAGCCTGCCAAAAACTGATTGACCACCGGCCAGCCCTGGCTCCCGCCCATTATTATCTGGGGATGGACATCGCCGAATTGGCCCGCACCAAAAAACTGGGCGCTTTGCCGCTGCTCCACCAGATGGAAAAAGAATGGAGCGCCGCCCGGGCCCTCGACAAAACAATCGACTACGCCGGGCCGGATCGTAATCTCGGCCTGCTCTACCGCGACGCGCCCGGCTGGCCGATCAGCCTGGGCAGCCGCGCCAAGGCGCAAGAACATCTGCTCCACGCCGTCGAAGTAAGTCCCACTTCTCCGGAAAACCGTTTGAACTTAATCGAGTCCTACCTGCAATGGAACGACCCGTCCGCCGCCACAAAGGAACTGGAAAAACTGCGCCCGCTCTTGCCCGCCGCCCGCAAGGAATTCACGGGCGAGTATTGGGAGGAGACGTGGAAGGATTGGGACGCTCGCTGGGCCAAAGTCCAACTCCGCCTCGAAAATGACCCCGGCGCATCCGCCTCGCATACCCGGAAATGATCGATCGCACACCCCTTTCGAGTCACATCAAAAAGTTGCAAGATTCACCCACCAGATCTCCCCTCGCTCAATCTTCATATTGATTCAAGGCTTCCCAATCTTTCATGTCGCGATTCAGAGCGCGAAGAGAATTGGCTTTTTGGGCGGCCTGGGCCAATGTACTGCCTTTCTTGCGCAGCGTTCTGGAAATCAAATCGGCCACAAATCTGGAACGTTCCCCGCTGGGGATATGAAATCGCAGGCGTTCCACGACAGGCGGGGGAAGTTCAAAAGTAACGTTCATACGTGGATTACACCATAAGCCATGCAAACCTCAGGAGTCAATTCCCGGGAGGCATAGCTAGGCATAGCCTCATGAAAAATTTCACAAAGGGCTTGCCAGCGTTTCGGTTCGGATGTTTAGTGGTTGGGCAAGTGGTTGAGGTTAAGGCACACCATGCATCATGCAGACCCATACTGAAATCAGCTACAACTCGAAGGTCGAGGGCGATGTAGTCCATACTCGCCTTGACTCCGCCATTAATTGGTTCCGCAAAAACTCTCTCTGGCCCATGCCGATGGGCCTGGCTTGTTGCGCCATCGAATTGATGGCCGCCGGGGCCAGCCGTTTCGACATTGCCCGCTTTGGCTCAGAAGTCATGCGGTTTTCCCCGCGGCAATCGGATGTCATGATCGTGGCGGGCACGGTCACGTATAAGATGGCCACGGCGTTGCGCCGGATTTACGAGCAAATGGCGGAGCCGAAGTGGGTCATTGCCATGGGCGCGTGCGCTTCGACGGGCGGGATGTATCGCAGTTACGCGGTGCTGCAAGGGGTCGATCGCATTGTACCGGTCGATGTCTATGTGGCGGGGTGTCCGCCGCGGCCGGAAGCGTTGCTCGATGCCTTGATCAAATTGCAGGGGAAAGTGGCTCGGGAACCCTTCGCCTCCTTGCAAAAACGGGTGGCCTGAACGGGCCGTTGCTTTAGGATTTTTCCATGCCGACGCGCGAACTCGCTCAACAGTTGAAAACACGGTTCGGGGATTTGATCTCCGATCCGGCGGAGTTTCGCGGCGAAATCACCGTGACGCTGGCGGATGCCAATAGCATCGCCGAGGTGTGCGCGCACGCGAAGAAGGAAATGGGCTTTGATTACCTGGTGGATGTCAGCAGCGTTGATAATTACGGGAATGATCCGCGTTGGACGGTGGTGTATCACCTTTACGGCTACGGACATCATTGCCATTTGCGTTTGAAAACCGATGTAAGCGAGGAAGTGTCGGAGTTGCCGACGGTGACGGGCGTCTGGCGCACGGCCGATTGGCACGAGCGGGAAATCTACGACATGATGGGGATTCGCTTTCGAGGGCATCCGGATTTGCGGCGGATTTTGATGTGGGAAGGCTATCCGTATTTTCCGTTGCGCAAAGATTTTCCGCTGGCGGGCAAGCCGACTGTTTTGCCGGAGATTGCCTTTACTTTTTCCGCGCCGCTGGATGGCGGGCCGTTCGTCACGATTGCGGGCGGCAAGGACAGCACGGCTCGAGAGCCGAGGGTTCGCGTGCCGGAATCGGATGACGTGGAGTTGACGGCTCGTTTGGAGCGGCGTCAGGACATCAAAGACGTTCACGGCCATTCGCATGGGCCGGGCACGGTGAAGAAAAAATAGAGCATGGCCACGCAAGAAATCCAGGTCCCAGACACAGCGGCGCGCTCGGCGGCTTTGCTGGAGAACATCGCGCCGTCGCCTCCGCTGCCCGCAGGCGCGCACGAGGAGTTGCCCGATCTTCAAGGCGAAAAGATGGTGCTGAACATGGGGCCGTCGCATCCCGCGACCCACGGCGTCCTGCGAATTGTGCTGGAACTCGACGGCGAGATCATCACCAAGGCCACGCCGGACATCGGCTACCTTCATCGCGGCGACGAAAAGATTGCCGAGAACATGACCTACACCCAGTTCATCCCTTACACGGACCGGCTGGATTATCTCGCCCCTCTGGCCAACAACGTCGCGTATGCGCTGGCGGTGGAGAAATTGCTGGGCATCGACCGCGAGTTGCCGGAGCGCTGTCAATACATTCGAGTGATTTGTTGCGAACTGGCCCGCATCTCGGCGCATTTGCTCGGCTTGGGTTCGATGGCCATGGACGTCGGGGCGCTGACGGTTTTTCTATTTACCTTCACCGAGCGCGAGACGATTTATAACTTGATCGAAGCCTTGACCGGCGCGCGTTTTACGACCTCCTATACGCGCATCGGCGGAGTGGCCCGCGACCTGCCTCCGGGCTGGGTCGAGCAATGCCGCAAGTTCCTGGGCGAAGTCGTCATTAACATTGACGAAACGGAGAAGCTGCTGACCCGCAACAAAATTTTTGTCGATCGGATGCGGGACATCGGCGTGATTTCGCGCGAGATGGCGATTGATTATGGCTTGACCGGCCCGAACCTGCGCGGCAGCGGGGTGGACTTTGATCTCCGCAAGGCGCATCCGTATTTGGTCTATGACCAATTGACTTTCGAGGTTCCGACCGGCTCAGTCGGCGATTGCTACGACCGTTATCTGGTGCGGATCGAGGAGATGCGGCAGAGCGTTCATTTGTTGCGGCAGTGCCTGGATAAATTGCCGGGCGGCCCAGTCAATGTGCCGGATGGCAAAACCGTTTTGCCTTCGAAATATAAGGTGCTGACCCGAATGGAGGAACTGATCCACCAGTTTATGCTGGTCACCGAAGGCGTCAACGCGCCGAAGGGTGAAATTTATTTTGCGGCCGAGAATCCCAAGGGCGAACTGGGCTTCTACATCAACAGCCAGGGAGGCGGGACGCCGCACCGCTTGAAAATTCGCGCGCCGTCTTTTGTCAACCTAAGCATTCTGCCCTTCTTGATGCCCGGCCACATGATTAGCGATACGGTGGCGATTTTTGGCTCGCTCGATTTCGTGATGGGGGAATGCGACCGATGAGCTTCACCGTTCCCAACGATTTGGAGCGCGAGTTGAACGAAATGCTGACGCACTATCCGCAAAAGCGGAGCGCGTCGCTCATGTTTCTCCACGCCATCCAGGAGCGCTTCGGCTACATCTCGCCGGAAGCGATGGAATGGACGGCCAGCAAGCTCGAGTTGCAGCCGATGAACATTTATGAGTTGGTCACGTTCTACCCGATGTTTCGGCAAGCGCCGGCGGGCCAGAACCACATCAAAGTCTGCCGGACACTAAGCTGCGCCTTAGCCGGCAGCCATCAACTGCGCGACCACTTTTGCCAGAAGCTCGGCTTGAACAGCGCTGAGTACGGCCCGCAAACCACCAAAGACGGCAAATACACCGTCGAATTTGTCGAGTGCCTGGCGAGTTGCGGAACAGCGCCCGTCGTCATGGTCAACGACGACCTTTGCGAGAAGGTGACTCAGCAACAGGCCGATCAAATATTGGCCAAGTCGGCGGCACCCTGAATGGCTTGCAAGCAGATCCGATTATAGCGTTGCCGTCCGTGCCTGCCCGATGCTATCTTTTGGGCATGAGCATTACGGCCACAGTTGAACACGGAAAAATTGTGCTTCCGGCCAACATCCCCTGGCCTTCCGGCACGGTGGTCCGCATAGAACCTGTGGAGGACCAGCCGCCCACTCTTTGGGAAACCCTCAAGGATTTTGACGGCATAGCCCACGATCTTCCCACCGACTTGGCAGCCAATATCGACCACTACGTTCACGGTCATGCGGGCCGATGAGAGTCGTTTTCGCTGACGCCTTTTATTTTGTGGCGCGGCTCAATGGCCGTGATCAGCATCATGACCGTGTAGTGGCTTTCTCTCGCAACTTTCGTGCCTCCATCCTCACCTCCGACTTGGTCTTGATGGAAGTGGCTGATGCCTTGGCCAAATCGGAGTGCCGTCCGCGGTTGCGCGAGTTCGTGCTTCATCTTCGACAGGCAGCGGCTTGCGAAATCATTCCCGCCTCCCGCGAATTATTCGATCGAGCACTCGAGCTATATCACCAACATGCGGACAAAGAGTGGACACCGACAGATTGCAGTTCGATTTTGGTCATACGCGAACGTGGTTTGACAGACGTCCTGACCGCTGATCGTCACTTCGAGCAGGCGGGTTTCAACGCGCTGCTCAAATGAAAACAGGGCCGGTGTGGGTCGCCATTGACTTCACGACCTTTACCACGTCTTACGAGGAGGCTAAAATCAGGGGCGACACGAGTGCCGCGGTTTTGCAGAGCGGAGTCTGAGGAAAGCCGGGAGCGAAGCCGGCTTGTCCGCCGAAATTGGATGAAGGTGGAAGCAAAAACTGCCGCTCTCAGGATGGGGGAAAAGGAGGCTTAATACTAGCTAAAATTGTTCTCGACGAAAGAGAAAGTCTAAAACACGATTAAAATCATGAAAAAATTCGTGCCGCACGGTGCGGCTGAATAATACTGTTAGGTGACTAACGCTAGCAACTATGCGACTGATTCTTATAGATAGAGGCAAAGAGTTCAGCGATGTACTTCGCTGGCAGTTTCGCTCGCATCCAGAGGTTCAGATTGTTTGTGGCCGTTTTGAGGATTTGCCATCGTTTGATTGTGTCGTCACTGCCGGTAATTCGTTTGGGCTGATGGATGCCGGCATGGACTTGGCGGTGATTCGCTATTTCGGACATCATGTGATGGAGCGCATCCAGAAGCAGATTCTGGATGACTATTTAGGTGAGCAGCCTGTTGGCACCTGCATCCTCGTGCCCACAGACCACCCAACGCATCCGTTCGTCGCTCATGCCCCGACGATGCGCGTGCCTATGAACATACAAGGCACAGACCACGTTTATGTCGCTATGTGGGCTGTTCTCACCACCGTCCACCGTCACAACCGTTCCGCGTCGCAGAAGATAAATTGTTTGGCTTGTCCTGGCCTCGGCACCGGCACAGGCGGCGTGGATTCTCTGGAGGCATCACTTCAGTTATGCTTGGCTTACGAACATTTTCAGCGACCGGCACAGTTCATCAATCCGTCGATGGCACAACAACGTTATGAGAGAGTTTATTATGGAGGTCGTTGGGGTTTTACTAAACCACGACCGACCTTCACCTAACAAGCCGCCGGAGCCAACCGCCGTTATCGCTGCGGTTTGCAATCGGATGTTTTTGAGTCGGCGGTGGTTCAGCTTTCTACGTTAGGGCGGATACATCCTTGGTAACGTCCGTTAGTTTGAAGAACAATTTCGGATCAACCGCGCCGCGCCGCACGTAATCCCGATTGACATGCATCAAGCAGCGACGGCGGATTTTCAGTCCCGCGCCAGTGCAAGCGAAAGCCTGAAACGCGAGGTCGGATAGATTGACATTCTTGCCTTCAGTGCTCGATTTGACTTCAATGATGTCCCACGCGTCGCCGTCAACCGGATTCAAGATGTCCATGCGGGCATAAGCGTTGTTACTAACGAATCCCGCCTCGAACAGGGGCTTTCTGGCCTTGGTGGCTTCCAGTGAATTCCGCAGCACTTGGTTGAAGTCGACAGCGCCCGCGCTGACCTCGATGCCGCCAGGATAAAGAGTTTTGGCCAGAGCGCCAACTTCATGGCCCTGATCGAAAATAGCCTGCTGCGTCGCCGATGCCTCTGGAATTTGGTCTTTGGCATTGTAGGCGTACCAGAGCAGCTTCTTGCATTGGCTTCCCCACAGAAACTTCGATTTGCTGATCAAGAGCTTGCCTGTCGGGGTGTTCGGGATACTTCGGGCCATGAGCGTACTGTTGTCGGTTTGCCGTATTAGTGCAAGGTGCAAGGTGAACGTGACTTACAGCCATGAGCAATAGCAATGGAAGATTTCCCCTAATTCCGTGGGCACGAGGCCCCCGCACCATCTATGCACCAAGGCGAGCAATCCGGCGCGCAGGAGGCATTATTCAACGCAGACGCTTACAGCGTTCTTGCATGACGCGGTATGACAAACAAGCTTCGGGAAAAGGGGGTGAATCTTCGCTCTAGCCAAAATGCGAATGATGTGTTAATCGTTGATTCATGCGATATTACGCCGATTTTCATAAGAATCGGCTGGGAAGCTGGAGCGGTTTCGAATCCCTTCGCTCGCTCCATTTTTATTTCCCATGTCAGGAGTCACCGTTTATGCCATTCGTTTTGAATCCAGCGAAATCTATGTTGGAATAACCTGCGCACTAGCGCGCTATTAGTGAGCAAATGGCGCTCCCAGGCAGTCGAACAAACCCGGATGAGGTTGAAGCAAGTTTTCTTTTAAATCGTGGGCGGAAATACGAAGACGCGGTGAAGGCGTTCCAGCCCTACGACAAAACAGCGGAGGTGAATGATGATGCCCGGAATGCAGGCGCCGCACTGATATTGGAGGGAATGCGATATGAGCCTCGTCGCAAAACATACATTTTCGTGAACAACCGCTTGGAGGGAAATGCTCTCTTCACGATTGCGGCGATGTTGGAAATCGGTAGCTTCATGCCAGCTTATAGGCTCTTCTTCCCCGCCGCCTTTACCTTTGCCCACCTCGCTCTGGCAGCAGCGGCGATTTTATCTCTCCCAGTCTTGGACATCTTCCGCTTCTTCTTTTTAATGGCGACGAGTGGGGGCGGCATAAAACCATCCACAATTGATTCGATCTTGCCTTGCAGTTTCTCGACCCGTTTGTGGACCGTGGCTTGCAGTTTTTCGATCTTTTTCCTTACCTCGATAACGCGCCGGATTTGATCGGTCGTTAAATCACTGATATTCATGGGAGAATTCTTAAACCGGGTAAGGCTTGGGAGTCAATTGCGGAGATCAAGTGGATGGCTTCTGTGACTCATCAGTCGTTAGATCTGGGAACCCGCCTGACGCTTGAGAAAGATACTGATGACCCGCGACACATTGCCTTTATATTGGGGGTCGCCGATTAATTTCTTCCAGACCGGTGCGCCAAAAAACCCCTCCCAATGCTTCTTATGCTCGCCCATGTTTTCCCCTGAAACCATGTAAACGAGGTTGGGCATTTGGGAACCGACCAAAGTCTGGGCAAAGAAAACCGGGCACAATCCGACCTCTTGCATCAAGGGAATCTCACCGCTATTGAACATTTTGACTTTGTTAATGCCCTTGCTTTCGCTGGAACTTTGGTAGGTGCGCAACTCGAAGATCCACGGCTTCTTTTCCGCCAACGAAGAGGGCACGGCCAGTTTTTTCATGCCGTCAAAGGCAACATTGAGGGAACTTTCAATCCGTTCGTACGCCGGATTGGATTTTGACCTCGCCATATAATCGGCTGCTGCTGCTTGGTAAGTGGTATCGGCAGCAAGTCGGGCCGGGATGGCAGCAAAGACCTCCAGTGAATCGTAAGGAATGAGGACATATATTTTGTTGGTGAGGGAGTCTTGCAATTCGGTGAAAAGGCCGATGGTATGGATGTCCATTCGGTTATAGGCCGGAATCGCCGCGTTTTGCCAATAATCGCTGACCAGCCTTTGTTGCTCTTCTGACTTGGTGCTGTAAACCCGCAGTTCGTAATACTGAGATTGGGTGGAATCTGCCGCCAACGCCGAGGTGGGAAGCTGTTCCAAGGAGACCAGCGCAGCCAGCATGATGGTGGTGTGGAGAAGAGTTCGCGCGTTCATGATGGGTTCAGCCGTTCGAGTCTGGAATTCTGGTTGTGTTCGTCGCAGATTAGCGCGAAATGTCCGGAGATTCCATTCTGGGTTACAAACTGTTGGAGCAATGACGCCGGAAACTGAACATTTTGTCCAGCAGTGCAGCGAGCCACAACATGCCGGGCTGTGCCACGATAATAGTCCAGATACTGATCCGACGTGATGCGAAGGTAAAATTCGTATCGGTTCATGAGGTAATCTGCACTATATTTGCCCATTTACAGGGAAGAAGGCAATATAAAGAATTCCTCGAAAATATTTCCCACATGGACAGCACTTGTCCCACCAGCCTCGCTAAACTCCAGGCAAATAAAAGATAAACAAAATTCGTTGCTCAAGCACCTGTTTGAACAGGGCCTCGATCCCAAACTGTTTCCTTTCGCGATCTTCAGATAAGATTGGTAAACACAGTGAATACCCCTCGGTGACAACAGCAGATCTCAATGGCGACGGCTTGCTCGACTTGATTGTGGCGAACTATGGAGCGGGCACGCTGACCGTCCTAACTCAAACACTCCTGCCTCCCACCTTGGCCGTTACGCTGACGGCTTCGAATACATTGGCGATTTCGTGGACCGCTCTGGCGAGTGGCTATACGCTCCAGACTAACGCAAATTTAACCTCTGCCAACTGAGGGCAATCGACCTTCCCTGTCGCGACCAACGGCGCAATTAAAAGGACCGTCATTGCCTTGCCGAAGAGCGGGAATTTATTTTTCAGGCTATTCCAGCCTTAGTTATTGACAGGTAAGGCTGCGGTCAAAATTTCCGGCCGAATCTTAGGCCCGATGAACATCTTGGCGAGGACCGGCTAAAACGACGGATTACTACTCGGAAACGGCCTGTCGTCCTTCGAGGAATAAACGAGGTCCCAGCGATTCGTCCGCTGAAATCCTTGGAGTCCGTTTGCTGAGATTTAGGATTTCTTTGGCGTCTTGACCCTGAGAACGAATCCGATACTCTATGAAGATGCTCTTCGGAATAGCGATACCTTATGAAACCCACACGCATTGACCGACGCCGTTTTCTCCAGACCAGTCTGCTCGGCTCGGCGGCCGCTTTGGCCGCCGCCAAGCTGGGCGGCAGCGCTTTTGCCGCCGTTACCAAGCCGGAACACGACCCGGATGGAGGGCTTAAACTTGGCATCGCCTCTTATACTTACCGCAAGTTCAGTCTGGACCAGGCTATCGCCATGACCAAGCAGGCGGGCTTCAAGTATATCAATTTGAAAGATGTTCATCTGCCGCTCAAAAGCACCACCGAGGAACGGCAGGCGGCGCGGCAAAAGATCGAAGCCGCTGGGCTTAAGCTCATGGGCGGCGGCGTCATTTACATGAAAAACGACGAGGCCGACATTCAGCATATCTTCGAATATGCCAGAGACGCCGGGATGCCGGTCATTGTTTGCAGCCCCGTGCCGGACGCGCTCGATACCGTCGAGAAAAAGGCCAAGGAATTCAATATTCTCATTGCCATCCACAATCACGGCCCGACGGACAAGACCTACCCGTCGCCCTTGGATGTTCTCGCGATGATTAAAGACCGGGACCCGCTCATGGGCGTCTGCATGGACATCGGCCACACCGTGCGCATCGGAGTGGATCCGGTGGAGTGCATCGACCGGTGCGGCGACCGTCTGCACGATTTGCACATGAAGGACGAAACCAAAGCCGCCAAGGACGGCAAGCCGACAGAACTAGGCCACGGGGTCATCGACATCGTCGGCGTGCTCAAAGGGCTGATCGCGCGAAAATTTCCGTATCACGTCGGCCTCGAATACGAGGCTCACGAAGACAACCCGCAGCCCTACGTCATGGAATGCGCCGGTTTCCTGCGCGGCGCGATTGCGGCGATGGCGTGATTCTCTTGCAGTTCGAGCGAAATAGTTAGGGGTGCGCAAAAACCTCGCTATAAGTAAAATGCAATGCGGTGTCCTCTGTCCCTTCGCAGACGTTGCGGAATAAGTCTGCGATAAGTTCGGAGAGAATCGATGCACAGTTTGGCATTGGGACAATGTCGCAAGTAATTTGTACGGGTACCCCAGGGTAAAATGTCGCTGGCAGCGCAGAGTGCTCGGGCGCTTTCAATCCTCGCCGCGCCAAAAAATCCCACACGGCCACTTCATAGCGCGAATCCATTTGAAACATTATATACGCTTGGACGGAGCCGCTTTCCAGTCGGTAAACTGTCAAGGTAAGCTGCTCGTCGGGCGGAGTGATCGTTAACGTGAATATTATCGCGCCAGACTCGAAAACCAGCCCTACATATTTCCCGATCTCCAAGAGCCTTCCTGTGACGGATTTGTCGTCCATCGTAGCGGCACGCAATCTGGCGAGGACCTGCTGCTGAGCTTTTTGCTCTTCGAGAGATTGTAATACATCGAGCAGGTTCTCGCAGCCGGGCGGAAGGGCAACACTCCGCTTCTTATAATTGACGAAATCGTTCATAGGCGAAATGCGCCGGTTTGCTCAGCATTGTTTTAACACCGCTAGAATGCCACAAAGTCAGGCCGGCTACAACGCCGTATTCGTCCGACGACAAAGGGCTGTCTGGGTCAGCGCGTCCTTATCGGCATCGCACCAACACGCGAAGGCGTTTGACCTTGAAGGTTCCGGCGTTGGCCGCAAAGGTCCAGTCCGGGCTTCCCGTGGGTTGGTTTCCGATGCCCAAGTCGGCCTTGCTGCCTTCTCGCCAATGATTGATGGCAAAAAGAGTTTGTTTGGCGTCGTGGTTATGCACCTGCATCGAGCCGTATCCATCCGCCGGCTCGGTGGGCTGATCGCCAAAATCGTAAACCTCCCCGGACGCGTGCGGCACGCCGGCGCTGTTGGCCGGGTCGTAATTGTTGGGCCAAAATTCGATATTGCCACCGGCCAAACCCAGGCCAGCCTTGATCTCCTTGACGTTGGAATAAACATTCAGGTTCGTGACGTTCTGTTGGAAATGCGCGCCGGACCGCACCGTCGGCACGCCGATTTTTCCCAAATCACCGGTGAACGCATCCATCGAGACATACACATATTGGGTGTTCCCGTTCGCGTGCTCTAGTTCCACGAAGTAAGCAATGCGGTCAAAAGACTGCGCGATGTTTTCATGTTTGTCGGTGTTGTAATGGATGGTCCCAGCCAGTTGCCCAAGGTCCAAGTCATAGACCAGGCGATAATCCTTGGCTTCCGGGACCTTGAGCAGCAGAAGATCGCGTTTGGGCACAACCCCGGCGCGGAATGCACTGGCTGGCAAGCGGGCGCTGTTCATGAGATTCGGCTCGGCTAACATGCTCCAGGCATAACGCATCGCCACTGGATGTTTCGCCTCCGGTGAGGAAAGAACGACGCTCGATCCGTCGATTTGCGCTTCGGCTTTCACAAAGCCTCCTTCGTCCGCATCAATCATCTCGAACCAGTCCAGCGGCTGGCCATCGCGGCTGGCCAACCCTTCGCCGTGGTCAAAGTTGACGCGCAGCTTGTCGCCCTCGATAGTCAACGACTTGAAAACCGGTCCTGAACATTCCAGGTCTTTATAGCCGTAGGTCTTGGCCAGAGCCAGAAGGGCGAGCCGATGGCCCACGTCTTGTTTGTTTTTCGGATGAATGTTCTTGAGATCGCCAATGTCGTTAATGACCGCGATACCCGTGTTGGGAATGGAGTCCGCCGCCGCCTCTTGGGCCTCCCACAATTCCGGTTCGATTTCCGGATCCACACCGTAATTGTAAGGCGCAATCTGCACGAAATAAAACGGAAAATCTCCCTCATGCCACAAGTCGCGCCAACCGCTGATGAGCGCCTTCATTCTGTCAGCGTAAAGCATCCCATCCCTGAGATTGGATTCCCCTTGATACCAGATGGCGCCGCGCATGGCGAAGGGAAGCAGCGGATGAATCATCTCGTTGTAAAGGGCGGTCGGATTTTGCAAATCATGCGGCGGGAGCAATTCCGCCGGGAACACTGGCATGGGCGGGACGAGGCTGCGGTCCGCCAGCGCCTGGCGCGCGGAAGCCAGCCATTCCTGCGTTTCATCCAGGATTCGCTTGAGCCGTTGCTCGTGGCGCGAGGTGTTGGGATCCGCCAACTGCACCCTTTCATACTCATGGCTCAAGGCAGGCGTGGCGGCATAACCTTCCGGCGGAGTCCACGATTGGATGACCGTCCCGCCGTAGCTCGATTCAATAAGCCCAATGGTTACTCCCAATTTTTGGCGCAACTCACGCCCAAAATAATAGGCGGCGGCGGAAAAACCATTCCAACCTCCCTCAGCGATGGTTTGGGGCGAGCAGGGCTTCCATGCGGCGTCAATATTAGTTTGCGGCAACGGCGCCCACCCTCGCGCGACCAGCAGCAAGCGAATATCGGGCTCATCAGCCTCGGCAATTTCCTTTTGGGCGTCTTGGACCATGTTCATTCCCATTTCCATGTTGGACTGGCCCGAGCACAACCACACCTCGCCGATCATCACGTCGTCAAACTCGACCGTGCTGGAACCCGTCACTTTGAGTATAAAGGGTCCGCCGGCTTTCATGGCTGGCAGGGTGACCTTCCATTCGCCGCGCTCATTGGCCTGGGCCTGCGAGGTGGCGGAGGAAAGGGTTACAGTGACCGTTTCATGGGGTTGCGCCCAGCCCCAAATCACCAATGGCATTTCCCGCTGAAGGACCATGTGGCTGGCGAAGACCTTGGGCAACCGAACCTCGGCCTCGGCCGAAAAAAGATCCGCCATGCACCACAACATTGACACGGTCAAACAAACTGTCCGAAAAACCTTTGCCTTTTGCATATTGGCCAAAGGGTGAAACGTTCTCGCGCGATGTCAAGCAACGGATAAACGCCGCCGCCGTTTTTTTGCCCTGAACGATTGCCGGCTTCCGCTTCTTATTTTTCCCAACGAACCGTGGCCGATTTCAGTTGGCTTGAGTTCGGTCCGATGCGAATCACAAAGGATCCCGCTTCCCAGTCATACACTAAGTCGCTATTGTAGAATTTCAGGTCCTGCGGGCGGATGTTGAAGGTCACCCCTTGTTTCTGGCCCGGTTCGAGAGTGACCTTTTGGAAACTGCGCAAGTCCTCCACGCTTCGGGTCACGCTGGCCGCCGGCTCGCTGATGTATAACTGCACTGTCTCCTCACCGGCGCGCTTGCCCGTATTGGTGACATCAACCGTGGCCACTAATGTCTCATCTCCTTTAAGAGCGTTCTTGCTCAACTTGACGTCGCTGTAGGAAAAACTGGTGTAGCTCAATCCAAACCCAAAGGGATAGAGCGGCGTGTTAGGCACATCAAGGTAGCGGGATTCGTATCGGACGCGGGGATTCCCGTTATAGGGACGCCCCGTGTTCTTGTGATTGTAGTAAAGAGGAATTTGACCGACACTCCGCGGGAAGGTCGTAGTCAGCCGGGCCGATGGATTGTAATCGCCAAACAATACGTCCGCCACCGCATTGCCCGCTTCCATTCCGGCGAACCACGTCTCCAGGATCGCGCTGCAATGGCTCTCTTCCCACGGCAAGGTCAAGGGCCGCCCGTTCATGAGAACCAGGACAATGGGCTTGCCGGTTTTTTGCACGGCTCTGAGGAGTTCCTCCTGGCCGAGGGGCAAACCAATTTCGCTGCGGCTGGCCGCTTCGCCAGACATGGCAAAAGATTCCCCCAGCACGGCCACGACCACATCGGCGTTGCTGGCGACTTGCACGGCTTCAGCAATCATCTCCTGCGGCGAACGCTTGTCTGGAACGATGCTCGCGCCCGAGGCATTGAGAGTTTCCAAAAGCTCGCGGTCATCGATCAGATTTGCGCCGCGCGCCTGGACGATTGATAGCGATGGACCGGCGGCCTGCTTGATGCCGTCCAGGACGTTGATGGCCAGCTTCCAATCTCCGGCCGCGCTCCACGGGCCCAGCACATCGCGGCGGCTGTCGGCCAGGGGGCCAATTAAAGCGAGCACGCCCGATCGCTTCAGCGGCAAGGTTTCGGCGTCGTTCTTCAGCAGCACAAATGAACGCTCGGCTATGTCGCGCGCGAATTTTCGGTTTTCGGAGGTGAGTATTTCATGCTCCGCCCGCGCGTCACTGCAACCGTGGTAAGGATCCACAAACAGTCCCAACTTGTATTTGGCCTCCAAAATGCGCCGGCAGGCGGCGTCAATCATCGGCTCGGTAACGGCATTTCCCGACACCAGATCCTTCAAATACTTGACATACGCTTCGCTCACCATGTCCATGTCCAGGCCCGCTTTGAGGGCAAGCGCGGCATCGTGCGGGACGCCTCCCATTCCGTGCATCGTCATTTCGTTGATGGCGGTATAGTCGCTGACCACAAATCCCTTGAACCCCCACTGCCGCCGCAGCAGGTCGGTCAAAAGCCAGCGATTGCCGGTGGCGGGCACTCCCTCCACTTCGTTGAACGAGGCCATGACGCTGCCGACGCCTGCTTCCACAGCGGCTTGATAGGGCGGCAGATAGTACTGAAACATGGTCAGCCGGCTCATGTCCGCGGGATTGTAATCGCGACCGGCTTCGACTGCTCCGTACAAAGCAAAATGCTTGACACACGCCAGCACGGCATTGGACTGTGCCAAGTCGCTCCCCTGGTAGCCCATCACCATGGCCCGGGCGATCACTCCTCCCAAGTAAGGGTCTTCGCCCGCCCCTTCGGCGATTCTGCCCCACCGCGGATCGCGGGCAATATCGACCATCGGCGAGAAGGTCCAATTCACCCCATCGGCGCTGGCCTCATCCGCCGCCATCCGCGCGCTTTTCTCGATCCACTCCGGGTCCCATGTGCAAGAGAGCGCCAGCGGAATGGGAAAAATAGTTTTGTGCCCATGAATGACATCATAGCCAAACAAAAGAGGGATATGCAGGCGCGATTGGCCGACGGCCACTTCCTGCAACTTTCGCACCCGCGCTGGGGTATAGAGATTGAAAACCCCGCCGGTCGATCCGTTGCGGACGGCGGTTTCCACATTCTGGCTGGCAACCGGCCCCGTCGTATCAAAACCCGTCGAGAGCAAGTTCAACTGCCCGATCTTCTCCTCCAGCGTCATTTGGCCCAAGAGGCCGGAAACATACTCACCCATGCTCGAACCAGCGGCAGGCGTCTGCGCAAGGAGGTTGCCCGCAATCAGCGTGGCGAACAGCACGGTAGCGAGACGAGGCTGCGGCCAAAATTCCTCACCCAAAGCCTTTTTGAAGTTTTCAAAAAGACCCTTAGCCATAAAGCGAAATGGCAGATTGGCGATTCACCGGCGTAAGATTTCGACGAAACGGGCAATCTTTCAAGACATAATCAAATAGAAATTTCGTCGGTTCTGCATTGCCAAAGACTTCCTAAAGGTGTTTCTTTATGGCATGAACGCGGTTATCTCCGACAGCAGAGTTCCTGACATTCAACGGCAAGCCCACGACCTAATTATTCAACAAACGGAACAATGGTTTGACTGGATGGACCGCCTGCTGGACATCCACCGAAGCAGTTTCTTATTCCGCGAACCAACGCCCACGCAACTGGCAGAGCACAAAACCGCCTTAGCCTTGGCGATCCGGCACAGTCTTTTCTGCAACACCTTTATTGCCGATCCTGATTTCAATGAACCAGATTTGGTGTCGCGACTCCAAGTGCGCGTGCGCCAACTGCAAGACGCGTACGACACATTCCATGACAACACTCTTTCGGACGCTCAAGCCGAACAAATTTTGAAGCAAGCCTTCCCGAGATGAACAGCGAGCTGGAAGCGCTGATTCTCGCTTACGAAAAAGTGTCCGCTTCAAACGACAAAGAGGCAGAAGAGCGCTTGCTGGCTTTTTGAGGCTCTTCTCGACGGTGTTATGGAACGCCTGCCGAATATATCGCGTGATATTCTTCGCAAGAGCGTCATTAAAGCGCATCGAAAATGGGCTTTGCAACAGGACATCAAACCGCCGGCAATTCCCCCGAAAGCGTAGCGTGCATGTATCAGTTTGGTTTGATTGTCCTCACGCCCGAGCCAAATGATTTGCCTGACAATTGACACACGTTCTGCCCGTGTTTAATCTCGGCTTGATGACAGCCGACGCGACGTTTAAGTCTTTTGAAAAAGAACTGATCCGGTTATATCAACGCTTTGCTAATGACTCCAGCGGTCGCCTTTTTCAGGCTTTTTGGCGTGGACCCTCTAATTTCCATGGGTAGATGGATCCACCTCGCATTTATGGTAAACGCCGTAATTTACACAGTGCTGGGCTACATCCTGATTAAAGTTCGCGAACATAGAAATATCGCATGAAAAATAACACCCCGCTAAACTAGTGTAGTGTCTCGCAATTAACTAGACATATTATCAGAGGACGGCTTCGTTGGTTCGGGCCATTTCCCTCGTAATCCACGATTTTTATATGTCTAGTCATTTCCGGGACACTACACTAGGCGATTCTGAGGAATTTAAAATGGCCGGATGGTGAGTTTTTAACTCACGATCTTCTGAATTTAGCGGGACATGGATGGCGGCGCGTCTTCCGGCGCAGCGCCCCAATTTTTATTGGGCGTGGAGGCCATCTTGAAAACCAGCTTGCCACCTTGGGCGATGTCGTCGTGCGTGAACCACGGCTTGTTTAAGGATTTGCCATTGAGCGTGGCTGATTGGATGTAGATGTTTTCTGCCGAGTTGCCTTGGGCGACAATTACGAAGTCCTTGCCGCGCCCGAGATGAATCGTAGCTTCGTCAAAGATCGGGCTGCCGATGATGTATTCTGATCGGGCGGGATTCACGGTGTAAAATCCCAACGCGCTCAACACGTACCACGACGACGTCGATCCCTGGTCGTCCATTCCGGGAAAGGCAAAGCCACTGAAGTCGCTTCCGTACATCAGCCGTAAGATTTTGCGGACCAGTTCCTGGGTCTTCCACGGTTGACCGGCGTAATCGTAATAATAAGCGGTTTGCTGGTCAGGCTGATTTCCCTGGCAATATTGCCCAAGCATTCCCGTGATGTCGCGAGCGATCCCTTTGGGGTGATAAGGCAGGGTGAAGAATTCATCGAGCTTCTTGGTGAATGCACCGCGACCGCCTAAAAGTTCAATAAGCCCTTGGACGTCGTGCGGAACAAGCCACAACGTTTGCCAGCCGGAAGCCTCCTTCATCATAAAATTATAATAGGGCTCGCGGGGGTCAAAGGGTGAAATCCATGAACCGTCCTCGTTGCGTCCCCGCATGAAGCCAATGGAGGGGTCGAAGACATTCGTGTAATTGTGCGCCCGAGCCAAAAACATCCGATAGTCTTCTTGCTTGCCGAGTTTCTGCGCGTAGAGAGCCATCGCATAGTCATCCCAACTGTATTCCAGTGTTTTGGCCACGCCCGCATTGCCATCCGCATACGGCGGGCTGGGATTGTCCACGACGATGTCGTGTATCCAGCCCTTCTGCAAATACTCGGCCAGGTTTCGGCGGGGGCCGGACGGATCCATGGCATTCTTGCGCAGGTATTCATAGACGCTTGCGTAATCGAATTTGATGCCACGCTCCCAATCGCCGAGATACATCCAGACCGCATTGTCGCCGTGAAAGGAGGTTTGCATAAAGCCCGTTTCTCGCGCCATTTCCAGATGGGATCGAAGAATGTCCGCCTTCAATTCGGGTTCAATTAGTGTCAATAATACGATCTGGCCGCGGCCTGTGTCCCAGAAGGGCACGACGCTGTAGCGGTCATAGTCGCCGGTGCGGGTTTGGCCATCGAAGCCACGGAATGGTTCGCCCTTTTTTGCGATCAATTGCGGGCTGTCCAGGGAATGGTAAAGGGTGGAGTAGAAAAGCGTCCTTTCCTTTTTTGTGCCGCCTTTGACTTCGATTGCGCCAAGCTTTTCGTTCCAGGCGTCCTCGGCTTGTTGTTTGACCGCGTCGAAATCCCAGTTGGGGTCTTCCGCCGAGAGCAAACTTTGCGCCGCCTCGAAACTCGCGCCTGATGCAACTTTGACCATGACGGCTTCGTGTTCAGCCGTGGAAAAATTTACATAGCAGCCGGCGTAGCTTCCCGATTCCGCGCGCGCATTGGGTGTGACCCGGTCATCGCGTCTGACGCGGCCTCGATCCACCGAGGGAACATTTTGTTTAAAAGTGCCAAAGGCGGAAAACGGCTTGGAAAATTCCGCCACGAAAAATCGCGGGCTTCGGCCCCTCCGTCCGCCGCCCGCCGTCCGTCCACGAATAATGTGATCCCCGAATACCTCAATGCTGGCCTCCCCCGGCCCCAAGTCCAAAAGGGCGGCGGCCTGGTCGGTTTTGGGAAACGTAAATCGGTAGAGCGCGGTTCGCCGGGTCGTCGTTAACTCGGCTTGCACGCGATGATCAGGAAAATAAACCGTGTAGTAACCGGGAGAGGCTCTTTCACTCGCCTTGCTGTAAACCGAGGCATAGCTGCGGTCAGGTGGAACCGTCCAGTTGCCCACAATGGGCATCAGCATCATTCCCGGGACCATGCTGGAAAATCCCATCATCGTCCGGCGCGGATAGGTATAGGGATAAATAATGCCGTGATTTCCCGCGGCGACTTCGAGATCTTTATTGACAGGGCTGGCATTGACATTGCCGTGCGGCAGAGCAACTCCGGGAGACGTGAAACCCGTGTAAATCTCCTCACCCGGCGGAGGCGCATTGCCAATTAATTGCTGATCGTCCAGCGGAGCGGTCCCGACCAAAGGGTTCGCGTAATCCGCCGGTCTGTCTCCTGCGGCCAACTGGGTGGCGCTCGCGGCCAGCAGCAATAAAGCGGCATACGGACTTAGAACCAAACCGCTGCCGAAGGGAGTTTGCATCAAGCATTAGTGCGGCCAGTTGCCTGACTTCTGCAAGCGGAAAACGTATCCTCAAGCACAGGTCTTTCGTTTTGACTTCATAATTGAGGGAGATACTCAATCGCTTCCGTCAGCACCTGAAAAGGCCCAGATGTATTTGCCGATCAGGTCGGTTTCCAGATTGACGGCGTCACCGACTTGGCGTTCAGCCAGCGCGGTGACTTGAAGCGTCTGCGGAATGATCCACGTTTCGAAGCTTTTCTTCCGCACTGCCCCCACCGTCAGACTGATGCCGTCCACCGCGATCGAGCCTTTGCCAATGATGTAACGCAGCACCGATGGCGAGGCGCTGATTTCGAGAATGTGATCCTTGCCGGACGGCTCTGAACGGACGATTTTCCCAAGGCCATCAATATGCCCGTTCACAAAATGGCCGCCCAGCCGGTCGCCCACGCGGAGGGCGCGCTCCAGATTGACCAGGGAGCCGGGACGAGCAAATTGGAAGTTGGTGAGTTTCCAGCTTTCGGCCAGGAGGGCGAAGTGCAGCAGTTTGGCCGCGCCGCGCGAGGTGATGCGTTCCACCGTCAGGCAGCAGCCATTGACGGCGATGCTGTCGCCTATTTTTACTTGACGGCCACATATTTTGGCGCGAACGACGAGTTCAATGGCCCTGGGTTTGGGCGTGATCGTTTCAATGCGGCCCGTTTCTTCGATGATTCCGGTAAACATAGTTCAACGGTGGGAGTTATGGTGCGGGAGCGACCCGGGCAGTCAATAGTAAATCCGGCCCCAGTTGACGCCACTCCACATCCTGCAAGACCACCTTGTCTTTCAACTGGACGACGCCCGCGCCGCCGACTGCTTTGGGAGCGGCATCACCCCCCAGGACGAGAGGAGCATAAAAGAACGCCACCCGATGAACCAACTGCTGCTCCAAAAACGCGGCGTTGGTTTCTCCGCCGCCTTCGACCAGCAAGCTGCTGATATTGTCTTTGCCCATTGTGCGGAGCAGCCAGGGCAGGTCGATTCCACCGTTTCGCTGCGGAGCCTTGAGCACTTGCGCTTGGCGTTGCAAGGCCGCCACGCGAAGGGGCGCGGCCGATTTTGTCACGACGATCGTCGTCGAAGCGGCCAGATCCCCGGAAACGACTTTTGCGCGCAAAGGAGTGCGGGCAGTTGGATCGAGGATAAATCGGCGCAGAGCTTTGTCCTGGAACCCGGGCTTGCGAATGTTCAAGTTCGGATCGTCGTGAATAATGGTATTGACGCCCACGAGGATGGCGTCGGCACCGGCCCGCAAAGTCATGCCGTAAGCGCGGGCCTTCTCGCCGGTGATCCATTTTGACTCTCCGGCGCGAGTGGCGATTTTGCCGTCGAGGGACATCGCGGCTTTGACGGTAACAAAGGGCGTGCGGTGGACGATCCAGTGGTTAAACGCCTCGTTGAGTCGCAGGGCGCGTTCCGCCCATAAGCCGCTCTGGATCGAAATACCCGCGCGTTCTAAAATTTCCAGACCCTTTCCCTGATGGGCCGGATTCGGGTCCAAGGCAGCTACGACGACGCGCTGGATGCCGGCGGCGATAATGGCGTCAGTGCAAGGCGGAGTGCGTCCATGGGTGCAACAGGGTTCAAGAGTAATGAAAAGCGCGGCGCCTTTTGCGCTTTGGCGCGCGCTCCGAAGCGCTTCGATTTCGGCGTGAGGTTCACCGGCGCGGTGGTGCCAGCCTTCTCCGATGATGCGTCCGTTTTTAACCAGGACGGCGCCGACCATCGGATTCGGCGAAGTGCGCCCAAACCCGCGGCGGGCCAGACGCAAAGCCAGATTGAGATACGTTTCGTCCATTCACGAATCTTCAAAAAGCGCCTCGGCAAACTGTTTGGCGTCGAAGGGCTGCAAGTCTTCGGGCTTCTCGCCCAAACCGATAAACTTAATGGGCAGGCCCAGTTCCTTTTGAATGGCCACGACCATGCCGCCTTTGCTGGTGCCGTCGAGTTTGGTGATGACTAAACCAGTCACGGGCACGGCTTTGTTGAATTCGCGGGCCTGGGTCAAGGCGTTCATGCCGGTGGTGGCGTCGAGCACGAGCAATGTTTCGTGCGGCGCGCCGGGTAATTGTTTATGCATGACACGATGCACTTTTTGCAATTCCTGCATCAAATTATGTTTCGTATGCAGACGCCCGGCGGTATCAACAAAAAGATAATCGACCTTGCGGGCGAGCGCCGCCGCGAGGCCGTCGTGGGCCACGGACGCGGGGTCGGCCCCGGATGCGCCGGAAATCACTGGAACTTTTAGCCGTTCGCCCCAGAGCTTGAGCTGTTCGACAGCCGCCGCGCGAAAAGTATCGCAAGCGACCAACAGCGCGGTCGCGCCATCGCTTTGCACCAAATGCGCCAGCTTGGCGGCGGTGGTGGTTTTGCCGGTCCCGTTGACGCCGACCAGCGAAACAACCGTCAGTCCTTCGGGCTGCCGATTTAATTTCGCCACAGCGGCGCTCAGGCTTTTTTCCACTTCGGCGCGGGCGATGGCAAAAACTTCCAAGCCGGCGCGGCCCTGGGTTTCGTAGGACTTCTTGACAGCCGCCAGGATTTGCGACGTCATGGGCAGGCCGAGATCGGCCGCGATCAAACTGGCTTCCAACTCCTCGATCGTCCCGGCGGTCAGCCTGGGCGAGGCCGTGATAATGCGTTTGATTTCGTGGGCGAGCTTGGTTTGAGTTTTGCGCAGCCCCTCCTTGAATTTCTGAAACAAACCCATGGTCAAGACGAATGTTCCACACTGGCTCCGCGATGGCTTTCCCGCTCCTGATGCGCTTGCTTAAGCTTTTCAAAATAAACGCCCGGGAGTTTCACCCCGCCAATCAACGGTTTATTTTTGCTGTAGCCGTGGCAATCAGAACCGCCGGAGACGAGCACGTTGAGGTGCGCGGCCATTTTTAAATAATGCTGGGACGTGCTGGGGTTGTGCTTGGTGTGAAAGCATTCGATGCCGTCGAGCCCTTGTTCGACGAGCGAAGGGATTATTTCATCGCAATGATTTAAACCAGGATGGGCGAGGACCGCCAGGCCGCCCGCCTGATGAATCAACTCGATGGCATTGATCGCGGAGATTTTGTGCTTGGGCACCCAAGCCACGCGGCCCTTTTTCAAAAAGCGCTCAAACGCTTCGTCCAGGCTGGCGCAAAAGCCTTCCTGCACCATGGCTCGTCCGACATGCGGACGGCCGGGCGAGCGGCAGTTGGCCAGCTCGAAAACTGTTTCAGCGCGCAACGGGACGTTGACTTTATTAAGCCGGGAAACCATTTCGAGAATGCGGCTCTGGCGCACATCCTGGAATTTCTTGATTTCGGCCAGCAATTTTTCATTTTGCGGATCGAGAAAAAAGCCAAGCAAATGCACTTCGCGTCCGTCAAATTCAGCGGTCAATTCCGTGCCCACAATAAATTCAATGGCCAGTCCCTGGCAGGCCGCCGCCATGCGCGCGCACCCTTCGATGGTATCGTGGTCGGTCAAGGCCATCGCCATCAACCCGGCCTGGCTGCCGCGAGCCGCCAGTTCTTCCGGGCTGAAAGTTCCGTCGGAAAAGAACGTATGCAGATGCAGGTCGGCGAAATTGTTTGTCTCAGGATGTGTCATGGCACGATTCGGGCAGGCCGCATCAGTTCACCTTTGATTTTATCGAGGATGCCGTTGACAAATTTTCCGCTGTCCTCCGTCGAAAACTTTTTGGCAATGTCCACCGCTTCATTGATGCTGACCACAGGGGGAATATCGTCGCGATGGAGCATTTCGTAAATAGCCAGCCGCAAAATATTTCGATCCACCACCGCCATGCGATGGAGGTCCCAATTGGCGGCGTGGTGTGTAATCTGGTTATCCACTTCCTCGCGATGTTCGAGCACGCCGCGGATCAGTTTGTCGGCGAAGAGCCGCAAGGCCAGTTCCTCGGTGGTCGGGGCGGGCAGTTCCACTTTTTGCCCCCACTGCGCGACGCCCTTTTCCTGGGCAATGGCGGTGCTGCTTTGTGAATTCCAAAAATGAGCGAGGGCCTCCTCGAGGTTCTCGGGGGGGTTCAAATCGTGCTGAAATAAAAACTGCACGGCGCGTTCGCGAGCTTCACGGCGTTGGCCCATGGGGCAAGGATGCCCGCATTGAGGCCAAGGCTAAAGGAAATTATTCACGCTCGATTGCCCTCGATTCAAGGCGTCGGCGCGATGCGCTTGGGCTGCGCGGCTTGCCATTCTTTTCGCGAGACAGATTTGACTTGCTGGGTAAAAACGAACGTTCCTTTTTTGTTGCCTACCACGATGTCCGGCAAACCGTCGCCGTTAACATCGCCCACCACCACTTCCGTTCCCACGCCGGAATTGTTATCGATGAGATAAGGAATGAAATTGGCTGTGTGATTTTTGCCGCGCACCAATTTGAACCAATACAAAACCGCCGGATCATTGGAACGGGGATCCGGCCCGTTCTTGCCGTGAGCCCAAAAGCGTTTGCCGGTCACGATGTCCAGCAGGCCGTCGCCGTCAATGTCCGCCAGCGCCACGGCGTGCAGTTGCGAGAAAGCGACGCCGTACTCGTTGGGCTGGCCTTTCGGGTCAAGGATGAGGTGTTGCTTGAATTGAATTTCGCCTTTGTCATCTTTTTGCGGCAATTGCTCGTACCAGGCGAGGCCAAAGCCGTGCGCGGTCAGGCCGGTGATGACATCCGGCAAGCCGTCGCCATTGACATCGTAGGCGAACATTTGCGAACCGCCCATCCCCGGCGCAAATGGGTAGGGATGAAATTGCCAGACGGGATCTCCGTCGAGGGACGCGGGTTGTTCGTACCAGCCGTCCTTGAGCAAGACATCGTTGCGCCCGTCGCCGTTGACATCGCCAAAGCCGAGGCCGTGGGTGAATTTCTGGTAATCCTTTTTCGGTGAAATGCGATGGAAGGTCCATTTGTTCGCCGGATGGCTTGGATCCTTTTCCGCATAGCCGACGTAGCCGTGATTGCAGCACAGGAGAACCGGCTGCCCGTTTTTGAAAACATCGCCAAAGACCGGCGATTCGTCATCGGTGACATCAATAATGGTGTGGCGGGTCCAATGGCCTTCTTTGTTATGCGGATTCTCGAACCACCAGGAAGCTTTGCCGGGAAAACCGAGAATGACAATATCGGTCCAGCCATCGCCATCGATATCGCTGGCGAAGGCAAAGAAAGCATCCGAGTAGGTATTTTTTTCGCCCAGAGCGCCCTCGAAGCCGGGGATGGTGGTTTTCTGGCCACTGGCATCGGTGATTTCAAATGATGCAGTAGCCGGAAAATATTCGTGGCGGATTTTAAAGTCCGGCCCTTCGTACCAAAATGGCCCCGAAACAATATCCATCTTGCCATCGTGATTGAAGTCGCCGTAATCGGCGCCTTCTCCCCAGAATTTGTCGGTGAGTTGAATCTTTTTGAAGGTGTGCAGCTTTTCCTTGGCACAAAGAAGGCTGGCGGCGAAAAGAAAGGGCAACAAAAGCAAACGGCGTTTCATGGTCTTAAAGAAGTGGCAGGTCTCAGCAGGAAGGTCAAGCCGACACTGCCGACACTGGCCGCCTGCTGTGCCGGGAGTGCATTTCACTTTTTTGGCTTGGGCGTCTCGGACAAGGACTTTGGCGCTGGAGGATTGAAAAATGGTCATTGAAAAATGGTCATCCAGGTCACGTCCTGAAATAGGTTGGTACTTTGGAAAGAGAAATTCCAAGTATTATGAAAGTTATTCGATACAGTCATGGATTCAAAATGCAAGCCGTCAAGGACGTGGAAAGCGGCCAGAGCTGTGCTTGGGC
>DASRLE010000570.1:0-3636 GCA_035648615.1 Saccharimonadales bacterium (SeqCode) | reverse complement strand
CTGTGGCGGAGCGCGGCTACTATTTTGATTTCGTGGAGTTTCAAAAGAACGCCGAACAAAGCATGACGCCGAGCACGCCGAGCATCAGCCACGTTTACGCGCTGGCCTCGAAGTTGGAGGATATTTTCGCGGAAGGACTGGAGCCGCGTTACGCGCGCCACAAAAAACTGGCCGAAATGACGCAAGCCTGGGCGGCGGGACACGGTTTGACGCTGTTCCCGGAAAAGGGATTTGAATCAGTGACGCTCACCTGTGTCAACAATGGCGCTAAACCCGGCGGAAAGGTAATCGACGTGGCGAAGCTGCAAAAACACGCCAAGGACAAGGGATTTCTAATCGACGGCGGCTACGGCAAAATCAAAGGAACCACTTTCCGCATCTCGAACATGGGCGATGAAACGGAAGAGACGATGAAACAGCTTTATGCGGTGCTGGACGGGGGGATTTGAAGACGGACGCTACGGGCTAACCATTTGAATTGGCAAAAGGTTGTTTGATTCGTATAATGAATACGAATCAACAAAGATGTTAACAGGTTTGCACATCAAGAATTTTCGTGGTCTGAGAGACCTGAAAATTGAACCGCTCAAGCGGGTCAACCTCATTATCGGCCAGAATAACACCGGTAAAACCGGTGTTCTGGAGGCATTGGCTATATTGTTGTGGGAACCGGGTCCCGCCAGTTGCATCAATCTACCGAATTTGTTCCGTTCCAATGGAAACTCAGATACGAATGAAACTTTTTGGAAATGGTTGTTTTACAATAAAGACCTGACACAAAACGCCCATATTAAGGGCATATTTGACAAGAATAAGGGATTCGAACTGGTGTTAAAAACGAGTAAATCGGGAAGCGGTGATTCGCTATTGGAAGAAGGATTTAACATCCGCGGGAAAATTCCCGGTGCCTCAGTTTATACTGACGCGGATCAGAATGTTGAGAGTGCCGGAATGAAACCGGCGATTTTTTCCACCCATCCTAGCAATCCAACCCAAAATGCCATTGACTACAATCGGGTTATTTTGAAGCGTCGCAAGAAAGAGGTAGAAAAAATGCTTCGCGAAATCGAGCCTCGACTTGATGCGTTGGAAGCGTTGCAAACCGGCCAGTCTCAACAACAAACATCACTGATTTACGCAGATCTCGGACTGAGCGAAATGATCCCGGTGACGCAGCTTGGACAGGGCTTCAATCGGTTGTTGGATATTTACTCCAATATTGTGGCATCCGATGCAAAAGTGCTTTTGATTGATGAAATCGAAAACGGACTTCATCACAGCGTTCTTCCCGTTATTTGGAAGGGGCTTTTTCTTGCGGCAAAGGAGATGGATATTCAGATTTTTGCGACCACTCACAGTTGGGAGTGCATCTTGGCGGCTGACAAGGCGGCTCGGGAAGACGGGAATTATGATCTGGCTGTAATCAGACTCGATAATGTAAAAGACGATATTAAAGCCACCGTCATCGATGAAAAATCTCTGGCCACCGCAAAAGAATTGGAATGGGAAATGCGATGAAATTCGTGTTCTGTGAGGGAAAAAGCGACCAGTCTGTGATTCAGAGTTTAGCCGCGCATCTGGAATTAAACATTCATGTGGAATCGACCGGCGGAAAGGACAAACTCGCGAGTTTTCTGGGCAGTCTTTTAAAGCGCCCTGCGTTTGCGCAACAGAAAGTGAATGCAATTGGGGTTCTTCGCGATGCAAACGGAAATTCAAGCGCGGCGTTTACAAGTGTCTGCGATGCTTTGCTTCGAAATAATTTCACGGCGCCGGGTTCGGATGGTGAGTTTAGTGATTCGGAATTGAGGGTCGGTATTTTTATTGTTGGGGTCGATGGACGGGGAATGATTGAAGACGTGTGTTTGAAATCTGTCAGCGACCGGCCGGAGTATTCATGTGTTGACTCGTACTTTGACTGCATCGCGCAAAAATCCTCGCGCTCCACATTTTTATCGAAAGCAAAATTTCGGGTTTGGATGGCTTCCCATGTTGATCACGAATTTCATGTTGGGAAGGCGGCGGAAAAGGGTTATCTGCCGTGGGAAAGTCCGGTGTTCGACCCGTTAAAGAAGTTTCTTCGGGCGCTGTAAGCGGACTCCAGTTGACAACACGAGCACCTGGAATACGTTGACAACATGAAAATTAAACATCTATCAGTTTCCATAGTTATTGTTTCCACCCTGTCTTGGGGTGTGAATTCGCGTGCGGTCACAACGCAAACAGAGCAAATCCTGACCGGTGAATCTGTCGTTCAAAGCCAATTCCAACCCGTCGCATTCCGCGACAGGGAGGAAGCGGAAATGTTGCGTCGCGCTTATCACATTCTGGCAACCGGGGACCATGATTACAAAGGCCGTCGTGCCAAGGCCATGAAAGAGGTCGCTACGGCCGGGGATTTGCTCGGCATGGATCTTCACGGCGGGGAAAAAGACCACGAGAGGCAGGTTTTATCCGACGAAAAAATGCGCGAAGCCAAACATTTGCTGGAACGGGTGCTCGACGCGGCCGAGGTCAAGAATGAGAAGCGGATATCAAGGCATATTGAGTCTGCCATTGCTCACATCGACAAGGCTCTGGAAATTAAATAGGATTGACTACCGGTTTTTTCGCGCAATCCACCAACCACCGCCCGCTTCGTGCCATTCCAGTCCGGGGGCGGTGGGTTTGGCGGCGCTTTGGACGGCAAGTCGGTCTTCGGGCCGCATTTTACTGATCCAGCCTTCATAAGCCTGGCCGGCGCGCTGGTTCATTTGGATGTTGCGGTAGATTTTAAGATCGTCTTCCGGCATCAGCGCCGGCTCGAACCCTACCATGTATCGCCAGCCGCCTGACGGGTTTTTATAAAATGTGTTGTAGAAAAACGCCATGTCGGCGCAGTAAAAAATGCCGCCCCGTGACGGCATCCAGCCTTGCAAATTCGCATCTTCCGAATCGAGAAATGTCTCGCGAACACTCGCGCTATAACGCCCTCCAAGGTCAGCCGTCGAATCCAGAAAAAGCGGCGCGGCGATGAGCGCGCAAACCGCCAGGCGGCGCGGCGCGGAGGCATCCCAGGCGTTCGCCATGAAATCGTCGAATTGCAGCGCCAGCCAGACCAAAGCAGATGGCACACCCCAATCGGCCCAAAACCGGTCGGCCTTGAATCCAAGCATCCAACCCAGGAAAATCATCCAGACTACCGGCGAGCGGAATAACGACGGCGTCTTCCATTGCCGCCGCCAGAGATAGACCAGAGCCAGTAACGTCAACGTCGCGAACTCCCCCTCGCTGGGCCGGAATTCGCCGACCAGCAAACGGGCTGGCACATGCTCGCTCTGAATGGAGCGGGCGATGAACAATGCCTGTCCCAGATATGCAAAAGGTTTCCCCGTGAGGCACGCGCCAAGAAAACTTCCGCCCAGCCAACACGCTGTCAAATATAACGAATCGCGGACACGTCCTGCCAGGAAGAACGCCGCTGGAAGCAGGAGCCAGAGATACCAGGCCCCATGCGCCCAAGCGGAAAACGCGAAGGCGATTCCCGTGAGCGCCAGTTTCAATGGCGTCGGGCGGGAATCGGACTGTTTTTGCCAGGCCAGGAGGACGCAGATCAATAACGATTCTGTCAATAAATAAGGCCGGCCTTGCGTGAAC
>DASRLE010000569.1:0-7849 GCA_035648615.1 Saccharimonadales bacterium (SeqCode) | reverse complement strand
GCTTTCGTCCCTTTCGTCGCTTCCATCTCTTTCGTCCCCGGCAACGCAAAAGCCACCCACGCATCACCGCGCGGCGTGCCCAAGTGGAGCACCCCGGTCGCCGGTACTACCACGTATTGCCGGCCCTCGATTTGATAAGTCGCGGGCGCAGCGCTTCCCGCCCACGGCAATGTCGCGGCCCATAACTCGTCGCCAGTGGTTTTGTCAAAAGCCCGAATCTTGTTGTCCCGGGTGCCTGAACAAAAAAGCAAACCGCCCGCCGTCACGATGGCTCCTCCATAATTCTCCGTTCCAGTGGAGGGCATTCCCTTGGCGGCCAATTCGGGGTATTCGCCCAGCGGTTTCGCCCATTCCAGTTTGCCTGTATTCAAGTCAATACAATTTAGCGTGCCCCACGGCGGCTTGTTCGCGGGATAGTGCTCTTGGTCATAAAATCGCGGGTAGCCTGCAAAGCTATAGACGGGCCGTTCGGTTTTCGTCGCCGCCACGGGTTCAGGACGGTCGCGCAAAAGAAGAAAATCCACCAATGCTTTCAAATCCGCGCCGCGTAGCTGGGGAAAGGCCGGCATCGCGTTCTTCCCATTGCGAATTTGTTGAGTGATCGCTTCCTCGGTTAGCCGGTGGCGCAAGCCGCGCAAGGGCGGATACAGCCCAATTCCCAGACGATTAGTTCCGTGGCACGCCGCGCACGTCGTCTCGAAGATTTTTTGTCCCAAGGTCTTGGGCGCCTTCGGGTCATCGGGTGGATCGTCGTCCCGAAACAGGCTAATGGCCCAGCCAATGCGATTGGCGGTCACATACAACCGGCCTGTTTCCGCATCCACACACGCTCCCGTCCATTCCGCCCCGCCATCGACGTCGAAATACAACGTCGGCCGTCCCTCGGCGCAAGGCAGAAACCAACCGGTGCGCATGCTCTTAAACAACGTCCGCGCATATTCGGACGCCTCATCCGTCCGCGTCGTCAGATCGCTGGCCGTGAATTCCAGCTTCGAAAAATTCTCGGGCAATTCGGGATCCGGTTGATAGGGCCACGTCTGTTCTCCAGGAACGTCGCTGGCCGGCGCGCGTCGCAAGCGAAAAGGGAAAATCGGCTTGCCGCTGGTGCGGTCGAGTAAAAGCGTGTTGCCGATTTTGGTCGTCGCCGCCACCACATCCACCCGTCGTCCGTCGCGGGTGATCGTGGCCAGGTTGGGCGGAGCTGAAATATCCAAGTCCCAAATGTCGTGGCGGATTTCCTGGAAATGCCATAGCCGCTGGCCCGTCCGGGCGTCGAGCGCGATGACGCAATTGGCGAAGAGATTCTGGCCGCGATGCCGCACGCCGTTGAAGTTCGGTTTGGGCGAAGCAGTCGTGATGAAAGCGATGCCGCGCTTTTCATCCAAAGCCATCCCGGCCCAGGCGTTGGCGGCGTAGGATTCGGTTTTGTCCCAGGTGTCAAAACCAAATTCGCCGGCCTGCGGCACGGTGTGAAACGTCCACAACCATCTTCCGCTGGCCACATCGAAACCCCACACGTCCTTCTCGAACCCAGGCACAATAATAATATCCTGGAAAATCGCCGGCGCGGCTGTCGCTGCTCCGAATCCCGCTTCAGCCACGCCCGGCAGAAGAACCTTGCCCGCCTCGCCGAAATTGGGGATGGGTTGCCCGCTTTTCGGATCGAGCGCATAAAGAAATTTGCCCGCGCAAAACATCACCCGCTCGGCTGACCCGCTTTGTCCCGCCCAATAAATCAAACCCCGAAAAGCCGGGCGGCCCGCGGGTTTAAAGCGCCATAATTCGACCCCCGTTCCTGCATTGACGGCCACGACCGAATCCCCCGGAGTTGGGGTGAACATCCGCTCGCCGACGATGATAGGATTACATTCCAAGGCGTTCTTCGTGTCGTGCGAATGATAAATCCAAGCCACTGCAAGATTGGTGACGTTGCCGCGATTGATTTGACGAAGCGCCGAGTAACGCATTCCGCCGTTGTCCCCGTGCGACCTCTCCCAGGTCAAGAATGTTTTCCCATTGGGAAAGCCGTTGGCCGGAGTCAGCTCCTCCGCCTTGGCGGCGGGGATGACTTGATAAAGCGGCAGCTTCGCCCGCGCCCCCGCATCCTCTATCGCCCAATAATTTGAATCAGAACCCGCTTCCGCCGCCGCAACCGAAAAACAAGAGAGCGCCGTGCCAACCAAAATCGCCAAGAACATTATCCGGCGCGCAACATATCGGGTGGAAATAATCATTGCGCGGTCTAGGCTACTCAATGCGGAGCGGTTTCCTGGGAGCGATTGGGATTGATTGACCATTGGCCGGTTTTTTTCCCTCGCCCTGCCCCGCCAGCAAAGGTTCGACCGCACGCCAGACCGCTTGACTCACCTGTTCGATAGCGGAACTGGCATCAATGGAACGGATGCGGTTCGGATCGGAAGCCGCCACCTTGCGGTACCCTTCCTCGACCCGCTCAAAAAAGCTCCGGTCAGCTTCCTCGATTCGATCCCGGACAGTCTCCAAACCAGGCAGCAACCGGGCCAGCCGCCGCGCCTCGCTCACTTGCACAGAAACAGTCAATAACAACGTCAAATCGGGTTGCGTTCCCCCCACGGCGCCCGAGACGATCTGATGCACCAGCGTCAAATCCAGGCCCCGTCCATAGCCCTGATAGGCGACAGTCGAATCGTGGAAGCGATCGCACAAAACAACCTCCCCGCTGTTCAACGCGGGCCGGATCACTTCCCGCACCAATTGCGCACGGCTGGCGTTCATCAGCAATAATTCCGTTTCCGCCATCATGGCATGGTTCACATTGCTATGTTTGAGGGTATGGCGAATTTCCTCGCCTATCGGCGTGCCCCCCGGTTCGCGCAACGTCTGGACCACGCGCCCCATCTCGCGCAGGCGTTTGGCCAGCACTTGGATTTGGGTCGATTTGCCGCTTCCCTCAGTCCCTTCGAAGGTGATAAATAATCCCCGCATATCAATAAATCGGTTTCAAACGCGCGCCTTGCGGAGTGTCATCAATACTCCATCCTTTGCCCTTCAATTCGTCGCGAATCGCATCGGCCCGCTTGAAGTCCTTTGCTTTGCGCGCTGCTTCGCGTTGGTCCAGTAGAGCCTGCAACTCCGCCGGAGTGTCCGTCGCTTCGGCCGGAGCAAGCCCCAGCACGTCAACAATTTTTCCCCAGGCCGCCAAGGCCGCCGCAGCCTGCGCGGGCGACAATTCCTTGGACGCCGCCAGCCGGTTATTCTGCCGCACCCATTCGAAAATCGCGCCCCAGGTCCCGGAAACATTAAAGTCTTCGTCCATGGCCGCGATGAAGTGCCGCACTAGTTGTTCCTCCGGCGGAGCGGAAGCATTACCCGCAATTTCCCGCAATTTGCCCAGGCATTCATCCAGACGGGCCAGAGCGGTGCGCGCCGCCCGCAACCCATCCAGGGTAAAATTGAAAGATTCCCGGTAATGCGCCGTCAATAATAAGTACCGTATCTCCCGCCCGCTGCTGCCTTGGCCCAACAAATCGCGCAGCGTGAAATAATTTCCCAGCGACTTGCTCATCTTTTTGCCTTCCACCAGCAAATGCGCGCCATGCAACCAATATTTGACAAACGGACGCCCGCTTTCCTGCAAGGCCGCCCCTTCGCTCTGCGCGATTTCATCCTCGTGATGCGGGAAAATCAAATCCTCGCCCCCCAGGTGCAGGTCGAAACTCGGCCCGAGCAACTTCATGCTCATCGCGCTGCATTCGATGTGCCAGCCGGGCCGCCCTTCGCCCCAGGGGCTGGGCCAAAACACTTCGCCGTCCTCCGGCGCCCGCGCCTTCCACAGCGCAAAATCGGCCACCGCCTCCTTGGCATATTCGTCGCTGCTGACCCTTTCACCCGGCCGCATTTCCTCGAAATTCAACTTGACCAATTGCCCGTAAATACAGCCGCGCCCCCGGTATTTCTCGATGCTGAAATAAACCGAGCCGTCCGCCGTCCGATACGCCAGTCCGCGCTCCATCAATCTGTCAATAAGAGTAACAATGTCCGCGATATGATCGACGGCATGGGGCGTTTCATGCGGGCGCAGGCAGCCCAGCGCGGCCAAATCCTCGAAGAACGCCGCTTCATATTTCGCGGTGTAATCGCGCAGCGAAGTTTTTGTGTCCGCCACGCGCTTGATGATTTTGTCCTCGACGTCCGTGACGTTCATGACATGCCGCACGGCGTACCCTTTGAATTCCAGGTAGCGCCGCACCAAATCGGCAAAGACGAAGGTGCGAAAATTCCCGATATGCGCAAAGTCATGCACCGTCGGTCCGCAGCAGTACAGTCCCACTTCTTTACCGCCCGGGTCGAGCGGAACAAATTCCTGCAACGAGCGGGACAACGTATTGAAGACTCTTAGCGCCATTCCCCGATTGGTATCCTTCCCGCCTTCTTATATCAAGGCAGTTTGGACAATTCCGATTCCGTCCACGCGCCGTCATGTTGCGCGGTGGCCGAGCGCGCCGCCTGGACCGTCGCCGGTTGGACGGCGGACGCGCCTTGGTCCCAGTCCCGCCGTATATAGGTCAGAATCCCGGCAAGCTGCTCGTCATTGAACGAAGCCCAACTCGGCATTTCCAAATCAAAACTCACTCCCGCCGCTTTGATCGGCCCCTGCACACCTCGCAAAACAATTCGGGCCAGCCGATCGGCCGAACCGAGCACCCATTCTGAATCGACCAGCGGCGGAGCCACTCCGCCCATGCCGAGGCCGGTCGGTTGATGGCACGCTGCGCAAGTAACGCTAAAAAGGTCGCGGCCCAAATTATATTCCTTTTGCTCGACAGCGGTTAGCGGCTGGACAAACGGCGGCGGCACATAACCGGGCTGTCCCGGCCACGCCAGCAACCGGCCCAGCTTGGCAATCGGCGCAGCCAGCTTCGGATCGCGGCACAATTCGACCAGACCTTTCGGCTCGGCCGGAAAATAAACCTTCTTGACTCGCGCGGAAATTCGCGCCCCCAAACCATTGAGCACCGCGCGTTGTTGCCATTCCACAGCGCCCGAAGCCGCCTCCAACAATCGCGCGATACGGTTGGTCTCTCGGGAGTTGGCGATGCATTCGGACAACCCTGCCAGCATGGCATCGCGACCGGTCTGTTGGTCTTTCCAGTCGCTGATAACGCGTTCGGCAAATCCCAATTCGCGCCCATTCAATCCGCTGAGAATCGCTTCGCGCACTAACGGGCGGGCCGCCGAATGCTGGGCCACAATCCACAAACCCCGTTCACCTTCTGGCCGCGTCGTCTGGCCGAACGTGAAGGCCAGTTGTAACTGCACGTCCGGCGCAAGGTCGCCCTCCGCCATGGCCAGCAAGCGTCGCCAAAACTCCTCGGCTTCCGCGCCGCGCAGAAAGTCCTCCGAGATTCGAATCGCCGCCGCTCGAACTTTAGGATGCGGGTTAGCCATCAAATTGAAGAGCGTGTCCTTGTCCGCCTGTCCCATTCCATCGAGCGTCCACACGGAATGAATTTGGGTCACCGGATCCGACGCGTAAATCGCCTGCCGCTTGAGCGCGGGAATGACCTGCGGATTAGCGCGCTCGACCAGCAAACGTTGCGCGGTATCTTGCACCCAGCCATTGGGACTGCCCAATTTTCCGACCAACTGCGCCGAATCCAAATTTGCCAAAGTCGCCCGCACCGGATGGCTATCGTCATAAACAATGCGATAAATTCGTCCCAAACCGAGCGGCTGCTCCAAGTGGCGCGCCTTGATTTGCCGCCGCAAGTAAGTCGTGACCGACAGCCGATGCTCGAGCACGCCGCGATGAAAATCCACTACATACAGCGCGCCATCCGGCCCGTTATAAAGACTCACCGGACGAAAACGTTCATCCGTCGAAGCCAGAAAATCCTCATGCGGATATGCTTCCCGCCCCGTCATCACCCCATTCGTCTCCCCCAAAATGTCGCGAATGATCAAGTTCCCTGCCGGCTCACAGACAAAAGCATTGCCGCGATACTCGTTCGGAAAATTATCGCCGCGATAAACAATCGGCCCGCAAGCCGCCGTCGTCTTCGCCAGCGTGCCATCGGGCCGCAGAATGTTCTTGGCATAACCCCTGTTCACTCCCGTCGTCATGTGAATCGGCCAGACCGTTTCATCGTGAATGGGATCGACGTTCAATCCCAGCGCGTGCCGGTAATTCGGATTGCGCTGAATATACTCCGCAGGCACGAGGTCAATACGAAATTGGTCGCTGTTCGAATTGTAAATGATGCGGCCGTAATCATCCTGCGCGATGCCCCATTCCCCCTTCAACGTTGTCGAACCGCGCAGCCAATCACCGTCCGTATTGCGCAAGCGAGTCGTGTGCGAAGCGTCGTAAATCCAATTATCCAGCCCCCACATCAGACCATTGGCCGTGCCCTGCGGATTGTAATTATTCCCAAAATCCTTCGCCACCTCGACCCGCGGCCCCGCCTTATCGCCATCGACAATCGGATAAAACCACAAATGCGGCGGCTCGCCGATCAGCACTCCATCCCGCACCAGCGCCACCGCGCGCGGCAGCACCAAATGATCGGCAAAAACCACGCGGATATCCAACCGTCCATCATTCTTAGACGACTCCAGCACCACCACCTTGCCCAGCGGCCTATCCTCATGCGTTCCATCGACATTCGGCATATACCCACTCATCTCGACGACCCAGACCCGTCCATCCGGCCCGAAAGCCATCGCGATCGGATCATGAATCAGCGGCTCACTCGCCACCAACTCGATCCGAAACCCCGGCTGAATTTTAAAAGCCCGCAAAGCCTCCATCGGCGACAGCACCGGCGAAGGCGGCACCCGGTCAATCGGAATCGGGTCATTCTGGACCGTATTGGGTTCCTTGGAATCCCCCCGTTGCCCATAAAGAGGCCCGGCCACCAGACACCCCACCATCCAACAAAACATGATCCTCGAACGAATTAAACGCGATGGCGCAGGCATATAAAATTCATCAAAAAAACTGGCGCGCCCGGCGGGAATCGAACCCACGACCCACTGCTTAGAAGGCAGTTGCTCTATCCAACTGAGCTACGAGCGCACGGACGCTTAAGAGTTTAGAACGAAGATCGAAGAATGTGGAGCGAAAACCGCGCGATCAATGAAGTTTGACCATTTCCGGCCTGGCAAATAGCCCCTCCCGTTTGAAGAAAGAATCCGTTGGCGGTTATCATGCGTTCTGTCCGCCCTGAGAGGATGCCATAGCGAGGGCGAAAGAGAGGCCGAGGCGTTGCGTAATATACAGGAAGCAATGGAAATCTACATCGAGAGCCTCGCTGCTCATAATGAACCGATTCCGCACGAGGAGATCATGATTCGTTCTATACCGGTTGCGACATGAGCAAGCTGCCCGCGCTGAAGCCAAAGGATTTGGCGCGTGTGGTGCGAGACTTGGGTTTGTTCTGGATCGCCAGAAAGGCAGCCACGCTGTTTATCTTTCACAAACCCCAGATAAACACAGGGCGAATCAGCGATTGTCAACGATAGGAAAAACCACACGGCCGACTCCGTGCTTGATTTAAAACGATTTGAGGTTCATTATGTTCACATGACATACGTGACCATCGAAGCTGAGATCGCGGACGGCAGGATCGTCCCGTCGGAAGGCGCCCAACTACCAGACCGGGGGCGCGCTTTGGTCACGCTGCTGCCGGAAACGTCCCACCGCACCAACTGGGACGTAGTGGAAGCGTGTCTAGCAGCCTGTCGGACTTAAAACTAATAATTAAAGTAAGCGTATCGAATATAACTTGAACCAGGTGGTCTAAGTCTTCATGTCAACGCGCTTTGTTAACATTGACCGGCAGACTCCGATGCTTCTGCCCGCTGACGT
>DASRLE010000568.1:0-13843 GCA_035648615.1 Saccharimonadales bacterium (SeqCode) | reverse complement strand
GCCGTCGGCCAATGAATCATACCAGCGAAAATCCACCACCACCGTGTCCCAGCCTAGTGTAGTGTCTCGCAATTAACTAGACATATTATCGGAGGACGGCTTCGTTGGTTCGGGCCATTTCCCTCGTAATCCACGATTTTTATATGTCTAGTCATTTCCGGGACACTACACTAGTGGCTGGAGATTTTCCTTGAGCCAAATTGCATTGGACAGCACCTCGGACTCGCGGACGGAGTCGCCAAAAGCATTGTAGCTGTTCCAGCCCATGGGTGGAGTCAGCGCAAGCGTGTCGCCGCAGAGAATTTTGATTTCGACTGCGGCCCGGCCGTTGGAGTTTTGGGCGATCGCCCTGAATTTGTATTCGCCCGGCTTGGTTAGGATGCCGGAGATAATTCCTGTTTGTGAATCCAGTTCCAAACTGCGGGGAAGTGATTTGCTGGAAAACATCAATGGCCGCTTGCTGGTGACGGCAAGCGCGTGGAGCAATGCCGTACCCGGTCGAACACCTATCACTTGTGTCCCATTGAAATACGGGACCGCGACTGGATGGACGGCGTCAATAATCTGCTGTTCACGCTCCGTCAGGTCCGTATTGGGCGGCACGACTGCGGCGCGCAGCAAGCCTGTCAAGAATAGCAGCAACACGATTCGGAGCGGTTTCATTTATAGTTGCTGTGATACTCCATAGGACCGAAAAAACCAAATTCGCAAAATAGAACGCGTGCGCTGCCAGTTTAATTTCGACTTGGCGCTGCGATTCGATTACTTATTCGGCGGGAATGTCCACCATCCTTGCCGCCACCAATTTAGTTGTCCGCTACAATGAGCGCGCGATTCTCGATGCCGCCACGCTTGGCATCGAGGATGGCGACCGCATTGGATTAGTGGGGCGCAACGGCTCAGGCAAGACGACGTTCCTGAAAATACTCGCCGGTTTGCAATCCCAGGACAGCGGCGAAGTGACGGCGCGGCGCGACTTGGTGGTAAGTTATCTGCCCCAGGATTTCACGCTGGATCAGTCGCGGGATGTCCGGGGCAATGTTCGCCAGGGAGCATGGCGCACGCTGGATTTGATCGCCGAGTTCGAGTCGCTGCCCGCCGAGTCCAAGCGGCACGAGGACCTGGAGCGGCGCATTCGCGCGCTCGAAGGCTGGACGCTCGATCAACGGGTCGAGACGGCCATGTCACATCTAAATTGTCCGCCGGGCGAACGGCGAATCGATTCCCTTTCCGGCGGCGAGCAACGGCGCGTCGCCCTGGCCCGGGCGATTGTTTCGCAACCGGAACTGCTCATCCTGGATGAGCCGACCAACCATCTCGATCCCGAGTCCATCGATTGGGTGGCCGATTTTCTGGAAAACTTCGCCGGCACTTCGCTGGTCGTGACGCATGATCGCTATTTTCTGGATCGGGTGGTCAACCGCATCGTCGAGTTGTGCGACGGCAAATTTTTTTGGCACACCGGCAATTACACCGATTACCTCCTGGCCAAAGCCGAACGCCAGGCCGCGGATGCGACCCTCGAACACAAACGCCAGATGTTCCTAAAAAAGGAACTGGCCTGGGTCCGCCAAGGACCGCGCGCGCAACGCAGCAAACAGAAGAACCGTTTCGAGCGTTACTATGACACCGCCGCGCAAGAGACTACTCCCGTCGAGGAGGACATGGAATTGGTCATCCCTCCGCCGCCGCCGCTCGGCAATCGCGTCGTCGAATTGAAGAACCTCGGCATGGAACTCGGCGGACGCATGTTGTTCAGCGGATTTAATTTCGCTTTCGAGAATGGACGGCGCATCGGCATTTGCGGCAGAAATGGTTTGGGCAAAACGACCCTGCTTAAACTCATCATCGGCCAGCTCACGCCATCCGAAGGCACCGTCAAAGTGGGCCAACTCACCAAATTCAACTACGTGGACCAGGCCCGCCTGCAGCTCAATGACGAACGCACCGTGCTGGACGAAGCCGCCGACGGAACGGAATTCGTGCAATGGGGCGAATCTAAAATTTCTTTGCGCAGCTACCTCAAGCGATTTCTCTTCGCCGACGAACGCATCACGACGCAGGTAAAATATCTCTCGGGAGGCGAACGCAGCCGTCTCTTGCTGGCGCGAATTTTAAAGTGCGGCGGAAATTTTCTTATTCTTGACGAGCCAACCAACGACCTCGACCTGCCGACCCTGCGCGTCGTGGAAGAGGCGCTGATCGCGTTTCCCGGGGTGGTCTGCGTCGTCAGCCACGACCGTTACTTCCTCAACCGCGTTTGCACGGACATCCTGGCCTTCGAAGACGACGGAAAAATCCATCACAGCGTCGGCGACTACGATTATTACCTCGAGAAAAAGCAAAAAGCCGCCCCAGCCGCCGGGCGCTGGACGGACGGCTCGTCCTCCAACACGTCATCAATGACTTCCTCGCGCGAAGCCAGCCTTCCGTCCAGGCCGGCCAAAGCCGGCAAACTATCCTTCAAAGAAATGCGTGAACTCGAAGGCATGGAGCCGCAAATTCTCGCCTTGGAGGCGGAGATAGCCCGCATCGAAAGTCTATTTGCCTCCCCGGATTTCCATCGCACCCACGCGTCCCAGACAAACGACCTGCTCGCCGAACTTTCCGCCGCCAAAGAAAAACTGCCCCGTCTCTACGCCCGCTGGGAAGAATTGGAATCCCTCAAGTCCGGCATCGCTAAATAAATTTCTAAACCCGCAGTCAAATCAAATTTTTCCCAGCCACTTTTTCGCCCCAGGCGACATCGTTGGTGATGAATGGCCTGCTAAAATAACTTTGCGCAAGGTCGCGTCGGGCGGAGGTGGGATCTCCTGAAACATTCCTCGCTGAATGGCCGCTTCTAATGCTTTGACAGCCGGGCCAAATTTGCAGGTCGAATATGCCACGGTCGAAGCGTGCTCCAGTTCGCTCCAATCGGCAGGCGAGAGAATGCAATCTCGATCGGGCCAAGTTCCGTCATCTGTGGTTACGCGCACGAGCACAACTTGGCCGCCATTGGCCAGCGGGTCGGAAATTACGAGGCAACGATGAAACGGCTGCTCCGTCGTTTTTAGCGCCGTGCCGAGCCGAATCATGCTTCGGCGAAGATTTCGTCGAGTTGGTTCAACTCGATGGCTTCCTGGCGCAGGCGGTTGATTTGTCGGGGACTTTTTCCGAGCGCAATGGCAATCTGCTCCACTGCGATGGGAGCGCAGCCATGGGTCACCGCCACCCATTCCTTACAATGGTGGTGGCACCACTCCACCAACTGCCATTGATCTCTATTCCCATGCTCCGCCCAGATTTCGTCCAGTAATGATATATCCGCATCAGAGAGGTGCTCACGCACCGGCATTTTTTCCAGTTTGACCTCATGGTTGGTGCGATTGCTCACACTCTGCTCCCAGCGCTGGTCGGATTCGCCCATCAACCTTCCGGCATTGATCAAGTCGAGCATTTCACTCGTGACTGGACCGTTCCTCATCGAGAGATAATCACCCCCCGAGATCGGAGAATTGCGGCGGTCCAGTGAAAGCCTGTCCAGAAGATACGCAAGCTTGACCAGCTTCATGATATTCATTTGTCCGCCGCCGCGCTGGAGGAAGAAACAACCCACTTCGGTGGCTTTGCTGAGATTGAATCGAAAGTTCATAACGTCCGATTGAATCTATCAATAACCCTGGCCAATTCAACCAAACAAACTGTCTCGCATCGGGAGTCGCTTCGGTTTCACTCCCTTCCCCTTGCGCTTTGCCAACAATCCTGTGCATGTTCCCATAAAAGCGCGAAGTTTACAGCCGGGTATAAGTTTGCTATTTATGTCACATGATTCAGCCGGAAGAATTGGTCGGGGAAGAATGGGCGGAGTGGTATCGGCTCACTCCCGCGCAACGCTGGCTGGAAAGCGAGAAGCTCTGGCAAATCTATCTCGAACTGGGAGGCTCACTTGATCCCGAACCCGATACGCAAAGTCCTTTCTACGATGCGCGAGCACCGCGTGCGCGCCCTCCTCATGGGCGGCCAAGCCTGCGTGTTTTACGGCGGGGCCGAGTTTAGCCGCGATACCGATCTGGCCATCGTCGCCGACGCCGCTAATCTCGCGCGTCTGCGCCGCGCGCTAGCGGCCTTGGAGGCTGAGGTCATCGCCGTTCCGCCATTTGAATTGAAATATTTTCGCCGCGGTCATGCCATCCATTTTCGCTGCCGGCATCCGGACGCCTTGCGAATGCGGGTGGACGTGATGTCCAAAATGCGCGGCGTGGATCCTTTTGCCAAACTCTGGAAACGCCGGACTACCTTGGAGCTTTCCGACGGGACGCGTTACGATGTGCTTTCCCTGCCCGATCTTGTTGCAGCCAAGAAAACTCAACGCGACAAAGACTGGCCCATGATCCGCCGTTTGGTCGAAGCGCATTTTTTCCAGAACAGCGCGCATCCCAACCCCTCGCAAATCCGATTCTGGTTCCGCGAGCTTCGCACGCCGGAACTTCTCACGGAGAACGCCCAACGCCACCCGGTGCTTTGTCGGCGGTTGATTCCAACTCGTCCATTGCTTGCCCACGCCGCGCTCGGCAACCGGAATAAATTGGAGGAGGCGTTGAAAGATGAGGAAGCTATCATTCGAGAAAAGGACCGGCGATACTGGCTTCCGTTGCGGGCCGAATTAGAAAAATTGCGCCATCCTACTCGCTTACGCACAAGCTGAATGGCAAAAAATCCATCTTGTCAAGCTACAGCCACCTAGTAAAATACTTTTAGAATGAAAAATGGTGACAGCGATGCTTCGCAGCGTATTTCCGAACGGATCGAGCTTGGCCAGTATATTGTCGCCGACCCGGAAATCTGTCACGGAAAACCCACATTCAAAGGCACGCGGATCATGGTTTGGCAGGTGCTGGATGATGTGGCGGAAGGTCGATCCTGGGATTTTATTTGCGTGGTTCGTTGGGGCGGCCGAATTTGTTTGGCTGCGGTGGGAGAGGCGGTCAAACTTTCCCGGCAATCCTGGTTGGACAAGGGCGGACGATTGGCGCGTCATCGCGCTTCCAAACGGGCGGCCCTCGCTCCCGCTTGAATCTCCTGGACGAGAACTTTTCGATAGATCAGCGCTCCCTCCTTCGCGCGTGGGGAATTTCTTTCCGGGAAATCGGTATGGATACGGGCCATCTCGGTATCAAAGATGATAACATTCTCTCATTGTTACACCGGCGGCGGAGGGTCACTTTTTTTACGCAAGATAAGGACTTTTTTCGCCGCGAATTTTGCCATTCTGCTTATTGTCTTCTTTGGCTGGACGTGAGGGTTGACGATACGGCCTACTACGTACGCCGCGTTTTGCGACATCCGCGTTTTGAGACGATTGCTCTCCGATTAGGTATCGTGGCACGAGCGCGCCCAAGTGGCGTTCATTTCTGGCAACGCGACGTCTTACCGCTTCAAAGTGCGCTGTGGCCCACGTAGCTGTACGCTATCCACTACGCCGGCGGCAAGCGCAACGTCGAGGTGAGCGGAGCTATTTCCGGCAGTTCTTTGAGCGCGGCGGCGCCGCTGAGTTTTTGCAGCTTCTCGCCGCTGGGACGAACCATGCGATCATAGCTGCCCAGGGCGTCGTTGTAGGCGGTGGTCGCGCGCTCCAGGCCGGAACGGATTTTTTCGAAGTGCTCGATGAAACGGGTGATGCGGGTGAAAAGTTCCTGCGCGGTGGCGGCAATTTCGCGGGCATTTTCGGTCTGGGCGTGTTGCTGCCAACTGACGCTGATGGCGCTAAGCAGACCGATGAGCGAGGCCGGAGTGGCGAGCATGATTTGTTTCTGCGCGGCCCAGACGATAAGTTCGCGATCCGCCTCCAAGGCGGCGCTGAACAGGGATTCTGCGGGCAGAAAGAGAACGACGTAGTCGAGGGCGGTCGGGTATTGCGCGGGATAATCTTTGCGGGCGAGGTCGCGGATGGTTTCTTTTAGTTTGCCAGCGTGGAGGTGGAGGGCTTCGGCGCGTTTGAGATTGTCGGCGGCGTCGATGGCTTGCAGGAAATCAAGGTCGGGAACTTTGGAGTCAATTATTATTATGCGCTGGCCCGGCAGATGGATGATGAGGTCGGGCTTTTTGTCGTCGATCTGGGGTTGTTCGCTGAAGTCGCAGTGCGGACTCATGCCTGCGGCTTCGATGACCCGGCGCAAGGTTTCTTCGCCCCAGCGGCCGCGCGCCTGGTTGGAACTGAGGACGCGGCGAAGTTGCAGCGTTTCGCTCGAAAGAGACTGGCTGTTTTTGGCGAGGCTTTCCAATTGCTGTTTGACTTCGCCCAAGGTGGCGGATTGGGTCGATTCGCTTTGGGCGAGGCGCTTTTGATAGATGTCCAATTGCTCCTTCAACGGCTGAATGAGAGTGGCGATGGATTGCTGGCGCTGGGCCAGATCGCCTTTCGCGGATTCCTGGAATTTGGCAAAAGTTTCGTTGGCCAGTTGCAGAAATTGCGGGGCGGTTTGTTTCAAGGCGTCGGCGCTGAGGGCTTTGAAGGTGTCGCGCAAATCGCCAAGAGCTTTGTCTTGGGCGGCTTTGGCGGCGGCCAGGTTCTCCGTGTGCATGTTCCGGCTTTCAGCCAAAAGCCGCTGGGCGGCGTCGCGATTGGCCTCGGCTGAGGCGAGCGCGGCGGAGGACTGGTTCAATTGACCGCGAACAGACTCAAGTTCCTTTTCGCGCTGCTGAAGTTGCTGGCGCAATTCGTCTTCCAGCCGATTATCCACGGGAAGGACCGGGCGTTTCCCGCGCAACGAACCGAACAACCAGCCCAGCGCTCCGCCGAGCAATCCTCCGACGGCGAAGGCAATGGCGATGACGACGAGTTGGGGCATCAGTAATGGGCGACGACTTCAATCTCGATGCTGGCCCCGCGAGGCAGCGCGGCGACCTGCACGGTGGTGCGGGCCGGAAAATCCTTGGTGAAATGGCGTCCATAAACTTCGTTCATGGCGGCGAAGTCAGCCAGGTCGGTCATAAAAACCGTCGTCTTGACAACGTTGGCCATGGTCAGGCCCTGATCTTGCAAAATTATTTTGACGTTCTCCAAAACCCGCTCGGTTTGGGCGCGGATGTCCCCCGAGACGAGCTGGCCCGATTCGGGAAGAATCGGAACTTGGCCGGCGCAAAAGAGCAGGCCATCCACCCGCACGCCATGGTTGTAAGGACCCGCCGCTGGAGGAGCGCCCGCCGGTTTGATAATTATTTTGTCCATAAAATCTCTGGGCGAAGTCTAAAGTTTTGGGTTTAAGGTTAAAAGAATTTTCCGCATGATGAACTTATGAACGGGCATAACACAGTTCTTCAAGGTAGGGACGCCGCGCTGCGGCGTCCATGCCCGCGCAACGCACCGGCCCTCCGACAAAGTGGAGATTGTCTCTGATGAATCGCTTAATCCTCAATCAAGGACCGCAGGTTGTCGGAACATTGTCGTCGTTGGACGGCAGTTTTCGCGGCGGTTGCGATATTGTCGAAGTGCGTCTGGATAAAACATCCCGCCCGGCCGATTGGCTGGCCCGATGCCAGGCCATCGAGGACGGTGGGACGCCTGTATTATTGACCGTTCGATTGCGGAGCGAAGGCGGCGATTGGGAGACCGATGACCACCGCCGTTTGAAAATCTACGAGCAGGGGCTGGCCAAACTGTCGGCAGTGGACGTGGAATTGAGAAGCACGATCTGTGCGGCAGTGGCGAAGGAAGCGAAACGCCTGGGCAAAGTCTGCATCGTCTCCTATCACGACTTTCAAGGCACGCCGCCATTGGGCGAATTGGCATCGGTGGTGGCGAAGGCGCAGGAAATCGGGACGGTCGCCAAGATTTCCACCCGGATTAGGAGCGAAGCAGACGTGGCCATCTTGCGGTCGCTGCTGGAAAGGAAATGGGATCAGCCGCTGTGCGTCATTGGCATGGGCGAGGAATGGCGGCAGACACGGGTGTTGTTTCCCACCCTGGGCTCGTGTTTGAGTTACGGCTACCTCGATCAACCGACGGCCCCCGGCCAGTGGCCCGCTGCGGAATTGATGCGCCAATTACAGTCGGCGCGGGCGAAGTCTTAATGTGTGGGCGACTCTTCCCGCCTGACAACCAGATTGCTGACGTAAAAGAACTGCGGCGCTGTCGGGCCGGGAGCGCCCGAAGAACCCTCCATTTGAAAATCCACAATCAGCCAGCAAGGACTATCCACAAAAGTTGTGGACGTTTGCTCGGTTTTTAAAATTCCATCAATGTAATAATGAAAAGCCACGTTGGTGGTGTTTTCTAAATTCGCCACCACTCGATAGCTATGCCAATCGTCCGGGGACGAAACCGTCGTTTGCACGCTTTGCCATTTGCCGTTGTAGGTATTCTGCCAGCAATTGGAATTGCCCTTAAACTCCATAAAGTCCGATTCGGGGGGCCATGAATGGGCGCCGGTAAACCAAACCGCAGGCCAGGTTCCGATCACTGAGGGTACCCGGGCCTGGACGCTCATGTCCCAATTCGGAAATTGCGCATTGATGGTGATTTGCTGTTTGAGATAAAAAGTCCCGGAATTATAATGGATTTCCAAGTGAGGATTCTTGCTGCTCACGCCTTCGCTGCCGGCCACCGCCACCGGCCACGCGCTCAACGTCACCATGCCGTTGGAAGCCACCACGTTGGTGACAAACATCCGGGCGCTGCCATTTTGGTCATTTCCCCAAGGATAGGCGTAATTCCACGCCGAAGTGAAGGCGGCGGCGTTTTGGAATGATTCGCCGGAGACGATCGTTTGCCAGCCCGCCTGCACCCAACCAGGAATAAAAACCCCTACCAATGAAACAAAACGATATACGAATGTTCGCGTCACGGCGAAAGGATATACGAAGCGATGGCTCTTGGAGCTATTGCTTGAAAATGTTTTAGGTTAAGCGTGTAGATTCGCTCCACCGCCACTTTGTCGGCGCTCTTTAAAAGGATTGCGTCATAGATGGTGCCACCCTGAATGCCAGCCAGAGCGGCTTCACGAATCAGAGTTTTGTAATCGCTGCCACTCAGACTGGAGATTTCGAAGTATTTGAGAATGTTTTCTTCAACATTGAGAAGCGCCTGCTCCGGAGAATGACGAAACGGCGGCGGAAGTTTCGTCAGATTGGCATAAACTTCAGCCACACTATGGGCTGAGATATAACCGTCATCCTCTCCGCCTTGGATACGCTCAAGCAATGCAAAAGCACGCTCATGCGCAACGTGCTTTTGAAGCAGGGCAGCAAGCAGCACACTCGTATCCAGAAAAACCTTCATCGCCGCCGCGTTCGGCTCAAGCCTTCGGCATTTCGCGCATCGCGTTCTGCTCGACCAGATTCCAAAATTTCTTGCGCGGTTTCTTGACTGAGGGTCGCATTGCCCACGGTGGAAAAAACAATTGCTTTTCCCTTCCGAATAAATCCAGCGATCTCCTTATTTGGCGTCAATCTGACTGCCGTCCCCTCAATGGAAACCTTGAATGTGTCGCCGGGGTGAATGGCAAGTTCTTGGCGGACATGTTTTGGCAGTACAATTCGGCCTGCTTGATCAATGGAAACCAATAATTCTTTCATGCTCTTACGAATACCATTGCCATTTAAATACGGCAATTTTTTAACTTTTCAATCCTTTCTTCGAATTGCGTTGTTCCTCACGATCTAGACGTCAGGATGTGGAAATGCTTGGCTCGTGGGGTTGAAGGGGATGTAGTCTTGGATGTTGATCGAACTGCCAGAGCAACTGAGAACGGAGTCCTCTACTAGTCTGTCTAATGCCCAGGGACAGCCTATTGTGCCCTTTCTACGCGGGTTCCGATCTAGATACCATTTTGACCAGGCGTCGCAATGACAACTCGTAGAGGTGTTGATCTTGCCCATATTGACTTCGTTGGGACGGGTTGACGTTGGTTTAGGACATTGACTTTTAGCAAAGGAGGTTCATCTTCAGAACGTGAAACTTGGCCGAAAGGACGGAACTAAAAACGAACGAAATCTGATTCAGATTTGCCTGTTGGGTACGGCAGTTCTGCTACTGCCGTCTTTGGTGCAAGCCCAATTCACATACACAAACATCGACGGCGGCATCTACGATTATGACACGAATGCGGATGGTGTCAGCTTGACCATTAACGGTTACGTTGGGCCACCTTGGACCGTGACCATTCCAACCAACATCGATGGCTTAATGGTCATCCGTATCGGGGAATTTGCTTTCGCGGAAATGGATGAAGGACCATGGAACCTAACCGGCATTACTATTCCCGCCAGCGTTACAAGCATCGGGGCAGGTGCGTTTTATAGCTGCGCCAGCCTGACAGGCGTTACACTTCCCAGTAGCATTACCAACTTTGGAAATAACGTATTCGATTCCTGTTACAGCGTTACCAACGTGACCATTGCCAACGGCATCACCAGTACAGGAGAAGGCACATTCGCTAATTGCTTCAGCCTGACCAGCGTCACCCTTCCCCAAAGCGTCACCAACATCGGTTTCGGTTCATTTTACAACTGCATTGATCTAACTAACTTCACGATTCTCGGGTGCGTTACAAGCATTGGTACTGAGGCGTTCGATTCCTGCGCTTTTACAAACTTTACGATTCCTGCGAGCGTCACCAGCATTGGGGACAGCGCGTTTGACAATTGCGACAACCTGATCAGCATCACGATTCCCGTCAACGTCACCAATATCGGGATCGAGACGTTCGAACTGTGCGACACACTGACTAGCGTCTATTTCAAGGGCAACGCCCCTAATTTTGTCGCGTCTCCATTTTGGGGAGACAGCAAAGCGACGCTCTATTATTTACCCGGCGCTATCGGCTGGAGAAACTTCTCCACCGAAATTGGCGATCCGCCTGTTACCGCGATTACGCCCGTGCTGTGGACTCCGCAGGTACAAGAGAGCGGCATTAGCCTTGGCGTTCGGAGCGATCAATTTGGGTTCAACATTATCGGCACGAACAACTTTACCGTTGTGGTCGAAACCTGCACGAGCCTGGCCGGTCATGTCTGGACTCCGCTTCAGACCAACACGCTAGCGAACGGTTCATATTATTTCAGCGATCCCCAGTGGACAAATTATGGCAGCCGATTTTATCAGTTAAGCATGCCGTAAGGTTGGAGGTCAAAGGCCCCAGGCATCCTTCTCGGCCATTTAAATCTTCAAGTCCACAGCTAATAATATACGCCCGACTTTCGGCCACTGCTATTCCACCCTCAATATGGCCCTTCACGCTTCTGTATCCTACTCCTCGGATAATTGGATTGGGATCTCGCATTTCAATTACAAGCCGACTCACTTTACGATTGATCAGCCGTTGCACAGGGAATCTTAAGGGGGGGTGTGCAGTGCATGAATCTAAGCCGGAATGATGTAGTTGAAAAGAAGCCATCGGTCAGGAACTGATTGGTGATATATGAAATCAACACAATCATCGGGCACGCGCCTGGTTCACCAATCGCGTTTTTTTGCAGGGTTTGATTCCGCTGGAACTGTGAACAAAGACCGGTCGGCGGCAAAAAGCTGATTGAGGGGCCACGCTATCTCTTCCAGGCCTTGGTCCGCAGCCTGCCAGGAGCGACCCGTCGATTCAAGATGGCAATCGGACGAATTCCCCATTCGTGGAATGCATTTGGTTCTACTCTTCGAGCGCCCCCCAACATTGACTTCAAACTAACGTGGCCGTTAGCGTTGGCAAGATGCGTGATGCGGTGGAAATTGATGTTGCAGTCTTTGGCGGCGGCATTGCCGGTCTTTGGCTGCTCAATCGGTTGCGGGGGCTGGGATTTGATGCGCTGCTGTTTGAAAACACCGCCCTCGGCTCGGGGCAAACCCTGGCGGCGCAGGGGATTCTTCATAGTGGTGTCAAGTATGCTTTTGACAGCGTACTGGGAACGACCGCGCAAACTCTTTCGACCATGCCGAAAATCTGGCTGGAGTGCATGGCGGGCCAGGGCGAGGTGGATTTGCAAGGGACTCAGCTTCTGGCCGAGAACCAGTGCGTATTTACCACCGGCGGCCTGGCCAGCCGGGTGGCCAGCGCCATCGCCGCCAAGGCCTTCCGCAGCTCTTTTGAGCCGATCGCGCGCGAAGATTTGCCGGAGGTATTTCGAGGGCGCGGGTTTAAAGGCGAGGTTTTTCGTTTGCAGGAACCAGTGGTGGCAACCAAGTCGGCGCTGGCGGCCTTGAATCGGTGGCCGGCGGCGGCTTTGCGCGCGTCGATCAGGGAACTGCTCCGCGAAGGCGGGGACGTCGTGGAAATTCTGTTTGACGACGCTGGCGAAACGAGGATTCATCCACGCGCTTGTATTTTTACGGCGGGGCAGGGCAACGAATGGTTTGCGGAGCAACTGGGTCTGGACAAAAACGAGGTGACGCAGCGGCGCCCCCTGCGAATGTTCATGGATCTCGGTTTGCCTCATCGTGTTTACACCCACTGGCTGGTGCCTGAACCGAAACCCCGCCTGACAATTACGACTCATGATTTGAACGGCGAAAATGTTTGGTATATCGGAGGCAACCTCGCCGAGAAAACATGTCAATTGGACCGGGCGGATGCGCTTCGCACGGCGTATAGCGAGTTGAGCAGCGTGTTTTCCGAATTCGACTGGACCCAGGTTCGCTGGGCCATCCACGATGTCAATCGCGCGGAGCCGGCGGCCAATAGATTGCTTCCCCAAGGGGCTGCGATCAAAACGATCGGCAATGCGGCCCTCGCCTGGCCGGCCAAGCTGGTGCTCGCGCCCGCGTTGGCCAGTCAAACATTGCAGTGGTTGGAACAACGGGGAATTTCGCCTTCGCACAAAACGACGGAATTGCCGCTGCCTGCCGCCGCACTGGGCTTGTATCCCTGGGAGGAGGTTCGCGAATGGACCCGCCTTTGAAGATTCCCCGGCGCCCGCTCGGCTCGACCGGCTTGAGCGTCAGCGCGCTAGGCTTGGGCACGGTAAAGTTCGGACGAAACCAAAAGATTAAGTATCCGGCCTTTGCGTTGCCGAGTGATGATGTTATCTGTCAATTATTGGATGACGCGCTCGAATACGGCATGAACCTGCTGGATACCGCCCCGGCTTATGGCCTGGCCGAGGAGCGTTTGGGGAATTTGTTGGGGAGGCGGCGTGGCCAGTTCGTCATTGTCACGAAGACGGGCGAAGAGTTTTCCGGCGGCGAATCGACTTACGATTTTTCGGCGCACCATACCCGGCAAAGCGTGGAACGAAGTTTGCAACGGTTGAGGACCGATCGTCTGGACTGCGTGCTGGCGCATTGTCCGCGCGGCGATCTGGAATCTTTGCGCGATTCGCCGGTGCTCGAAACTTTGCAACAACTCAAAGAGCGGGGGGACATCCGCAGCTTCGGCGCCAGCATTAATAGCATTGAAGGCGGGCTGTTCGCGCTTGGCATGGTGGATGTCGTGATGGTCACTCATTCGGCAAGTTACGCCAGCGAGGAACCAGTCATCCGGCGTGCTGCGGAACTCGGCAAAGGCGTTTTGATCAAGAAAGCTCTTGGCTCGGGCAACCTGGAATCGCTTTCACCGGATGAGAAGTTTCGATCCATCTTTGCCTTGGAAGGGGTTTCCAGCGTCATCGTCGGCACCCTCAATCGAGAGCATCTTCGGGCGAATGCGCGCGCCGTGCAAAGGGCTATTTGATCACCGCTTGCTTGGCGGTGAGGGCGGCGTTGATGGCCACGCAAAGATCGCTGCGCACTTGAAACCAATCTTCCACCGGGCTGGTCCAGGCGCGCAATTCAAAGTTCATCGCGCTATTGGTGAAACTGACGAACAAGGCGCGGGGCGGCGGTTCCTTGAGGACCATGGGATGGGCGGCTGCCACTCCTTTCAACGCCTCCAGAATC
>DASRLE010000567.1:0-3827 GCA_035648615.1 Saccharimonadales bacterium (SeqCode) | reverse complement strand
CAATTGTAGCGCTTTGGTCGTGCGCTCCGTCCTGCCGCCAACACCGACCAGTGAAGAAAGCCCTACCGGCTTTTCAAGGGAAGCCATTTCCAGCTATTTTATGTCTATTTGATGCTTGAGGGGAGAAAAGAGTTCCAGCGTTGCCTTATGCTTCAGTCACCATTGCTTTACACGTTATCGGTGAGAAATTTTCATGCCGATCGCTTTCCAAAAAAATTACACAAAAAAGGCGGTCCCGTTTGGGACCGCCTGGAATGAAAAAACAGCAGGGAAACACTTCCCGTAGGTCGGTTAGGGCTTGGCCGGGGTTTCCATTTTCTTCTGTTTGATTTCCTTGGCTTTTTCGACGTAATCGTCGGCCTGTTTCAGCAGTGCTGCTCGTTCGTCGGGAGTGGCGGCCTCATCCGCTTTACGGCGGAGGAGGAGATTCAGGTAGGCCATTGAATCGTCGTAATCGGGACGCAGCTCGATGGCCTTTTTCAGGTCGTCAATGCCCTCGTCGATCATTTGGCCGTTTTCCTTAATGTAGGCTTCACGAACGTCCTGCGGCATCGGATCGTCGTCCTTGAGCGGCTTGCCGGGGTGAGCTAGGCGCCACGCGCCACGCGTCTCCAGGTTCGAGCGATAGCTGAGCGTCCAGTCAATCACACCGACCCAGTAGTAGGGCTCGGGATCTTCAGGCTTCAGCGCGATGTGCTTCATGTGGTAGGTCTTGGAATCGTTGAAACGCTGCAGCGAGTATGGCGTTCCCGCCATGTTAAACAGGATTGAGCCAATGCCATCGATCGCCGAGATGTTATTGGGGTCACTGGAGAGCACTTCCTGGAACTGCTTCACCGCAGCCTCGCCCATTTGGATATTTTCGGGGGACGGAGCGCCAGGAATGTACTGGGTGGCGTAAGCCGTAGCGAGATACAGCTGGGCGTTGGTCAGCGAAGGATCGTTATCCTTCGCGTCCTTGAAGTCCTCGATGGCTTGGTCATACTTGCCATCACGGTAGGCGGCGACGCCCTTGTTCAGGTCATCGCGGGCCTTCAGCTTGGCACAGCCCGACGCGCCAAAGCCAACCGCAAACATGGCTACCGCAAACAGCGCCACGGAGTTTTTATTTTGGGAATATCGAAAATGCGCAAAAGGATTCATGGCAAACAATCCGTCCCCGCGAATATTTTGTTTTCCCTCGAAAGGGCAAAGACGTTACTGAGCCTTATTCGGGCCGCCACAGCATTCTCAAACGCGCCAGCGAGCAGAACGCTAGCGATCTTCGTTATGGCGAACTTTCCCAGGTTGATGCGGCTGATTTTAAACTGGGCTTATCGCGACCCGCAAGAGCAAAGCCCCCACCCACATCCCTGATCGCCAAACAAAAACTTGCGACGAGCACTTTGCTACCGCCGCACACTCTACACCAGCAATGCCCTGGATGAAAGCAACATTATTGTTTCAAGGAAAAAAATCGGGGTTCGCCGAAATCAGCGATTGCGGCGTCCCCCAGTAAACTTACTTCCCCGCTTCGAGATTAGCGGTAATCAATCCGACCTTGTCGATCCCCGAACCTCGCATGATGTCAATGGCCTTCGCGACATCCGCAAAGCGAACCGCGTCATCTCCCTTGACGAATGCGACCTTCTCGGCGCGTTCCTTGAAGACGTCTGTGAGACGCGGCCCAAGAGTATCCCAGTTGGCGTCCTCATCGTTGATCTTCAATTTCCCGGTGTCGAGAATTTGAACAACAATCGTCTTTTGCTGAACCTGATCTTCTTGCTTCTGATTCGGCGGTGCGGGCTGAGGCACCAGCGCGTTCATGCCTTTCGGCGTCAACGGCGTGATCACCATGAAAATGATGATCAAGACCAGGAGGATATCGATCAGCGGGACGACGTTCATCGTCGCCATCGAACCTCCCTCTTTTCCTCCAACGTCCATTCCCATTGTCGTGGCTCCTATTTCAATCCTTGCGTTACGATGAATTCACCGCAACGGATGAGTAAGCAAAATCAAGGCCGGGAAGCGCGGTCTCAGGTGCCAGCTTCCCAGCCAAAAATTAACCTGCCGGCGGTGGTGGAGCGACCCGACGATTTTCTTCCGCTCGATCGGTGATCAAGCCGACGTTATCGACCCCCGCGGAGCGAATCTCGTCCACAACCTTTACCACGTCGCCGTACTTGGCGCGACCGTCGCTCTTTACGAACACGGTCTTATCCAGTTTGTTGGAAATGCGGTCGCGAACCTGATCGGCGATTTGCGAAACGTCCGACTTGGCGCTGCCAAGATAGACGTCCCCGCTTGCGGAGATGCCGACGATTACTGCGTCGTCCTTATCGGCATCGGGCATGTCGGTGGGATTGTTGACTTTCGCCAACTCCACAGTCAAACCCTTCGAAAGCATGGGTGTGACCACCATGAAGATGATCAGCAACACCAGCATGATATCCGCCATCGGAATCACGTTCGGCGCCGCCATTTGCGGCCCGACGCTTGGCTTATATGACATGGGTTACTTCTTTCCGCCTGCGCGGCGCGTGATGAAGTAGTTCACCAATTCCATCGAGGAGTTGTCCATTTCGACGTCGAACGCCTCCACCTTGTTGGTGAAGTAATTGTACGCCCACACGGCAGGCACGGCCACAAGCAGGCCCAGTGCGGTGGTGACCAGCGCTTCGGAAATACCGCCGGCGACGGCCGACAATCCGGTAGCCTTGGTGGTTTCAATTCCCTTAAACGCGTTGATGATTCCGACCACGGTTCCGAACAGTCCGACGAATGGCGCGGTCGAGCCGATAGTGGCGAGGCCAGAAAGGCCGCGCTTCATTTCAGCGTGCACGATCGCTACGGAGCGGTCCAGTCCGCGCTTGGCGGCTTCGATCACTTCGGCATCGGCAACCTGGGAAGATGCGGATTGAAATTCTGAAAGACCCGTTGCGACAACCTTGGCAATGTGGCTCTTCTTATTGCGCTCGGCGATGGAGATGGCTTCATCCAATTTGCCTTCGCGCAGTGCGCCCGCTACCTGCTGAACGAAAACACGGGATTGTTTGCGTGCCGCGCTGTACATCAGCACGCGGTCAATCATGACGCCAAGGGACCACGCGGATAGAATGAAAAGAAGAAATACGACGATCTTCGCGATAATACTCATGCTGCTCCACATTTCCCGCAGGTCCCATTGGCTCTGCAGGACTACTGTGTTCATTGCCCAAACACCTAGATGACCAAGCATGTGATTCGCTCCTTTTTATTACGGGGTGTCCGCCTCGGCGGTCCGCCCGCACCCTTTGAATTCGTTCGATTTTCCTGGCCGAAACCGGCAGCACCGATTCCGGCCGACTCCCCGATGAGCGGCCTTATTTCGCGGTCTTCCCTCCAGGGATATCCAGGAACGGTAGACCGGTACCCAAGCCGCCGTGCTGCCCAAAACCTATCCACCCATTGTAAATGTGACTGTGATCGTGGTATCGACTTCCACCGGATCGCCGTTCAATAGCGTCGGTTTGTAGCGCCACTGTTTCACGGCGTCCAAAGCCGACTGCACCAGGAGCGGGTGACCGGAAATCACTTCCAACTGCGCAACCTTACCGTCTTTATCGATGATCGCGTGGAGAACGACGTTGCCTTGAATGCGCGCCTGTCGTGCCAGCGCCGGGTACAGCGGGCGAGTCTGCGACAAGATTGACGCAGCAGTTACGTTACCACCCTGTTTAACGCGCTGGGGAGCGGTCGGCTTCGGCGGTGGCGGAGCCAGCGGCCCGCTGACCATGCCCTGTCCGGGAATGCCGCCGAACACGCCTCCCGTCACTCCCGCGTTGTTGATCACGTCGGGAGGAAGC
>DASRLE010000566.1:0-3934 GCA_035648615.1 Saccharimonadales bacterium (SeqCode) | reverse complement strand
CCGGATTTGCGACTCTTTTCCCGATTCTGGCGCGCCTGCCGGGGAATTGGCCCGCGACCCTGCGCTGGGCCATTCGCGTCGTTGGCTGGTCGGCGGCGCTGTTGTTTCTAAGCTGGGTGCGATACCCAGACGGCAGTGGGTTTAAACTGGCGCGCAGCGACATCATTATTGTGGTGTTGGCCAACATGGCCGTCTTCGGAGGACTGCTTTGGCTGGTCACCCGCCAGCATTTGGTGATCCGGCTGGGATTGATCGGTCTCCTCTTAGCCATCCGCCTCTCCAATATGCCCCACCCCCTCGGCGGATGGGTGACAGACCTGTGGAAATTCTCGCCCGCGCCATGGATCTACCAACTCTACTACTTGCAATACCTTTGCATCGTCCTGCCCGGCACCATCGCCGGCGATCTCATCGTCCAATGGACCAGCGCCAATCCCGCCATTGCCGCCTCCACCTCGTCCTTTTCGTCGGCGGCATGGTCAAGTCTTCGCCGGTCAACTATTGCGCTACTCATGTTTGCGTTGATCCTCGTCATGCTCATCGGCCTGAAATCCCGATGGGTTACGGCCACGCCACTGATCGTCTTTGCCATGTGCATCATTGGCTGGCTATTACTGAAGCGCCCCGCAACACCCACCGAGCACCTTTATCGAAGTCTGTTCAATTGGGGCATCTACTGGATGGCTCTCGGCCTGGTCCTCGAATCTTACGAAGGAGGCATCCGCAAAGACAAAGCGACGGTCAGCTACTATTTCGTGACCGCCGGCCTGGCCAACGGCGCCCTCATCGCGCTCTCCATCCTGATCGACTTCTGCAAAAAACGCCGCGGCCTGCGCATCCTCATCCAAACCGGCCAAAACCCCATGATCGCCTACGCTGGCGTCAACAATTTTATCACGCCCCTGCTCGCCCTGACTGGCGCGGCTGGCTGGCTCGACCGTTGGGCTGATAGCCCGTGGCGCGGTTTCGCCCGCGGCCTCTTCGTCACCCTTCTCATGGCTATCGTGACCTCCTTCCTGACCCGCCGCAAAATTTTCTGGAGAACCTGAACGTGCCATGGGGTCACGTCTCAACATTCAACAATTAACGCCTCGCCAAAAGGAGATTAGGGGGTTCCGATAAAAGTAAATGTTGAATGTTGAGACGTGACCCCATGGGTGGATCCCTTATCATCATTTATCAGCGAGTTTCCTTCGCAATTCCTCCGCAAAAATCTCGTAAACGATTGAACGTCTCTCAGCAAAGACGCACTCGACCACAGTGGCGCTTCGCCACAGGATAACGCGGTAACTCCCGGATCGCAGCCGCCAATAGCCAGCCAATTCGCCCTCCAGCGCCCTAATGTCTCCCCGTCCTTGGGCCAGCAAGCGAATAGCCAGGCGAAGCTGATGCCGCGGCTCTGGCGCCAGGGCGCCCAAAAAATCCGCCACTTGCGCTGAAGGCTTAACGGTCATCCAAGGCCGAGAGCGGCACAAATCTGGTTTTGCCCGCCTGATGCTCGCGAATGGCTTTCATCGCATCCGGGTTGCCCATAATCTCCAAGGTTTCGATAATGGCTTCCATTCGATGCGCCGACAGGATGTAAGCCACCGTTTCGTCGTGACGCGTGATCGCAATGGGTCGTTGTTCGGCCTGCTTAAGGAGGCGCGTAAAATTGGCCTGGGCTCGAGCCACATTATACGTATTTTTCATGCAAATATAATTATCACGGCCGTGGCGCTTCGTCAACCGCGCCGTTCCGCGCTTCCGCAACCGTGGAGTCACGCCTCAACATTCAACATTTACCCTTATCGGGACTCATGATCCTTCTTGGCGATGCGTTAATTGTTGAAGTTGAGACGTGACCCCACGGCTGCAAACCGCCGACATGGTAAGCACGCCTAAAAGCTTGTTTGCGAAATGTTCGCACGAGGGTTAAGTTTCGAGCGCAGTCAATTAACAAAATAAAAAAGGAGATATATGCCACAAGGGGACAAATCCAGTTACACGAGCAAACAGAAACGGCAGGCATCGCACATCGAGGAGGGTTACGAGAAAAAGGGCGTGGGTAAAAAAACGGCGGAAAAACGCGCCTGGGCCACGGTCAATAAAACCAGCGGCGGCGGCAAGAAAAGCGGCTCGAGCCGCAAGAAAAAATAACGGCGCCGCTTCGGATAAGATTTGCCGGACGCCTTCCAAACTTTTACTCTCCGGGCGAATCTTATGGATTACGAAGCCGTCATCGGGCTGGAGACCCACGTCCAGCTCAAAACCAAATCAAAAATGTGGTGCGGTTGCGCCAATGAATTTGGCGCGCCGCCCAATACTCACGTCTGTCCCGTTTGCCTGGGATTGCCCGGCGTCCTGCCGGTGGCGAATGAGGAAGCCTTGCGCTTGACGACGCTGACCGGGCTGCTTCTCCATTGCACGATTGCTCCTTACGCGAAGTTCGACCGGAAGAATTATTTCTACCCCGATATGCCGAAGAATTATCAGGTGACGCAGTTTGACCGGCCTTCGACTATGAATGGGTATCTCGATTTTGAATTTGCCGAAGGCATTTCGCGCATCCGCATCACGCGGGCGCATCTGGAGGAGGACGTGGGCAAGAATTTTCATTTTGACAGGCAGAGCGGCGTAGATTTCAACCGCGCCGGGGTGCCGTTGCTGGAGATCGTTTCCGAGCCGGAAATCACCAGCGCGGACATGGCCTATGACTATCTCAATGCGCTCAAGGATGTTCTCACGTACGGCGGGGTGAGCGATGCCGACATGGAAAAGGGGATGGTGCGGTGCGATGTCAACGTGAGCGTGCGTCCCGTTGGCCAAAAGGATCTGGGCAAAAAGATTGAAATCAAAAACATGAATAGTTTCAGCGGCGTCCGGCGCGCCCTGGAATATGAAATTCCACGCCAAATCGAAGTCCTCCGCCAGGGAGGCAAGCTGAATCAGGAGACGCGCCGCTGGGACGATGCGGGCGCCATTACGGAAATCATGCGCAGCAAAGAAATGGCCCATGATTACCGCTATTTTCCCGAGCCGGACTTGATGCCTTTCGAGCCGACCGCCGCCTGGCTGGAGGAGGTGGCGCGGCGGATGGTCGAATTGCCCCTGGCCAAAAAACAGCGTTTCATGCGCGACTACCAGTTGCCGGCCAGCGACGCGCAGACCTTTGTCTGGGATGTCCCGCTTGGAGCGTATTTTGAAACGGCGGCGAGGGGCGCAAAAAATCCCAAGGCTGCGGCCAACTGGGTGATCAACAACCTGCGGGCAAAATTGACCGAAGCGCATACGACTTTGAACGAAGTCAAATTCGCCCCGCAATACATTCTCGAACTGGTTGATTTGGTGGAGAGCAAAAAGATCAGCAGTTCGATCGCGCAGCAGGTTTTTGCCGAAATGTTTGACAGCGGCGAGGCGCCTGGGCGCATCGTGGAAAAGAAGGGATGGGCGCAAGTCACGGACAGCGGGGCCATCGAACCTTTCTGCGATCAAGCCATCGCCGCGCATCCCGGGCCAGTGGCCGATTACAAAGCCGGCAAGATCGCGGCGCTAAATTTTCTCAAGGGCCAAGTGATGAAGTTGAGCAAAGGCAAAGCCAATCCGAATCTTGCGGGAGAAATTCTCGAGCGGAAACTGAAAGAACCATCGTGACCATCCTCCCCAACATCAAGTCCATTCATTTCATCGGCATCGGCGGCACCGCCATGGCGGCAGTGGCGGCGGCGTTGCAGGAGAAAGGCTTCGCCGTTTCCGGCTCGGACCACAATATTTATCCGCCGATGTCCACTTTTTTGGCGGCGAAGAAAATCGAAGTCATGCCCGCCTACGCCGAATCCAATCTGTCCGGAAAACCGGACCTCGTCGTGGTCGGCAACGCCATTTCGCGTGGAAACCCAGAGGCGGAAGTGGTGCTGGAACAGAAGCTCCGTTACTGTTCGCTGCCGGAGTTATT
>DASRLE010000565.1:0-21404 GCA_035648615.1 Saccharimonadales bacterium (SeqCode) | reverse complement strand
GCAACGCATTGACCGCGCCGTCAGATGACTTTGCTTGCAAGTCGCGTTGAAGCGCGGCCAAGGCTTGTTCCGACTGCAGTTCAGGGATAGCACGAAGACCCGCCTGAGCGGCGTTGAAATGTTGTTCTGTGTCGAGAAAGTCCGCATCCACGAGGCAACTAAAGAGCATCCGCGTGCGCAAGGCTTCGGCAAACCAGTCCACAATAGGGCGGGCTGGCAATGAAGGGACCTGAAGCTTGTCCTTTGTCAAACTGTCGAGTAGTTCGTCCAAGCTTTCTGGACACTGTCCCGTCAGCTCAGAACGTGTTTGAGGCGAGTTGAATTGCGCCACCGTCTGCCGCAGGGGAATGCCAGCCGTGTTGTCGTTCAGAGCAGGGATTCCGGTATGATGCCCATCGACAGCAAAGGCAGCCGCCCACGCCTTCATCGTGCTTGCTCGCACAGCACCCGCCGCCCAATGATTGATGCCATGAATGGCCGGATTTCGGAGCCGCGCCTGAAATCGTTCCGCATACTTACCGAGATCATGCAGCAGCCCGGCCTGTTCAGCTTCGGCTGCCAGGCAGAGCGGGGCTCCAAATTCTTTCGCCAGCAGCGCAACGTTGCGAAGATGCTCGGACAGGGGTTGCCATTTGTCCTCTGGCAAGCGGTTGCCTTGGTCGTCTTCAGCCGTGTGCGCGAAGAATTTCATGCTCGTTTCCTGACGATGTTCCCTCGGGGCGTGGCACTGTTAGTATCCCCCACGGAAAATGATGGCAAGATAAACCTTTGTTCCATTTCCCGCTCACTTTACCAAAACCAGTTGGACAACGGCTGGGTAACCGGTTTCGATCCATTAACCCAGCTCGGAATATCCCCTCGCTCAATCTCCAAAACACCGAGTCGCCGCACGCCGACCACATTGATTTGACCCAACCGCCGATGAGTCGCCGCAAAATTCTGCGGTTACGGTTCTCGTTCCTGCGAGCCTGTGCCTCCAAATTTCCCGACGACACATCGGCTTCTTTTGGGGCCTGACTCCGCCAATTCAAAACGCTCACTCCGCTTCTTTCCAGCGCCGACAGTGAACCGCTCCACCGTCCATCGCTTCCATTGCGCTACGTTCCGCGCTTCAAATTGCCGGAGACAGGCCGGGCCCCCACTTCCTGAGAGCAACGGCTTTCGCTCCGGCTACGCTTCTCCTTCGTCCGAGGCTGTGCTCCGCGAAACCGCCGCACTCAGGCCGCGCCCAATTTCAGCTTGTCACTCAGACTGAAAGCCTCTTTGTTCCGCTGACTCGCCCATTGGCTCCGGCTACGATGCTCGGTCTCGCTGCGCTTGCTCTGTGCGTCTGGGCCTCCTCAACCGTGCGACCGCTCCACGGCAAGTCTTTCCCCTGAGAGACAAGACAGCGCGGCCCCGCGCCCCGTTTGGTGATGTTTCCAAATCCATTTTGCGAGTGTTCCCAGCCTCTCGCCCTCACCAGCCTGCTTGCGCTCAGGGGGCCGGACGCGGTGCCCTCTGAAGATTACTCCCGCTGGCCGCCCTGTGCCGCAGGCTTTTTCGTGAAGGGCGAGAGGCCGAGAACGCACAGCAGCAAAAAAAAAGATTATGAAAACAAATATAAATTCAGTTTCAGAGCTCCAGAACCGGACCGCACAGCGCAACCAACTGCCGAAGATTGATTTTGCCCGCAGGCACCGCAATCGGGGATTGCCGACCGAATCTCTACTAAACCTTATTCGCCGGGAAGCGCCGGATTTTTGGAACGTGGCCGAAGTGGTTGGGAAGTGGGTTTGGATTCAGTTTGAACATCGGCAGCCAAGCCAAATCACCGTCGTTTTGTCGGAATTCGGCTTTCATTGGAACCGGAGGCGGCAGGCATGGCAACATCCATGCGGCACCATCGCGGCATCGAGTAATCAAGACCCCCGGCGCAAATATCGCAGTTATTTTCCTGCCGACCTGACTCCTGCTTGATGCGACCATGAAACGAAACAAACGCCGCTTGCCCATTCCCCAGCATGAATTCGGTTTTGTTCCGGAAACGTTTAATCTGATGCTGGAAACGGCGTTGGACGGAGACCGCCTCTCCCGCGAGCGGGACCAGGCAGACGATGCTCGACGACTGGCGGACGCAGCGCAGGTAGTCTTCTTTAATCCGAATACCGTCCCGATCAATCGACCGAATAACAAGTGACCGGCGCTGAAGAATCGTACGGCTGGACCGCAATGGTTCAGCCGCTTTTATTTTTTGGGGACTTGCGTCGTCCCCAAACCCGACGCCAAAGGGCAAAGCCCTCATGGACTCCATTTTTGCTGCGCTGGCCTTCACGCTTCGCGAACCCTTTCCCCTAAAAGGAAAGGGTTCGAGCTTGTTGTCGCCAACTTCGCGGTTCATCCAATCCCGGAAAGTCGCTTTGACACAACACCTTTAGTTTGGAGGGCGGTTTGAATATTTTGAATACCCTCGGCCGTCTGGCCTGACGTTCCCGACTCTCAGGGTCCCAGGCCATTTCCACGCGTGACCTGCACCTTTCCTTCCCATGCCGCCGTTCGATCATTTGCTTCGCCAGCGAGAACGCTTGCATCCGAGATCTCTGAACATCCGCCGTCGGCAAATCCAGATCGGGCCACGGCCAAGGCGAACCATCAGTCACGCTGACCAAATCCCAGCCATCAGCCCTGGCCAGCTTCATGGTGTCATAGCGCGGCAATACCAGAAGTTCAATCACCGGCCTCAAATGGTAGGCCCATTTTGGCCCAAGTTTCCGGGTAAAATCGTCCGTCGATTCGAAGTGCAGCATCCCGGCCAAAATGCTGAGTTTAGTCCGCCAGAGACTCCCGGCCCCGTCGGACCAGGAAAACCGTTCGCTGCAAATGCGCCCGACCCGCTTACTGCAACCGACCAGGCGCACCCCTTTGTCTTCCGGCCTTCGGTTCTCAAAGCCCTTGCTGATGTATTTGGACACGTACATCGCCATCGCCTGGGGCGTGCTGATAATCGGCAGCAGATGGCAGGCATCAAACTTGTAATACCGTTTGCCCTTGGAATTGCGCCGTGCCTTGAACTCACGAACGCCACAGAGTCGGCGAAACTCCTGCCAGATCGCCCGGAGATTTGGCGAAGCCAGGCGCTTAATCCCGGCGTAGTAAATAGCCTTGGTGATCTTCCGCTCCTTATTGTCCTTCAGCAATTGATTCAGGGCGGCCACATCGCAACCTGTGCGAATGTCCTCTTTTGCTACCACAACAACGTGGGCGTGCCAGGCGCCACGCTGTTGGCGTTCAAAGACCCGAATCCAATCGTGGTAGATTTTGGGGAAAATGTTCGTCGAAATCGATTTGAACCGCTTATTGAACTCCTTGCGGTCGGTGATGTTCTCGCGAATGGTCAATGTCTGCAATCCGACATGTTCCACCCCGTATTCCTGGACGAGCCACTCGATGCGGCTGCGAATGGCAAACATCTTTTTTCGTAACCGACTGGGCAATTGTTGAATCAAGGCGGTGACCGCCAAGCGGCATTCTGTCGGCTCTGGTTCGCCGACAGAAGTTTCAATGCCGCTGTTACTTAATTGATGAATAAGGGCCGGGGCGGGCGGCGCTAAAGCGCCGCTCCGTCCCGGCCCCCCATTCACACCACCAGAATAAGCGGACTTTGGGCGCGATTTGAGTTGATAAACCCGCGTCGTGTCGACCGCCGATTGTGTCGGCCCGGGCTGTTCTTTTTTGGTTTCCATATCGGTCGGAATTGTGGCAATGCCGTTTGGTGCCTTTGTCGGTTGCCCGATAAAAACACCAAGCGGTTTGATTCGGATTACGCGCTATTTCCCCACCACGCCCACAATTCTTCCTCGGGCACGGATTTTGGTACCGAAGAAACTAAGTTCCCGAATACCAAGGTTGATAGGTTTATCTTGCAGTTTGCCGGCATGGACCGCCCGCTCTTCTTCGCTCATCGCGTACTCGATCGGTTGCGACAATCGCTCGCCTGTTTTGCTTTGATCGATCACGGTAATGATTTGCTGTTTAACCGGGCCTTTTTTCCCGATGTATTCATCCGCACGGTCTGTCAGTACTAATGCTTCCAGGTTCATACTTCATTTCTTTCTTAATCCCGGCTGATTGTTTCGCCACACGGCATACCGCCAGGTGGTATCGCCATGCACCGCGCCCTTGTTGGTCCCGTCGTTGCGCGGAATAAACGCCGGGAAAGTGGAAAGCGTGGGTCACGGACGCCATTCCTCTTGAACGGTCGTTTCCTTCAAGAAACGTTCGATTTCCTTGACGGAATAAAGAGGGCGGCGTGTTGCGCGAGATGGGCGCAGAAGTCCGCGTTTAGTGAGGCGGTCTATGGTTGCGGGGCTTTGGCCGATGGCTTGAGCCGTTTCAATACGGTTCAGCGCGAGCTTGGGTACCTGCTCAACTTTGATTTTAAAATCTTCGTCCATATAACTGGACGAACTATGAATCAAAGTCCGAGACCCTAAAATACCCCTAGATCAATGTGGAATTTGTCTGAATTTTATTCCCTGGAGGACGACCCGGAGATTTAAATTTCAGCTTGATGCGCTGGCAGAGTTTTTCAATGCGCTTATATTTGATTATCATGCCGCGGGGTTTCAGCGCCGTCTCAAGATGCCGGTGGAGATCTGCCACACTTTGGAGTTGCTCAATTTCTCGCCACATATGAAACATCGCCCAACAGATTTTATCGCCGACTCCCATCGTTCGCTCAGTCAGTAATTCGTCAGGTTTTATGACAATGGCTTTTCCAAAAGCTTCGAAGAAAGCAGAAGACTCGGCATAAGGACGCTCACAGGCAGACGATAAAACTTCTTGTATGAACTTTTTGAATATCGGCCTCCATATTTTTTGCCCTTCCTCATACTGCTTTAGGGCCTCCTCGAGGTCGACGTCGGGAGACCTTTGTTTGGCCCATTTTTCCAACCCATCCGCCCCTCTTTCTAGTTCTTGAATGACTTCCGGGATTAACGGCACCTCGCCCCGCGTGAGCTGCTCGCCTGCGAACTCTCGTCCGAGAAATCGCCCCAAGTCTTTGGCTTTCCACTTCTTCAAATTCTTCATTTTCACACCGGGATGCGAAATCGAATAGAATGTGAGGGCAAGGTTCGAAACCCAATCTGGCCAATCCGGGTCATCGCAAAAAGGTTTTGGCTGCGATTCGTGCAAGTCTCCAAACTTCTTGAGAACCTCCCGAACCCACTGTCCCTGGCCTTCGAATTTTACACTCATTCTCAAATCAACACCGGGAAGGGCATAAAAGTTACACACTGATCAGCGTGCAACGAACGATAAGAAACTTTCCATTGTATCCCTCATTGTACCCCGCGTGCGTTTTTTTGAGATGATTCGTGATTATTCACGCAGACCGAAAGCGCAGAAACACCAATGTTTACAGGGGTTTGATGACGCTGGACGAAATGTGAAAACTCCTGAAAACCGCCTTCTTAAATTAAGAGTCAACTGCTCTACCAACTGAGCTACCGAGGCAACCTGTTTATTTACAACTACCAAGAATGGTGTGTTTTACGGTAGAATGAAGGTCCACAGCAAGCCAATTCGCAGCCAATTCGCATCATTGAATGGGCTTGGGGATGGCACAACGAGTTGCTTCGCCACACCAGCGTACGCCGTCGAACCTCCAGCCGGAGCGGCAGAGCGATCATAACAGCATGGCTGGAACATTCGGCGGCCTATTTGACTTGGCGCGAAATTGAAAGAATGCGCATTTCCACAATTTTCCGACCCCACATTTTGTCAGAGGCTTCACGCTTCGCCGTGGAGGGGTTCCCCCCATTGGAATCTTCCCCAGCGTTACGGGGTGAATTTCACTGAATTGTTTCAAGTTCGACAAGTATTCGTCACAATCCTTGTGGTAGCCTGATGCCAATGCGGTTACTTGCGCCCCTCCACCCAACCTGAAAGAACGATGCCACCATTCCATCTGACACCCATGCTGGCCAGCAGCGCGCTGGAGTTTGCCATTAATAAAGCGACGCCGGAAGGCAAGACGACCATGTCGGTTCTATTGATGCTGTCGCTTTTTAGCTGGACGATCATTATTACCAAGGCGCGGCAGCTTATTATCGCGCGCAAATGGGCGAAACGGTTTTTTGCCGCTTACAATGAAACGCGCGACCCCCTGGATATCAAACGCAGCGGAGAAACGTACGAGGGCGCGCCCGCTTTTCAGCTTTATATTCGCGGCGCAGATGAATTGGAATACCATCTCAAAAACAACCCGGTGGCGGTTAAGCCGCGCGATTTCGTCCACGCGGATCCCAGCTTGAACCATGGCAATACCGACACTCTCTCGCGCTCGAAGACTACCAAGGTGAGTGTTGCTTCGTATGAGGCGATCAAGGTGGTGATGGAAGAAGCGGCAGCCGCGGAAGCCATGTCATTGGAAAAAGGGATGATCGTGCTTTCCACGGCCGTGGCCGGAGGGCCGTTCATTGGTTTGCTGGGCACGGTCTGGGGAGTGATGGAGACGTTTGCGGGCATTGCCAGCGCCGGTTCGGCCAGCCTGACGGCGATGGCCCCAGGGGTGGCCGGCGCTTTGATTTGCACGGTTATTGGGTTGCTGGTGGCTATTCCCGCCATGTTTAGCTACAATTTCATGGTCACGACCATCCGCGCCATCACCCAGGAATTGGACGGTTTCGCCAGCCGCTTCGCCAACCAAATTGAACATACTTATGTTGACAATCGCACTTTATCGGAAGAACTGAAGGAATCCAACGACGCGCTGGCCGGACGCATTGCCAGCCTTCTCAGGAGCCACTCGGCCAGGGCGGAATTGCCCAGCCTTGCCACGCAACGTTAGCCCGGGCCATGAAAAAGTGTTCGCAATCCGCCCATCATTCGCTGACGGAGTTGAATATCACTCCGCTGCTGGATCTGGCGTTTGTGTTGCTGGTGATTTTTATCATCACAACCACACCGATTGTCAACGATTTGGATTTGAACCTTCCAAACGCCTCCAAGCACGCGAAAGATCCGCCGCGCAAGGCCAACTACATTACCGTTCAGGCCGACGGCAAGATCTGGATCAATAAATCCTCGGTCGATATCACTGCGCTCCAGGAGCGGTTGGTGGGATTGCGCATGGATGACCCGGATTTGAGCGTGATTGTGCGGGGCGATGGAAAAACGAAATACCGCCAAATCCGGGCGGTGCTGGACGTCTGCCAGCAGGCCAACGTAGTGAAAGTTGACCTGGCCACCGAAGCAGCGGACAAGAAATGACAGGCGCGGCAGGATGATTCCTCAAACAACGAAACGCCGGGCGCGCAACTCCTCGAGGGTCAACCTGCTCATTTCCTTCGCCTTTCACGCGACGATTATGCTCGCGCTCCTCTACTTTGCGGCGCGGCAAGGCTACTTGGGAAAGCAGATCAAAAAGATCGCGGTGGAAATGGTCAAGGAAAAGCCGCCCGAAAAACCCAAGGAGCCGGAAAAACCAAAGGCCGAGCCGCCTAAACTCGAAACACCCAAAGTCGTGGCCGCACCGGTCGAAGCGCTGAAAATGGCTGCGGCTGCCCCTCCGCCCGCGGCCGTGTCAGCGGCTCCCCCGGTCGTCGCACCCGCCGCGGTGGAAGTGCCGTCGTTTTCATTCGAGGGCGGCAAGGCGGTGGAAACGAGTTCGGATCCCGTGCAACTTTATAAGGGATTTGTCGAGTATTCGTTGCGCTCGCGATGGGACCGCCCCGGCGATATGGACGATCACGAGTATGTAGCCGAGGTGCAAGTTTCCATTGATTCGACGGGGCAGGTGTCCAATCCAATCTGGAAAAAAAGCTCCGGGAATACGCGCTGGGACAACTCGGTGCGCCAGGCGCTGGTGCGCGGTGGAAAAATCAGCCGGCCGCCGCCGCCGATGTTTCCCGGTCAAGTATTGGTTCGTTTTGACGTGGTCGAGGCGGAGGCAATTGCGCGGTGAGGCCATTATGAAAAAAACATCGCAACGCGGCCACAGCACCTTGAATGAGCTGAACATCACGCCCCTGCTCGATTTGGTTTTTGTGCTCCTGGTCATTTTTATCATCACCACGCCGCAAATGGTGAACAGCCTGGAGATGGCGCTGCCCTCCAGCAAGCCGCCGCCCCAGAACCCCAACACTCCCAAACCAAAGATCAATCGAATCATCGTTGACCATAAAGGTAAGGTTTTCCTGAACGATGCCTTGGTTCCGGACCGCGCGCTGAAAACCACTCTGCAAGCGTTAAAAACTTCGGATCCTGATCCCAAGATTGTCGTCAAAGGCGCCGATGACGTGGACTATCAGAGCATGATCAAGGTACTTGATGCGCTGCAGCAATTGGAAATCACCAAGGTGGGCCTGGCCACGCAGTGAGGCCTCTCGTCTTCGACCTCAATTGGGATGTCTAAGTAACTGGGAACAAAACGTTCCCTATTTGTAACCTATTCGACAACAAATCGTCATATTCCGATGACAGCCTCACGCGCGATGAAAAGAAAAAGGGTGTTTGAGCCGCATCTGGCTGTCCAAGAAACAAGACTGCTGAAAAGCAGCGAGTGGCAGCCACGTTTTCGCGGGTGGTGCCTTCTGCAAATTCGAAGCGGCATTTGTTATTGGCAGCAGGCCAGCCAGGCCGTTGAGCTTTTGCCCGGTTCATCCATGGTCCTCTCTAACCAGGCCAGCGGGCTCTTGCGGGCCAGCCAACTGAGCGAAGTTGCCATCGCTTACTTCTGCGTGCGACCGGAAAAAATAATCGGCTTGTTGAGCTTGACGGAGCGCGAAGCGTTGAAAAATGCCGCCCAGCAGCCTGATCGGGCAATTCAAACGCTGTCCGACGCCCATCCGATCTCAGAGCGGTTCAAGGCGCTTGGCCGGCGGCAGGCAGCTACACCTGTTTCATTGCGTTTGCAATTGCTTCAGCTTTTTCTGGACTTGTTTGCCAGCGAAATGGCTGAGGCTCCAGTCATTGCACAGGATGGGCGCAGCCGTCTCCGGCAGTTGCTCAACCAAATGGCCGAGTCCGAATTGGTGGAACTGTCGCTGGCGGATTTGGAGCCGAAAATGAATTGCAGCGCGCGGCATCTCAGCCGCTTATTCCGGCAGGAAGTCGGAACGTCCTTTCGCGAAAAGCAAATGACGGTTCGTCTTGAAAAAGCTTGCGAGTTGCTGACTACCTCGGATGCCAAGGTAGTCGATGTTGCGCTGCAGAGCGGTTATCCATCAAGCAGCCTATTTAGTGAGTCGTTCAAAAAACACTTGGGCATGACACCGCGGCAATGGCGTCGCGGGATCCCCAAATCGACCTCTGCTTCCCGCCTCCCTCTCGAATGTCCGTGATCTTTCCCACACATATCTTTCATCCGGGACGGCGGACATTCCGTCCGAAATATTTGCTGGCCCTTTGCGCCGTTGAATTGAGCTTTTGTCTGGCGGCTTGGGGGGCGGATACCACTGGCGTTCCCGCCCTCGCTCCGACGGCGAAGGCTCCGGCGCGGGAAGCAGGCCAAACACGCCATTTTGCGGTGGACCGATACGACGTGGCCGGCAATACATTGCTTCCGCAAAAAGTGCTTGACGCCATCTTTTCCAAGCATACGGGGACCAACATTACCTTCGATGACATTGCCAGCGCCGAGAAGGAGTTACAAATGGCGTATCACAGTCGCGGGTACGACACAATTAGCGTCACCATACCCGAGCAGAGGCTGACCAACGCGGTGTTTAAGATTCGTGTGTTTGAAGGACGATTGGCCGAGATCAGAGTCACCGGCAACCGGTTCTACAGTTCCAATAACGTCATGCGAGCGCTGCCGGGACTCAAGACGAACATCTTCTTGAACAGCAAATTCCTCCAACCGCAACTGGACTTGGCCAACGCCAATCAAGACCGGCAAATTTATCCTGAGATTCATCCCGGCCCGGAATCCAACACCACCGCGCTGATCCTGCGCGTCAAAGATCGGATCCCTCTTCACGCCAAGCTGGAAGCAAACGATGCCAGCACGGAAGGCACGCCCGATCAAAGGCTGGCCACCTCGGTGGCCTACGACAATTTGTGGCAATTGAACCACCAGATGGGTCTGCAGTACACCTTTTCCGAGGAAGCCTATAAACAGGGAGGAAGCTGGGCTCCTTACGATCACCCGCTGGTGGCCAATTACAGCGGCTTCTACCGCATGCCGTTGTCCGCCCCCGAATCGTTTGCCGACAACGCAGCCGGCAGCGCGGGAAAGTTTGGCTACAACGAAGCGACGCGCAAATTTGTGCTGCCTCCGCCGACGGGTGCAACGGAATTGAACCTGTATGCCAGCGGCTCAACCATCGACACGGGTGTGGTGGGAGAGGCGCCCAAAACGCTTTTCAGAGGAACCAACGGCATTATCACGCAGCAAACCTTTCACCAGGATTTGACCTACAACGACGTCCTGGGTTTTCGTCTCCTCAAACCTTTGCCGCAATTCTGGGGTTTCACTCCCAACTTCCAAGCGGGCCTCGACTATAAAACATACCGGGAAGTGAATTATGAAACCAATGATTTCACTTTCTATCTCTTAAACGAAGTGACTTCCACCGGCCAACCGACCAATCCACCGCCCACGGTGACGCCTTCGCCTGTCCCGGCGACCATGAAATCCGTTGCTTATCTCCCCCTCGCGCTGCGATTGGATGCCAGCCGTCCTGATGCTTGGGGAACGACCGATGTTGGGTTTGGTTACAACCCAAACGTCTGGTATTCCGGCACCCGGTCGAACTTGGAGAGCATTGCCGGTTCTGCCCGCGCCACCGGCTTCTGGCATATCATCTCGGCCAGCGTGGGACGCGAACAGATCCTCTCGGGCGATTGGAAGGTAGCCTTGCGGGCTGATGGCCAATGGGCCAGCGAGCCGTTGATCAGTAATGAGCAATTCGGCGCGGGCGGCATCGCGGGTGTCCGAGGCTACCACGAGGGCGAAGTATTCGGGGATTGCGGGTGGCGGGTCACCTCGGAGTTGAAATTGCCTCCGTATCGAATCGGCTGCGCGGGCAAAGGGACCAGCGAGCCTCTCATCGTGCGCGCTTCAGCGTTCATGGATTACGCAGACACCTACCTTTTGGATCCCCAAGGTCGAAACGGGACCACCCCGTTGTGGGGGGCCGGGCTGGCGGGAGCTGCGTCGTTTGGCTCCCATTTTAGCGGGATGCTCTCATTCGGGTGGCCATTGTTGAGCACCCCAACCACGGAACTCTACCAACTGCGCATCGCGTTCTCATTGAGCGCCCAGTTTTGAAAACCGATAAGCGACCACGCGGTTGCCGTTTGTCACAAAAAATTAACATTCCGCCGCTTTCATTCCGTTGGCGCCAGAGACATGATGCCCGTTGCGGAGTAGCAAAAGGATGAAGCAATTTTTAATAAAGGGAGGCCGCAGGGGGCGGCCATTGGCTTGCTGGCGAACAGCGCTGGCGCTGGCCGGCGGCGTGGCGCCCTGGATTGCGCAGGCCAACCCCGACAACCCGGTCGTCCAAAAAGGGACTGCGACCTTTGCCACGCAAGGGTCCCACTTTACGGTCCATACCGGCGCCAACGCGCTCATTAATTGGTCCAGTTTCAACATTGAGGCCGGCCAGAGGACAACTTTTATTCAACCCACGGCCAGTTCGGTGGTGTGGAACCATATCAGCGACCCCAACCCCACACAGATCCTTGGCCGTCTTGATGCCAACGGTTTTGTCGTGTTGCAGAATCAATCCGGCTTCTATATTGGCGGCAACGCTGTGATCAACGCCGCCGGGTTGGTGATGACGACGACGCCCACAATTCCGCTGGACGTGTTTGGGGGTGGCTCATGGCAATTTACCGCGCCGCCGCCCACGGCCCGCATTATCAATTACGGAGAAATTAACGCCGGTCCCAGCGGTTCTGTTTTTCTGATCAGTCACGACATTGAGAACCAGGGCAAGATTACCGCGCCAGGAGGCAGCATTGGTCTATGCGCCGGCGAACAAGTTCTGATGTCAACCCGCGCCGACGGGCGGGGTTTCAGCGCGGCCGTGACCTTGCCGAAAGGCTCAGTCAACAATTCCGGAAAATTGATTGCTGACGCCGGAACCATTGCTCTCAACGCGCAAGTCGTTAATCAAGGCGGGATGATTCAAGCCAACTCCGTGCGCGACGATGGCGGAGTTATTGAAATCGTGGCCAGTGAGAGCGTGAATCTGGGGGCGGGCTCAACCATTTCGGCCAAGGGGGACGCTCAAGGCGTAAGTCCAGGCGGCCAGATCACGATCAAATCAGCAAATACGTTCAGCGACACTGCCGCTTCGGTGATAGATGTGTCTGGCGGCGGCCAGGGAGGCAATGGCGGCCAGGTTGAAATCTCGGCCACCCGGCTAAATTCCATCCAATCTCTTATCACCGGCCATGCGAACGAAGGCTGGACTGGGGGCGCGATGACGATTGACCCCGCGAACATAACCCTTGTTTCCAGCGGCTCGACGGCCAGTTTGGGAACGGTCAATGAGGGCGATTCACCGTCCGCTTTGACGTTGAATCCCAATTCTTTAAACTCATTCTCCCAGATTCTTCTGCAAGCGTCCCAGAATATCATTCTTGACACGCCGTGGAACCTGCCTGCCACCGCCAATCCCGCCACCTTGACCTTGCAAGCGGGCAACAACATTTTATTCGAGAATAACGACGGCATCACTGCGGGACAAAACTGGAGCGTCAATTTGATTGCCGGCGCTAATTTTAGTTCTTCCACCCTAAATTCCAGCAGTGTCACGGCCACGGCCAAGTCGTCCTCCAGTTCCATCGTCATGGCGGGATCCGCAGGCGTGCAAACGGCCAATGGAAGTATCACGCTTATTGCCGGCAACCTCATCTCGACTGCGTCCGGAACCATCCAGTCTTCGGGCGGCGGTTCCATTCTCTTGCAAGCCGCTGGCCAGGGAATCACCTTGGGCGGCTCGCCGTGGAGTCTGCCTGACAGCGCCGCAGCCGCCTCGGTGACTTTGCAGGCGGCGGGCGACATCACGGTAAACGGAGGCATTACAGCGGGCCAGAACTGGGCTCTGAATTTGATTGCCGGAGCCACCTTTGCTTCTCCCACCAGTGTCAATACGCTGGACACCGGCTCGGTCATTTTGGGGAACGCTATTTTGCAGACAGAAAATGGCTCACTTGACGTCACGGCCGCTGGCAGCGTTTCAGTGACCACCGGGGCCGTTCACACCATGGGCGGGGGCAGCATCGATGTGAATGCCATCGCCGGCAATGTCAACACCGGCCAGAATACCAGCGCTTATAATTTCAATACTGGCGGCATCTCTCGCAACTTGGGCGGCGTCAGCACGGCTGCGGGCGGCAATGTTACGATTGCAGCGGGGGGCAATGTTACGAGCTTTCTGCCAACTGGAACAGTCACCACGGATGCCGGGTCGGGAGCGTTCGGGCCGGAACCCGGGGTGGTGACCATCACGGCGGGAAAGAATGTCTATGGCCATTATATCGCGGCCGACAGTGAGTTGAATGGGATCGTCGTGCCCAGCACGATCACCGCGCAGGACGGCGACGTCGGTTCCGCCAACAGCTTATTGGCCTTGAGCCTAGTCACGGGCAGTTGGCTCGTCAACGCCAGCGGCAGCATCAACCTCCAAGAGGTGCGGAACCCAAATGGCACCCTTAACTGCGAGGGCACACTCATCAACCTGAATAACCCCGCACTGGGACGGACGACACCGAACTTGTTCAACTACTCACCCGGCGCCTCCGTCACTTTAGACGCCGGCAACGCCGTAAACATATTTGGAACGCAACTTCCGCGCTATAGCGGGAAAAATGTCCCATGCATTTATCCTCCTTCCCTGACCATTAATGCCGGTGCTGGGGGCGTGACCTTGGGCGCCAATGTGATCCTTTTCCCCTCGCCTGGCGGAGAATTAAGTGTCACGACGGCCGGTCAGGCAGGGACCGTGCCGAACGCGCCGGGAACGCCACCTGCGGGAAGTTTTGAAGGGGGCGGCAATACGCTGGCAATGTCGGACAGCAGCGCCACCGCGTGGGTCGGCGAGGGATCCTCGGGCCTAACGGATTTTATCAATGGCCATGCGGCGACGCCGATTCAATTAAATAATACTCAACCCGTTGTCTTCAACATTGCCGGTGATTTGGATGATGTGGCCCTTATCATGCCCAAGGCAACCCAAGTCACAGTCGCCGGTGACATGAACAATGTCAGTTTTACCGGCCAGAACCTCCACAGCACTGGCCCGATGTCCATAACGTTCTTTCATGTGGGCGGAGAAATTTTTGACCAGAACACTTATGCATTCGAGACGTTGAGTGCGCCCCTGCCCTTGCCGGCCCCGCTCTATCTCAATGGCCCCAAAAATTACCTTCAACTCTTGAATAACGCAGTCGTGCCCGGCTCCGGCCCTACGTCTCCTAACTCCGGGCTGCTTTTTCCCAGCTTGGATTTCTTTTATCTTCCGGGTACACAACAATTAGGTTACATAGGGGTCATGACCCCAGCCATAGAAGCGTTGCTTTTGGGGACACAGCAGGAAACAACCTATTACCTGGACGACAAACCCATTTTCAACGCCCAAGGCAACTACGCCACCACCCCTGTTTCTTTCGCTGGCAGCGCAGGCAGTCCGCTCTACCAGGCCATCCAAGCACTTTATGCTGCCAGCCAGAATTCCATCAATCCCTCGAGCGCACCAAATGGGATAGTCATTGGAGGTCCCGGCCAGTTGGACATTGCGGCCCATTCGATGAATTTGGGCGTCTCGGCCGAGGGCGTCAGTTCGGTGGGGCCGGCGGGCAACAGTGCTCTGACCAAAATACCGGGGAAAGGCGCCGCCATTAATATTACTTTGACAGGCAGCCCGACGGTGGCAGACCCGTCAGAAGGCAATTTGGACTTATTTGCCTCCCAGATTAGTTCATGGTATGGCGGTGCCATCGACATCACTGCAGGCGGCTCAATCAACGCCGGTGTGGCCAATCTGCCCTCTCAGCAGCCCCTTGTGCCTCATGGCATTTGGACTTCAGGAAACAGTGATGTGAACGTCATCGCCCAGGGAAATATCAATGTGGAAGGCTCGCGCATCGCCACCTTCGACGGCGGAAATATTGACGTCGAGTCCGTCCAAGGCAACGTGAATGCCGGGAGCGGAAGCCTTGGCGAAGTCCTGGTCAATGAAGTTCTCGTCAACTCTAAAACCGGCGCGGTCGCGATGCCTCAACAGCCCATCGCCGGCAGCGGGATTCTGGCCACGACCCTGCCTGACGCGCCGGGGAATCGGCCGGTGGGGAACATCACGGTCGATACGCCTAAAGGAAATATAGAGGCGGGTCTGGGCGGCATTACTCAGGAACCCAGGAACGGAAATACCTCCCTCTCGCCTACCGTAACCTTGGACGCTGGCGGAGACATCGACGCCGGCGACACGGGGGTGATTGCGATCAATGTGAACGCCCAAGCCAAAGGGGGCATCACCGGCCTCTTCATTTCGAGTGGCAATTCCACCCTTCACAGCGACACTACTATTAACGTGACAGTCCTGGCGGGAGGCACAGCGTCGCTAAGTGCTGGCAGCACCATCTCGGGGCTCGCCATCGCAGGAGGCGGGGTCAGCGTTGGGAGCGGCAGTTTTCAAGGCGTCGCGCTCTCCCAGAGCGTTTCTGGCGGGGGCGCCCAATCGGCGCTGGCCTCCGCGGCAAGCGCCAGCGCTGGCAGCCAGACCTCCGCCGCCGGTGAAGCCAGTTCCCAGAAGACCGAAACATCAGACCAAGCTACGACAACAGATCAGAATGACGAACGCAGACGCGCCCACCCCCACCCCTTGCTGGCCAAATACATAGGACGAGTCACTGTCATTCTGCCGCCCAAGCAGTAAAAAGAACGCCTCTTTTCAGCAGTCGTGGCACTCGCCAAGTTACGTCTTTGCAACAAAGCCATGAAATGGGTGCATTTACCGACCTGTTATTTTCACAATACGTTCAAGCCTAGAACTTTATGGGCCGCTAGAGGCATGTCCTAATAGAGGAGAAACGTGTCCTGAAACAGGAGGCGGGCCACAGGGACACTCTGGTAGTTTCAAGACTCGCAGAAATTGCGAGTGAGAAAATAAAAGACACGAACTCGAATATCGACCATACCACATGAAACCACCGAAAATCCTGATCGCGGGCCTACTAGCCCTTTCAACTCTAGGCGTTACCCAGGCACAGACCACCATTCACATCACTGGATCCACCGCGTTCCGCAATGCGGCGGTGGCCGGTATCACCAATATACTGAAGCCTGGCTTCTCATACGGCTATGTTGGCGCCTCCTTTTCTGGCGCCAACCAACAAATCTTCGTGGGCATTGCAGTTACCAATAGCATCCCGGTCGTTATAAAGACTTCGTGGTCCGGCGCCGCCGGCGGCGTCCAGACGGTTGTCCAGCAGTACCCCATCGCCACTTGGTTGACCAATATCCCCGCCTATCTAAGCCCCACCGGAGTTTCCATCACTTCTTCTCCGATTTACGACCCCCCGACTCCTCCAGATGCCGGGTTTGATGATGGGATTCAGGCGACGACGCCATTGCCGAACTGTCAAAGCCCCGTCTTAAGCGTGCAAAACCTCGGCGCTGTGACCTTCCAGTTTGTGAAAAATGTTGGCGCTCCCGCCGGCCTGACCAACATGACACCGCTCCTGGCTCAAGCCCTGTGGGCCAACGGCAGCCTTCCGCTCTCCATGTGGACGGGCAACGCCAATGATACGACGCTGGTCTATCCCATTGGCCGCGACGCGGATTCCGGCACACGCAAGACCACTTTTCTGGAAACCGGCATCCAAAACTTCGTTACCGGCGTGACCCCCACTACTGTTCTCCAATATGAACCATTGAATGCCTCCGGGCAGGTTAACCGGAATAATACCGGCGCTATTACCAGCCAGGTGGCTTGGCCTGCCGAAATTGTGGACGGCGTTTCCTTCGATGTCGGCGACGGCGGATACTCAAGCGGGGGCGATCTTGCTCAGGTCTTGAAAACCACGTCTCCTTTTGTTTACGTCAGTTACCTTGGTCTTGGCGACGCCACGACTGCCCTGGCGGGTGGCGCGGCTTCTATAAGTTGGAACGGCATTCCGTACAGCGATGCCGCAATTGAGAATGGTCAATATACCTTCTGGGCCTTTGAACAACTAGGATATTTGCCCACTTACGGCACGACGTCCGCCAATGGCAAAGCCGTCGTTGACTCTCTGGCTCAGGAGATCATTAGCGTCGGAGCAGCTAACGGAGGTGAGCTTCTATCCACCATGCATGTCACTAGGACGCAAGAAGGCGGCCCGGTCACTCCCAAATAAGGCGCCGGAACACAGTATTAAAGGCCCGGTTCTTTGTTTTTGAATCGGGATCACCAAGACTAACCGTTCTCAAAGCAGACCAGTAATATGAAATTAAACTTCCATCGGATCACAGGTATCCTGATATTCATTGCCGGGTCGTGTACGCCGTTCCAAAGCGCCCACGCCCAATTTACTAACACCGATCGTGATTTGACGCTCACGTTCCGCAAGACGGGCTCCGACGGTTCGGGCGACATTGGTAGCGTTGTTTTCGAAGTCGATATAGGCCAGGCCTCGATTTATTATGGTGCGGCTGCCGGAAGCACTATCTCCATCAGTGCCTATAACAAAAGCAACCAACTGGCCAAAGAGTTTGACAGCTTGAACGACCTCAGTTGGTCCGTTGGCGGCTGTGTGCCAAACGCGGGCGACACTGGAGACACCAGCAAACCAACCCGAACCCTTTGGGTGACCCAACCTCGCCAAGACCCAACCGTCCAGGCCTCACCCGGCTGGTCTCGCTCGAGTGCTTTCACTCAGGGTCAGGCGGACTCCAAAATACAGTCCATCCTCGACAACGCGCGAACGTGGGCCTCCACGGTTGCGGCTGATCCCATCACCAATACACCATTCGCCGCAGCCATCCCGGAAGGTAACGTTTATAACGCGAATGGTTCCTTGGGCGGGGCTGGAAACTACCTGGGCACCTTCCAAGGCAATGTCGAAAACACCACGCCATCGCTCTTCACCTTTGGGAGTTCACCCTCCCGCTCTGACTTCTATGAACTCCAACCGGGCGGCGGCCAGGGCGCCTACCTGGGATACTTTGAATTGAGGACCGATGGATCGATGACCTTCAACGCGAAACCGCTGGTGCAAACCTACCCGGCGGTCACTCTGAGCGTCACTACCAATGCCTCGGGCGCCGTGCTCGTTTCATTCCCGTCAACCTTGAACGGCACCTACCTGCTCCATTATACAAATATTGCGGGCCTGACCGCGCCGGTCACGGCTTGGCCAACGGCCAGCGGCACTATCATTGGCGACGGGACTGTTAAAACATTCCAACAAAATATTAGTGGCGCTGGAATATTTTATAGTGTTAGCGTTCATTAATACGAGTAAACAACACAACATTTATGGCGGGCCTTGCTCATCTCCAGCAGAAGCAAGGTTCGCCTTTTGGCCAAGGTTCCTCGAATCGCAAACCCGTCAGGGGAATTCTCCGTTTTAACCAAACTGATCGCCCCAACCCCGACCATGTTAATCCAAAGAAATTACCTGGCTCAATTCATTAGCCCGCTGGCCCTCCTCGGCGCTTTTGTATCAATACTTGCAACCGCCGCGCCGGCTTCGGAAACGAATGCGCCCCCGTCCACCAAAGTCAGCGATCCTTTACTCGATTTATTTATCAAAAAGGGATACGTCACCCAGCAGGAAGCAGAGCAAGTTCGGGCCGAAGCCGAGGCCATGCAAAGCACCAACACGTTGCCCACTTCATCCAAGTGGAAATTCGGCGGCAATATCAAGGACGTCGAGCTTTATGGCGACCTTCGCTTTCGCTATGAGGAACGCTCTGTTCATACGTCGTTGGGCGACAGATTTGAATTGGACCGGTTGCGTTATGCTTTGCGGCTGGGGCTGCGGGGCGATTTGCGGAGCGATTTTTACTACGGCCTGCGTCTGGAAACTTCCTCCAACCCGCGGTCGCCTTGGGTTACCTTTGGCACTTCTTCCAGCGGCGTGCCTTATAATGGCCCCTCCGGGAAATCCACCGCCGGCATCAACCTCGGCCAGCTTTACCTTGGTTGGAAACCCTCAAGCTGGTTCGATGCCACCGTCGGGAAAATGCCACAGCCCCTTTACGTTACTCCGATGCTTTGGGATACAGACATCAATCCCGAGGGGTTGGTGGAACGCTTCAAGTATCCCATCGGTCCGGCTGATTTTTTTGCCAATTTCGGCCAATTTATTTATCAAGACGTCAACCCCGACCGCTCGACCCCGTTTCTATCCACTCCCACCGATCTGAATGGCCGTGATACGAGCGGAATTTTTCTTCTGTCGTGGCAGGGCGGCGTGACCTATCACTTTAACAAAGACACGTTCCTCAAGGCGGCGGGAACCATTTACAATTACACCGGTCAAGGTCCGACCAATTCACCGGCGGGTTTCGGCAATGCCTTCGTTGGCGCCTCGACTATAACTCCTGGCAGTCCGGTCGTCGGTTCCAGCGGCTACCCGGGCGGCCGGAACGATGGTTTCATTTTCAATCAAACGGGCATCAACGACCTCCTTGTCCTTGATTTTCCGTTTGAACTGGATTTCAAGCTCGCTCACCAGCGCGTGAAAGTTTTCGGGGACTTTGCCGAGAACCTCGACGGCTCCCAACGCGCCGCAGCCGCGACTGCGTCCGGGGGCAGCGCCCTGCTCAATAACTCCGGTGGGTACAGTGTGACGATCCCCTATCAGCCCAAAGACAACCGGGCCTATCAAGCGGGCGTGGCCATTGGCGGGGGAGAGGATTTGGGGTTGGTTTACGGCGGCGGCTCGCGCGAACCTTCCCTCAGGAGGAACTCCTGGGAATTTCGCGCCTATTGGCAGCACGTCGAGCAATACGCCCTGGATCCAAACCTGATTGACTCCGACTTTTTTGAAGGCCGCGGCAACATGGAAGGCGTCTATAGCGCTTTCGCTTACGGCTTTACCGACGCGGTGATCGCCACGATTCGTTTTGGTTATGCGACCCGCATCAATCCCAACCTGGGCACGGGCGGCAGCAACCAGGACATTCCACAAGTCAATCCCCTCAAAAACTACGAGTTGATCCAGCTCGATCTAACCATGCGGTTCTGACGGCGGCCGGATTTTCATTTGAATCCGCCAAAACCAGTCAGGGCGCCAATCTCGAAAAAATAGTTCTTGCGCGATTTTGATTTTTGTGTTGTAGTGTTCTATAACACTATGTTTGTGCATTTGAATCCCAACAGCGGGATGCCGATCTACCGGCAACTGTTTCAGCAGTTGCGCCAGCGGATCGTCAGCGGCCAGTTGGCCCCGGATGAACAAATGCCTTCGGTGCGCGATCTCTCGGCGGAATTGAAAATCAATATGCTGACGGTGGCCAAGGTTTATCAGTGGCTGGAGAGCGAAGGGTTTGTCGAGACGCGCCGGGGGTTGGGCACGTTTGTGCTCGGTGGCAGGGAAACGCGCTCGCTGACCCGGAAGCGCAAGCTGATCGCGGACGCGGTGGAACAGGTGGTGGCGGAGGCGCAGCATTTGGAGCTGGACGCCCAGGAGGTCATTGAACTGATTGAACAGCGATTTGCAGAAACCAAAAGGAGACCCTGAGTTATGGACTCATACGCAATTGAAACGAACAACGTGTCGCGATCGTTCGCCAAAAGCCTCGTCGTGCAGGATTTAAACCTGCGCGTGCGGCGTGGAAGCGTCTATGGCTTCCTCGGCCGCAATGGCGCGGGCAAAACGACGACGATCAAAATGTTGGTGGGTTTGATCTGGCCGGACCAAGGCGAGATCAAAGTGAATGGAGTGGAGCCGGCGCGATTCACCGTCGAAGACCGGTGGAAGATTGGTTATGTCTCCGAAAAGCAAATTTTCAATCCCTACTTGCGTGTCGCCGCGCTGATTGAGTTCACTTCCAATTTTTATCCGAATTGGGATTTTGCGGCGTGCGACCGGATTTTGAAACGGTTCAAGATTGATCCGGCCAAACGCATTCGCGCGCTTTCCATGGGCATGGCGCGCCAGGTCGCTTTCATGCTGGCGATGGCGCAAAGGCCGGATTTGCTGATTCTGGACGAGCCGGCGGCCAATCTGGATGTCGTGGCGCGGCGGGAGTTCCTGGATGAGTTGTTGGATTTGCTGCGCGAGGATGGCAAGACGGTTCTGCTTTCCTCGCACATTCTCAGCGACGTAGAACGGGTGGCTGATGAGATTGGCATCATGGCGCAAGGGAAACTTAAAATCAGCGAGCCGCTGGACCGGCTCAAAGACACCGTTAAGCAGGTTCGCTTTTATGGGTTCGAAAAGGGCGTAAATGGATTTGAGATTCCGGAGGCGTT
>DASRLE010000564.1:0-3531 GCA_035648615.1 Saccharimonadales bacterium (SeqCode) | reverse complement strand
GGCAATGAGTAGTCCGAAGAAACCGGGCGGCAGGCACGCCATGAAGCGCCAATTTGTTGTCGTCAACAAATTGGGGGTTCATGCCCGGCCCGCTGCCTTGTTTGTCAAAACCGCCAATCGCTTTACCTGCAATATCCTGGTGGAAAAGGACGGCGAGGAGGTCAATGGCAAAAGCATCATGGGCCTGATGATGCTGGCCGCCGGGCCCGGCAGCACGCTGACCGTCAACTGCGAAGGCGAGGATTGCCAGGCCGCGCTCGACGAAATCGACGCTCTGATCAAACGCAAATTCGACGAAGATTAGCCCGCCTATGGCCGACGATTTCGATGTAAAATATGTGGCCCATTTGGCGCGCATTGCGTTGACCCCCGACGAAGAGCAAAAATTCGGCGCGCAGTTGTCCAATATTCTTGGCTACATCGACAAGCTCAATCAACTCGAGGTCAGCCAGATCGAGGCGACGGCCCACGCTGTGCCGTTGGTCAACGTCTTTCGCGCCGATGAAGTGCGCCCTTCCTTATCGAATGAAGAGGCGTTGCGTAACGCGCCATCCAAGGCAAATGGACTGTTCATGGTGCCGAAGATCGTGGAATGACCTCCCCGGCCATGTTGAACCAACTGACCATTTCCCAACTGGCCGCCCGCCTTGCGCAACGCGAGGTGTCCGCCCGCGAAACCATGCAGGCCTGTCTGGATCAAATCCAGAAAGTGGAGGGCCGGATTCATGCGTTTATTAGCTACGACCCTGCGGATGCGCTCGCCCAGGCCGATGCCGCTGACCACGCATTGGGCAAAGGCATTGTTGACAAGCCGCTGTTGGGCGTGCCGATCGCCATCAAAGATGTCATTGCCGTCCGCAACCAGCCGCTCAATTGCGGATCGAAGATTTTGGGCCAGTTCCATTCGCCGTATAGCGCGACCGTCATTGAAAAGTTGCAGGAGGCCGGCGCGATTATTTTCGGGCGCTTGAACATGGACGAATTTGCCATGGGCAGTTCGACGGAAAATTCGGCCTTCGGCGTCACGCACAATCCATGGGACATCTCGCGCATTCCCGGCGGCTCGTCCGGCGGTTCGGCGGCGGCGGTGGCGGCGGATGAGTGCATCGCGGCGCTGGGCACGGACACCGGCGGTTCAATCCGGCAACCGTCGGCGTTGTGTGGTTGTGTGGGGCTAAAACCCAGCTATGGCCGTGTCTCGCGCTATGGGCTGGTCGCGTTCGCTTCCTCGCTCGATCAAATTGGTTGTTTCACCAAGGACATTCGCGATGCCGCCCTTCTCCTTCGCGCAATCAGCGGGGTCGATCCGCATGATTCCACCAGCGTGCCGGCCCCGGTGCCGGATTATGCCGCCAGCCTCAATGGAGAAATCAAAGGGCTTAAACTGGGCATCGCCAAGGAATACATGATCGGCGGACTGGATCCCGAAGTCAGCGCCGCCGCGCAAGCCGCTGTCAAACATTTTGAAAAATTGGGCGCGGAAATCGTGGAAATTTCCCTGCCGCACACGGACTACGCTGTGGCCACCTATTATATCGTCGCCACCGCCGAAGCCAGCGCCAACCTGGCCCGGTTCGATGGCATTCGCTACGGCTTGCGCGTGGACGGCGCCGATCCGACCGACCTCTATTGCAAAACGCGCGGAGCCGGTTTCGGGCCCGAAGTCAAACGCCGCATCATTCTGGGCGCCTATGTGTTGAGCAGCGGTTACTACGACGCTTATTATTTGCGCGCCCAGAAAGTTCGCACGCTTATCCGGCGGGATTTTCTCAACGCCTTTGAAAAGGTGGATGCCGTCATTACGCCCACCACGCCGACCGCCGCCTTCAAAATCGGCGAAAAAGCGGACGACCCTTTGCAAATGTATCTCTCGGATATTTTTACAATTTCCTGCAATCTCGCCGGGATTTGCGGCCTTAGCCTGCCTTGCGGATTTACGCGCGAACCCAAACTGCCCATTGGCCTGCAACTTCTGGGCAAGCCTTTTGGCGAAGAAACAATTTTAAAATTGGCCCACGCCTACGAACAAAGCACACCATGGCACCACGAAAAACCGCCCCTCTCCCCAGCATGAGCCAACCACTGGCCCTTATTTACTACGTCAATCTGCTGCCGGGCAGCCAGGTGGCCAACCGTTTGCAAGATTTGGGCTACCGCGTTCAAGTCCTGACTGCTTTGGACGCGCTGGTCGAAACGAGCGAGCGTGAAAAACCGCTGGTCGTCGTCGCCGAAATCCTGCCCGACGCCGCCGGCTGCGCCGCCATTGCCCAGTTAAAGAAAAATCCCGCCACGACCCACATCCCCGTGCTGGGTTATTCCGACTCGCATACTCCCGCCCAACAGACTCGCGCTATTGAATCTGGCGTTTCCTTGCTGGCGGGCCGCGCGGCCATTTCTGAACAACTTCCGCAACTGCTCGACCAGGTTTTGCAAGTGGAGTGACTATGCCCAATCTTCCTGTCATCAAATTGGATCGCGGCATTCACGCGATGCATCTCTTTTACCGCATCGATCGCGAACGCTGGGCGCAACTCTCCAGCGGCGGCGCGCGCGAATGCCTCGGCCGCCTTGAAACCCTCTGCGCCGCCAACGCCAATCCATCTCATCCGCGTCTGACCACCTACGCCACCATTGGCGGCAAAGCCGACCTGGCCTTTTTTCTCCTCGCCGCCGAACTGGCCCAACTCGGCCAAATGCACCGCGATCTCGAGGCGTGTTTTTCGCCCGGAGTATTGACACCCATTTTTTCCTACGTCAGCGTTACGGAGTTGAGCGAGTACATGACCACCGAAGAAGAAAATCGCAACATGCTGGTCGAACAGGAAAAACTCGTTCCCGAGAGCGAGCCCTTCAACCAGCGCCTGGGCGAATTGCGCGAACGCATGAAAAAGTACGAGCATTATCGCCTTTACCCCGAGATGCCCGACTGGGAAGTAATGGGATTTTACCCCATGAGCAAGCGGCGCGCGGGAAACGACAATTGGTATCTGCTCGACTTCGCCACCCGCCGAAAGCTCATGGCTGGCCATGCCCGCGTCGGCCGCCAGTATGCCGGTCGCGTCTCGCAATTGATCACCGGCTCGACCGGCGTGGATGATTGGGAATGGGGCGTCACCCTGATGGCCCACCAGCTTGACGCGCTTAAAGAGATTGTTTACGAAATGCGTTTCGACGAAGTCAGCGCGCGCTACGGCGACTTCGGCCCCTTCTTTGTCAATATGAGATTGCAGCCCGCCGAGCTATGGCCGCACCTGCATCTCCAGCCCGATCCTTTCCCCTCCTAATCTTAATCTTAATCGTAATCCTAATCTTCAGAAATCCCCCGGCAACACGAAGAAGATTGAGATTACGATTAAGATTAGGACCTGAAAAACTGCCCCCCTTTTCTACCCCTCGATTAGGCATTGGCGCGATCCCTACAACTGCGTAACCTTCAACCCTTTCTTCCTTAACAACTCCACCACCCCATCTTTCCCGACCAGATGCGCCACGCCGACGATGACGATCGCGTTCTTATCACCGTGCAGCAAT
>DASRLE010000563.1:0-4037 GCA_035648615.1 Saccharimonadales bacterium (SeqCode) | reverse complement strand
GCTTCAGGTTCATGCGAGGCAAAGACTATCCAAAAATCGGGCCTGCGTCCATACCTGCCTCCATTCACCAAGGTGAAGATTCGCGGGCCGGACGCGATGAAATGTTGCTCGGTCTTGCCATAACTCCTTTACCAGAAAAGCATACCACCAATCCGGCGTTTTGGCAGCAATTAAGTCGTGTTTTCACGCCGCAAATATGTCGCAATCTGTGCTATATTTAATGTCTTGGGCCGATTTTTTTTCCAAAGGAGCCAAGAAAATCCATCCCATGCGGGCGGCGGCCAGTCGGCCAATTCGGGCCTCTCATCGCTGGAGGGCGCTTTGTGAAGTGAATTTTTGATACGGCGGCAAGTCTGCCAGAATTATCGGATGGCGGGTGTATCCCATACACAAAATGACCCTGCTCCAAAGTCCCAACGGGGGCAGTCGCCCCAGTGGCCTGGTCCTTTGGACGTTTATCACGATTGTTCTTGCAGCCAGAGGAAGGCGTGGGGATGAATCCGCCTATCGCCGTGACCAAGACGAATTTCGCTTCTCTCCACAGCCGGACCGTCGGCCTTGTTTCCTTTCCGACCCCGCTTATTCGGCTCCGTGAAATGCTCTCTCGTCACGCCTTTTAAAGGCGCACAGGTGCATGGCTCTTCCGTTGAGAGGTTTGGCTCCGGGCGCTCCGCTCTTTCCTTCATTCCGTTATACTGTCCATTGCAGAACCGCTCCACTTTTCGCCGCCAACCTCCCAAACTCGAAGCGCAATGGGGAGGCAATTCCCTTGCGGCAATTCCCGGCTGGTATTTCGCCATGGCCGGAGTAAACTAGTTTTTGCTTTTTAGATATGTAAAACGATTCTAAATTTTTAGCGAAATCTTGGTTACGGACTGACTGGAAAACCGGCAAGTTTCTCAAAAGTCATCAACTCGTATCCGAGCTGTACGCCCACACTTGGGCGCGGCTCGGCGCGCTTTGATGACAGGCTCTTGCCGGGCCTTCCAGTCGGGCGCGTTGAGTTTGCGCCCTTTTATTTTCGTGCCTCAGTTTTGCCCCAAAGAAAACAAACATGAAGGCACCGATTGAACAAATTCCCCGCGTTGAGACGAAATCAAGAATTTTGGTGATCGAAGACGAACCCGCCGTCTCAATCCTTTTGCTGAAAATTTTAAAAAGCCACGGATTTGATGTTTGCGCGGCGGCGACCGGCACCGGCGGCTTGCGACTCATCGAAGAACAGAACTGCGACCTCATTCTTTCCGACATTGATTTGCCTGACATCGACGGGTTCGAGATTTGCCGCCGCATCAAACAGAATCCCAAATTGCGCCTCGTCCCGATCATTCTCATATCGGGGCGCCTACCGGAAGGAAACGAGGCTTTGGCGTTGAAAGTCGGGGCGTCGGATTACATGAGCAAACCATTCGGGGTGAACGCCATTCTCAGCAAAATAACTGCCCTCCTCCAGGAGGCGAAAAAAGGATCGTGATATGAAGGAGGACGAAGACGAAAAACATGTTCGAGAGTTGAATGAAGCCGCCGAAAGAGACGCAGAATTGAGCCGCATCAAGGCTCAATGCTGGCGGCGCATCGCCGCAGCCATGAGAGACTTTCCGGGCGCGTCCGCAAAGGGGCCGTCACGTTCCGGCGCAACCATCGCCGCAACATCTTCGCCCAGGGGAACTGGCGGGAGGAAGTCTTGATGTTATTTGTCGCGCAATTCCCGTTCGGGGTCGAACCCCACGACAATCATTTCCAACCCCTGACGAAGCGTATTGACCCTGTTGGAGCATTCGGTGGCGACTCTCGCGGGCCGGAACGATTTCGCGCACTTCACATGCTTCTGCCTATGTGATATAATTCTGAAAATGGCGACGCAATACACCGGAAGGATGGATGCCGCGACCACATTTACCGCCCAAAAGCCGTTTGTGGTTCTGGGATGGCCGTCTGACGCCGACGTGAAAACTTTTGACACCGAGCAAGAGGCAAAAGACTTCGTAACCAAATCCAAAAAGTCCGAGAAATTCCGAGCGGTTGCCCGACTGTACGGTTTCGAAGAAGGCAGATGGGTTCGACTTTGAACGCTTGCCCTGATTCCACGCCAGTTGCTTGCGAGTTTTCCCTGCCGGCAGGTTGGATTACGGGGGGACGAGTCCGAAAATTACCGCGCCGGTGTTGGCCAAAACCTACGGAGGCCACTGCCGGTGGCGGACACACTCTTTTGCAGGATTGGTGGTCAAAATGTCGACGGGCAACCCGCGCCCGGAGCGGATACAGACTGCCACAAGGGGCCGGTTTGCCAACTCCCACAATTAAAGGCGTGCATCATCTCAACCTCTCCCAAAATATTTGCCCTCTCGATTGTCATTCGACTCTGATATTCTCCGCGGGATGAATCCTAAGTGCCGGTCTTCCCCGGTGAGACAGGGCGGATCGAGGTGGAGGCGGCGGGGTGGCGGGCGCACGACCTTGACCCGGCCTGGTTTGCCGCATAATTGGCCAACGGATCATCGCGCCTGGTGACGGTCTGCTCCATCCAAATCAAGTTCGCGGCTTTCCCACCCGCAGCACCCGCAACGAAAACCCGCGGCCATTCTCGAACGGCTCGACCGTGGCCGCGATTTCCAAAACCGGATAGCGGACCGTCGCCAGTCCATAGTGCTTGTATGTCTGTGCAAATAATTCAGTTTCGACCATGCCGGTCCAGTCGGCCAGCGTCAGGAATTTCATCGGCTCGCCGTTGATTTGGTGATGGGTCCGTTGCTCGACCACTAATCCGCACGTCACGACCTCTTCACCGACATGCTCGCCCAGTTTTGCCACAGGGCAGTAGGTATCCCAGGCGATGTGATCGTGCAGTTCCAGCGGATGGCCGCTCACCGGAAAGCCCAATAATTCGTTTTCAGATTCCAAACGCTCGCGCCGGGTGAGTTCCGCCAGCGGCACATCGGGCAAACGATCCAGACCCGTCGGCGGCAACAACAAGCCCTGCCGCGAACCGTCTGCGCTGCCAAAGGCGCGCTGGAGAAATTGGCATTCCCAAAATTGCGCGGTGCGCGTCCGGCCAAACTCATCGAACGCGCCCACGCGCAACAACAATTCCATTTCTTCGGATGAAGCCGCAATGCGCCGATGGAAGTCGGCCAGGGATGCAAATGGTTCCCGGCCGCGCTCGGTCAAAATGCGCTCGCTGGTACGCTCTGTGAGTCCCTTAACGTAACGAACCGGAACGCGGATGAACTGGCCGGACGGCTGGAACAATGGGCCGGGCAGGTTGATGGACGGAGGCAGGAGTTTGATCCCCAGGCGATGACATTCCAGCACATAAACGATGGGATGATAAAACCCCTTGCCGTTGGACAAGACCGCCGCCATGAATTCGACGGGGAAGTGTCTTTTGAGCCAGGCGGATTGATACGCCTCGACACCGTAAGCCGTGCTATGCGCCTTGCAGAAGGCGTAACCGGCAAACCCGGTGACCAACGCCCACACTTCCGCCGTCTTTTCCGGCGAGTGGCCGCGCGCCAGCGCGGATTGGAAGAATTCGCCGCAGATTTTCTCAATCAGGGGATGATTCTGCTTGTTGAGCGCCCGGCGCAGCACATCCGCCCGGCCCGGATTGAGTCCCGCAAACGCCTCACTGAGTTGCAGGATGTGCTCCTCATAGACCACGAGCCCGTAAGTGCTCCGCAAACACCGTTCAAGCGAAGGATGTGGATACGTCACTGGCTCCAAGCCCTGATAACGGCGCGTGAAGGCCAGTTTCTTTCCTTCGTTGGCCGCGCCGGGACGAATCACAGACACAATGGCAACCAGGCCGTCAATCTCCCGCACGTTGCACATGCGGCAAAGGCTGGTCATGGCAGGGGATTCAATATGATGCACCGCCCGCGCTCCGCCGCTGGCAATCATCTCCCATACGTCCGGGTCCTGCCAGGGTTCAGGCGCTTGTGGATTGCCCACGAGCAACCGGCCGTCGGCTTTGTCCCGCGCCAGACAACGTTCCAAGTCAACTTCCGTTCCACGTTGGCCGAGCATCGCTTTCACGT
>DASRLE010000562.1:0-3763 GCA_035648615.1 Saccharimonadales bacterium (SeqCode) | reverse complement strand
CTCCATCGGCCGCCAATGCGCCCGTCGCGGACGAATTTGCCGCTGAAGAAACAGGCGAAAAGATCAGCCTGCCGCTGGCTCCCATTATCGCGAAATTACCCGCCAGCCTTTCCGCGTTGGTGTCACCGCAGGCAAACGGTTCGTTTTCGCTTCCAGTCAAAAAGGCGCTGGCCCAGCTCCCGCAAGGCACGGTCCGGGTTTCCTATGGCGAATTGCGCCGGGGCAGCCCGCCGGGATCATTCGCCGATGACGCCGCGCATGATCAAGCTATGATTGACTTGCCGCTTCAGCATGTCCTGGCCGCGATTCCCCCTTCGCTGCTGACATTGCGGCCGGGCCAGAAACGCACACATGTGCCGGACGAAGTCACAAGTATTTTCGGGCCAAAAGACCGGCCAAAATCACCCTTGTCCAAATCGCAGGTGGCCGCGCCAATCGTTACCCCGGCCGGGGCAGCGCCCGCGCCCGCAGCCGCGCCGCTTCCGGCGTCTCCAAAAATTTCGATGCCCGCTCCTGCGGCTCCGCCACCGCCGCCACCACCTGCTCCCATTCCCGCGCCCGAACCTGCCGCTTCGTTACCGAAGCCGGCCCCGCTTCCTTTCCCTTCCGCGCCGAAGCCGACCATACCGGCGCCGATGCCCTATACTCCTCCCAAGTCAATGCCGCCCGCTCCAGCACCGTTGCCGAAGCCTGCTGCCCCGGCTCCGATGCCTTTTGCCGCGCCGAAGCCGCCGGCTCCCGCTCCCATGCCGTTTGCGATGCCGAAACCGCCCGCTCCGGCAGCTCCCGCGCCAATGCCGTTTGCATCTCCGAAACCGCCTGCTCCCGCGCCGATGCCATTTCCCTCGGCGAAGCCGGCAGCTCCCGCTCCCATGCCTTTCGCCGCGCCGAAACTCCCGACTTCCGCTCCGGCTCCGGCTCCAGCGCCAGTTGCGGCAGCAGCAGACGAATCATTGGTAATACAATTGACAGCCGTCGGAGAAGGATGGCCGGAAGCTGTGCGGCAGGAAGTCGGCGCGCAGTGGCAAAGCGCCTCAGTCGCGATTCCAATGAGCCGGATCGAACCGGCGCTGAAAGCGGGACACGTTGTTTTCACCTGGGGCGATCTGATTGCATGGCTCACGCCTCCTCTTTCGGCTCCTTCCGCCAACCAGGAAACGCCGCTTGAATTGCCGCTTAAAGTCATCGCTCCTCTTTTCATGTCCCGCCGTCGTCCTGGAGCGGTGCAAAAGAAAGTCGCCATTGACGCGAATATACCCGATGTGTTCGGGGCCTTGGCCGCGCAAGCCGAGGCCGTGTCGTCCGCGCCAGCCACGACTCCACAACCCGTCGCCGCGCCGCCTGCTCCCGCGAAAGCGCCGGATCCCTTGGGAGAAATTTTCGGACAACCCGCAAAAAGCGAATGGTCGCCTCAAGAAATCGCCGCCGCCGTGCGCGGACTTAACGGCGTTACGGGCAGCCTCGTCACCATGAGCGATGGATTGCTGGTGGCGGGACAGGTTCCTTCGCCGTTGAAAACGGAAACCGTCGCGGCATTTATTCCGCAAATGTTCGGGCGCATGACGCATTACAGCGGCGAAATGCAGATGGGAGCGATCACCACCCTCTCAATGATGGCGGGCGGAACGCCACTGGTGATTTACAAAGCGGGCAACCTTTTCCTGGCAGTCATCGGCAAAGCCGGTGAAGCATTACCAGAGACGGTCTTGCAGCGCATCGCAGTCGAATTATCCAAACGCAGCTAATAAATCTATGGCTATTATAAACCAGGCTACAAAAGAATTGCAGGTCAAAGTAGTTTTCTACGGCCCCGGCAAAGGGGGCAAGACCACCAACCTCGAACAGATCCACGGCAACGTCCAGAACGTCCGCGAGAAAGGCAAACTGGTTTCGCTCGCCACCAGTTCGGACCGCACGCTCTTCTTCGATTTTCTGCCCATCGAGGCAATGGCGATCAAAGGCTTCAAGACCAAGTTCCAGCTTTACACCGTTCCCGGCCAGGTCATTTACAACACCACGCGACAACTCGTTTTGCGCGGTGTCGATGGCATTGTTTTTGTGGCCGATTCGCAATACGAGAAAATGGCCGAAAACGTGGAGAGCTTCCAAAACCTTGAGGACAATCTCAAATCACTCAAGCTCAACATCCACGACATTCCTTATGTGCTCCAATACAACAAGCGGGACATGGCCAACGTGGCTCCTGTTGAATACATGGAATTCCTTCTTAACAACCGCGATGTCCAGGTTCCTTCGTTCACGGCAGTCGCATCGAAATGCGAGGGGGTCTTTGAGTCGCTGAACATGATTACACGGATGCTGCTCAACAAATTCATCAACGAAAGCCGCCGGTAATCCAATATGGCCGGCCTCCCACAACTCAACGAGGAAGACGTTCAATTCCTCGACGCGGTGATCGACGATTTTCTTCAGAAGAGCGAAGCCACCGCCGCGTTGCTCATCGACAAAGGCGGCCCGCTGGTCAGCCAGCGTGGGAACGTGGACCAATTTGACACCACCACCATCGCCGCCTTGGGCGCGGGAGCCTTTGCCGCGACGCAGATCGTCGCCGAGCGCGTCGGCGAACCCAATTTCGGCAGCATCTATCAGCAAGGCGAACAAAACAGCGTCCTCATCAACAACATCGATGAAAACCTGCTGCTCATCATCATTTTTCGCGCCGACTTGAGCGTGGGCGTCGTCAAATATTATGCGACCGCTGTGACGGGCCCGATTGCCGGTCAGATGCAAAAAGCCGCAGTTCGTTCGCCCGACGCCATCATGGATTTGGTTTCCATGAACACGTTTGACGTTTCCACGATCTTTGAGAAAAAGAGCACTGCGATCATCACTGTGGATGACATTTTGGATTGGCCCGGTTTTGCGCAGAAGTTGCAAGCCAGGTCCGACCCCATTTCAGCGTGGCTGATTGGAAAGCTGGGATCGATAATACAAAATGCTTTGCAGGATTATTACGCGGCGACGATTGACGCGGTTGGATTGCAAACGGTTGTCGTTCAAAGCCTGAACAGCTTTATCAACGGCGGTTTGATTTACGAAGAAGCATGGTTTCGAGTCGTGGAATTACGGCCTGAAACAATTGATCTGCTTGGAACAGCCCCGCAGGGTGATGAACTCGCCCATCTCAACCGAATGCTGTTGGAAGATGCTTTCCCTGCGGAACTGGCAAAGTGCCAGTCCTGAGCAACACCAAAATTAATTACGGGCGGACTTCGACCCAGCGGTTATCACAACACCACTGAAAAGTTGGAGTCATGGATCGCGGCAAATGAGTTTTACTGAAACCACGCTGTCGGGTATTTTGACAGGCAGATATGAAAACTCTTGAGCAAGTCGAAGCAGATGTTCGAATGCTTCCGACGGAAAAACAGGAGGAGTTGCGTGACTGGCTTGAAAACCTGCTCGAAGATCAACTGGAGTTCACAGATGAATTCAAGGCCAAGATCGAGCGCGGTGACCGGGTTAGTCATTTGTCTGCAACCAGTTAATCCGCCACTATGCCGGAGTTAAGCCGGTTTTACGGCATCATCATTCGAATGTTTTATGGCGACCATTCACCGCCGCATTTTCATGCTGCCTATCAAGGATCGGAAATCATGGTCAACATAAACACTCTCGAAATTATGGAGGGTGACATGAGTCGTCGCGCCCGGGTGCTCATCCTTGAGTGGGCTGAATTGCATCGCTCCGAACTGCGGCGGGCATGGGAACTCGCCAGCCGCAATCAAGAGCCTTCCAAAAT
>DASRLE010000561.1:0-4789 GCA_035648615.1 Saccharimonadales bacterium (SeqCode) | reverse complement strand
GTCGTCGGAGATTGCATTCGATCTTCAGATTTCCCATCGCCCCAGCCGTGGCAGTATGGCAAACTGGAGCGACCGTGGATGACCGAGAACATTTCAAGCTGCTTTTCGGCCCATATGCACCACCGAAATTTCCACGCAATTAGAGGCTTTGTTGCGAAATGCGTGGCTACCTAAAAGTCGGGTCATGGTCTGATGCCCTCATTCCGTGGCCCCGCCGTTATCGGACCGGCTCCATCATTCTCTGCGGTGATCTCGTTCGGGCAGTCAAACTGGAATCGGTTTGACATGGAATTGCCGTCATCTGGCGAACGCCCAAATATTGAAGCGCCTGGAACAAGAGGCGCAGCGTTTGGGCTGGCAATTACCGAAGGTTTGCACTCCAGCGGAACTTATGGGAGATATATCGGGTGAAATCTGATTCGATTTTGGAAGAATTGTGGGCAGTCAAAGACAAATTGGCTCGCGAGGCCGGATATGACGTAGACCGCTTCGTTCAAAACCTGCGGCAGTGGGAATTGGCGCATCCACAGACCGGCCGTGTCATTGGCAATGCCGACGAGTTGCGGCAGTATGGCGGAGGAAGAACGCAAACGCGCGGCGGCTTCAGCCTCAATCCTCAATGAATGCCATGACTGATACACAAAAAATTCTATCTGGCGGCCCAAGCGGCCTCTGATCCTGGCGTGACCGAGAACATTTCAAGCTGCATTTCGGGCCGTATCAGCCGCCGAAAACTCCGCGCAATCAAAGGCTCTTTTGCGAGTTGCGTGGACTTGAAGGTCGGTTCCTGGTCCGCTGGACTCATTCCATGGCCACGACGCTATCGGACCGGCTCCATCATTCTCTGCGGTGACCTCGTTCGTGCAGTCAAGCTGGAATCTGTGGAGGCTGTTTGTTTTCACTGGGGTGTTTGCCGCAATGTGGTTCAGAACTGGCGCCAAGCCCTCCATGTGACTGCATGCCGCCGCCGTGAGAACGCTCCCGGCCAGCTCGAGTTGGCACCGGAGATGACGTCGTTGCTGGCGGAGGCGGATCGGTTGTTGAGCGGTTTACACCGAACCGCCAGAGGCGAATCTCGATGGCGGCTGGCGGAACTTTACCTGGAATTCCTCCTGGATCCGGCCCGACCAAAGAACCGCGGCGAGTGCGTCCTACTGCGTCGCCTGTTGCCGGAGGTAGCAGACGGCTATCGCAAATTGGGTTTGCACGGGGCGGCAGACTTCATGCGGGGCCGCTGGCTCTGGCTGCTTGGGCATGAACGCCAGGCGTTGGGCGCATTTATGCGCGCCGTCGCCCGGAAGCAGTCGGCCAGTGGCGCATTTTGGGCCCAAATGCTCCGCTGGGCGGTGGCATTGGCAGAATCGACGAGCAAGAGAGATTACAAGAGACTGAAAAAGCTTGCCGAGTTGGAGGGAGTATTTTCTGGACAGGCATCCCAGCGGACGCGGGCGGTCGAAGAGGCGCGTTTGGTGCGACAATTCGTGGAGGAGTGGCGGGGGGCGCTTAGAAAATTTCCCGAAGCCGGCATGGTCCGGACTTAGGAGGCGAGGTAGCGACGCCGGCCAGCGACAACCTGAAGGCTGCGACCCAGTTTCCGGGCCGCTTCCAAATTGGATAGGGTTTTCAACAGGGCGTCTTCCTCCTGGGTAAAGCGACGCCTCACCGGGTTGACGGGAGGAAGATGTTTAATTTCGCGCCTTGCTTGCACCGCGGCGAATGTCCGGCCCAACCTTTGGGCCAACACGCGGTCGGGCACGACTCCAAGCAGCGCTTCTTCCGCGGGCGTCGAGGGCCGGGAATAGGAGGCGTTCCAGGCCGGGATCCCCAAAATGTTGCGCCGCGCCAGCACAGCGGTCTCCGTGCGGTTAATCTGGTGGGCAATCTTCTCGTCGCGTGCGGTGCCTAAAAGTTTGTCCTCCTTGTCGCTCCAAAGTCGCAGGTCGGGATTGATGTGCCGGCCTGTTCGCGCCATCCGCTCGCGCACCAGCTTTGATGTCGATGGACGCACCGGTGAATGCCCGCGCTCATGAAGCAATTTCTCGCGGCGAATGATGGCGGCAGGGTGGCTTGCCCGAAACGCCGCCCGTTCTCGGGCAGGCGAATCCAAAGTGCCCCGAACTTGTTGCCGAAGTTGGCATGTGCCAGGATTGAACTCGGTCATCCGCTAGAACTCCACAGCAACATTGCGTGGGATACGTATTGCCCGGTATCGCGGTTGGGGGAGCACATCGGCGAGGAAGTGGTGACGTGCGGGTTGGTGGTGGAACAACGCACCCATCACCAAATCACTGGCGAGCCGATGAAGTTTCTGACACTGGCGGACTGGACGGGAATGGTGGAGACAGAATTGTTCGCCCAGACCTACCGGAGCTACGGGCTGGCCACGGTGCGTTACCCGGTTTTGGAGATCACAGCCAGAGTCGAAGCGTTTGAGAACCGACGCGGGTATTCACTACGGGCATTACGGGCGGGTAAACCAAGGGAAAAGGGTTGTCGTGGGATTTGCTGAAATTCAAATTGCTCGTTACGATCAGCCGCTGTGTTTTCCGGGGGTTCACTTCGCTTGCAGCCCGTGACCATCTGGATAAACGGTGCTTGGTGTCTCGCAAAGGAAATCAGGTTTTTGCGGACATCGCGGGTGATTTTACGATGGATGAGTTGGAGGACAAGGCGTGCGGGGTACTGCGAGACTGGGAATGGGAAGCTGCGTAGAATGCCCCGAAAGTTGACCCCAGAAAATCGGCTGTCCAGTATAGCATTCCTGCCCCTCGGACGGTCTTCGGCTTGACATCAAATTGACAGCTTTCTGCTTGCGATGGCTGTGCCCATAAGGCAGGATCGCGCCATGACGGATGTCCTGACGGATCAACAAAAATGGCTCGATGCGCGGGATGCCAAAAGAGTCAGCCTTTCCATCTCCTTCGACTTGACTCCGATAGACGCGCAGTATACGTTTTGTTCTGGCACCCACCGGCATGCAGCGGCCTCTTTACGAGGGAAGCTCAGGGCTAAGAGGGGGCTTTCCTGACTTCGGATCAGAAGGTTGCAGGTTCAAGTCCTGCCGGATGCACCACATTATCAACGACTTACGAAAACACCCAGTACACCAACACACTCGAGTAGTATAAATAGTAGTATAGCGTGCCTCCTTGTTTCAGGCGGTTTCAGCGTGATGCATGTCTCAAAATCCTGACTTTCACGGCCCCCTTCTGGTGTCATGGTCAGTTTAAGGATATTCGGCGTATTTCCTGTCGTCGCGCAAATGGCCACGCAGATTCTACCGAACAGAAGGATCTGTGCTCACACCGGACTCAAACATGCGAAAATCTATTCACTGCTTGCAAAGGATTGAATTGGCCGACCGTATATCCGTGTTGCGAACCTGCGAGAGCCGTGTGCCAAACAGGCTAAGACGATCTTGCATCTCGGCGGCATGCTCAGATTTCTTGACAACTTGGCGGCGGGACAGGGGTTGGGCCTGCTTCGTAGGTGGCCAGAAGCGGCGCCCTGCGAATCTAGAGAGCAATCCGAGTCCAACAAAAAGCATGCAAGAAAACGCATGCAATAATCACGGGCCGCACAAATCAGCCAGTTCACTTCCGACTGCTCTTCAATTAGTGTCGGCGCTAACGGAAGCACAACGCCAACAACTCAGACACTTCACTGCGAAACGAATGCGACGGATCACAGGCGCACCGGGGATGGATCGGTTTCTCGCGGGCAGGATGCCGGACGAGATCGTCCACTCCGCTCTGGAAAAGGTGCTGTTGGGCGACACACATGCTAAAAAAGGGCGCAAGCTCTCAGTGAAAAACCGGCAAAGCACAGCAGCATTTGCCCTGTGCGTAATGGGCATCATCAACAGCCAATTATCCAATGCAATCAATGGGGTGGAAGCTTCTTTTTCGCACCTGCCATTGGGCGATGCGGAAACCGAACAGGGTACGGTGGACGTGCCTGGAGCGATCGATCTAGGGCAACTCCTGGAGCAACGTGATACGAAGCGGGAGCTGTTCGCGCGCTTGCGGGAACAGGCCGGACCGGAACTGCACCCGATCATTGATGATTGGGAGCCGAACTATCCCGGTGATTTCATCGCGCGGGGCGGGTTCGACCGGAGGCAGGTTCATAGAGTTCGCCTGTTGGCGCGCGCGATCCTCGCGGATTTGGCCCAAGAGCTTCATCTGCGAGCCCCAACCGGAATGGAAATGCTGATGTAAAATCGGCGATCCGGGAATTGTCCGAAAAAAGATCGAAATTCTTTCCCGGACAATTCACCCGCCCGCCAGCTTATACAGGGTGGAGGGTAAGTGATGTGCGACCAGAGGGTGGGAAATGAAACCCCCACTCTCCGGTTCGTGCTCCGGCCCCTCCAATGATGAACAACAAATCGAACCTGCAACCTGATCCACTCTATGTGCGGGCCCGGCAAATCCTGCAAGCCCAGCCCGAAATCGGAAAGGCCCGCCTGGCAGCTTTGCTGGGGGTTAAAACCCCGACCTCCCGCCGGCTGCGCGAGCGGTGGCGGGGGGAAACTCAAGGCCACAGCACCCATCCAGACTACGTACGGGTGCAACAACTCAAACAAATCCATCCCGAGTGGGGCGCGGTGAAAGTGGCGCAGGCTTTGGGCTTGACCATCGACCATGCAAAGGTCCATCTGGCGCGGTGGGTTGGAGCGCAGAGCCACACGGGTGCCACTTCGACTCCGACGAATCCGGTCCAGGCTGAGGCACCTGCCCCTGCATCCTCCGTGGCAGCACCGTCGGTGCGCGACAATGAATTGCAG
>DASRLE010000560.1:0-2444 GCA_035648615.1 Saccharimonadales bacterium (SeqCode) | reverse complement strand
CCTGCTATGACGCTAATCTCTACGAAAAAGCGCTCGAAAAACACGGCAGCCCACTGGCCAGCCTGATGAAAAAAGAGGCGGCGGCCAAAGGTGAATAATTTTCAAAAAATATGTTGCCGGAACAACTCAGAGCTCTTCTGTCAGCAGTGGAATTCGTCCGTTGGCGGTCAAAGATCAAGAGTATGGCCGCCAACCTCAAATGGGCAACCCGAAAATTGATGTTTGAGGCAAAATATTCCACGCCGTAGTTGAGCCATTCGAGGTGAATTTTTGTCGACGTGACGGAAGTGCAGCAGATCTTTTGGGGTCTATGGCACGATTTGCGGCTGATTTTCGGAAGGTTTTGTGTTGTTCCAACGCAACCGTCTGGGTTTGTCCGCTGGTGTCATTCGACACGAAAAGGAGCGCGTCCATCTCGTGGATAAATTGGTTTTGCAGCCGCTCGGTTCGGCGGCGATGGGCTGCTCTCGTTTGTTGGCGGCTATGCACCACGGGCGGTTGCCCAACGTTTTCTGACCTGGGCAAGGTTCTGGAAACGTGAAAAGGCATCACCACATTTGAATTTCGGACCGCGTAGGCAGCGATGGGGCAATGCAATGACCTCCAACGGAGGCCGCCGGCCAAAGCCCCGCCCTTTGGACGGGGATTCGGTACTTGGTGTGCCCTGGGGCAAATCCGTTTATCCTTCGTCCTCATCGTTGTCCCCGGCTTTGTACTTGAGTTGACCAATCACGCATTCAAGTGGATCAACGTCATCTCGGACGCCGAGGCTGGTGGGTTGGAAAAGGCTCCCTCCCTTGTAGGCGTAGAGGTAGCGGACTTCCAGGACCTGCCCAACTTTTGGAACAGGCTGGTTGGCCGGTATGGTGACATTCCCAGCGGCAACCGGAAGTGAACCTTCACCGGAGTTATCATACACGCTGACGGCCACGCTTCGCTGGGCATTGACCTTGGTGACGACGACCGATGCCGTGGCGTAAAACTTGTATTTCAGCTGGGAGCCTCCGCGGCTCGGACGGCCGACTATGACCGGAGCGCTCACCAATTTGAAGACGATGCCTTCGCGCTTTTCCTTCTTCAGGTTTTCGAACAGCTGGCGCTTCTCTTTTGGGGTCCAAGCGGTTTCGACCGGGAGGATGGCTCCTCCGCTTCCCGGGGACCGCGCCACCAGGTTCATCAACTCCAAGTGCCGATCCTTGTACGACTTGGAACGCAGGTTTTTGCCACCGATCTCCAGGAGGTCGAATACATAGAGCCTGTCGCCCATGGCTTCGCCATCGATGACGAAGGTGCCGATGAATGCCTCCAAAGCTTTCTGAATGGGCAGTGGAAGGGCGATGAGCAGCCCTTTCTTGTTGACCCCTTCGACGGCCTTGTTTTTTCGCACCAGGATGTGGCGGCCGTCGAATTTCTCCTGACCGCAATGCTCCGAGTCGTTGAGGAGCAATTCCAGTTCTGCGTCGCCGATCATGTTCAGAAGCTGGGGGAGGAGTCCGCTGACTTTGCCCGCGTTCTCGGTGCCGGCGTAGGGCGTTCCTCCGGCCGCAGGGGTGTAACCCTTGGCCATCTTCTCGGCGACGATCTTGTCGTAGATCTTCTTGGCCTTGTCGTAGGCGAGTGGTTCGCTGGTTTTGGTGCCGGTCTGCAAGGTGGATCCCCTGCGCCCGAAGGCGAAATTCACGATCCATCCGTTCCCTTTAGGGTCCAAGTTGGCGTGGTAAACCTTGTCCGAGGAACCCTCCCGGTAATAAAGACTGATTTGTTCCTTCATGGGTTTGGTTGCAGTTAAATTTGCCGGCCAATAATCAGGTTCGGTGTTCGGCGCCAGTGACCAGCGCGCCACACATAATGTCCGCAGTGTCGTGTTGTAGGACATGCAGAGGCTGGAGAGAATACGCAAATCGTTGTCCCCCGGCAAGCGTGGCGATGTCATCGCGCCTCCGAATTACTGCATGTCGCCGACGGAGATGGGATTTGTTTCTGACCAATCGCGGCCAGCGCCATTCCCACCCGGCCGGCTGCCGGAGCCTGGTGGCGGATATTGTCAGTTGACTTGAAAGGAACAATCCGGCGCAAATCTCCACGAAAATAATTTGGTCGGGTGGCGAACGGTCGCGGTTAGTTTCGTAGCGTCCGCACCCGAAACCGATAAGCAGCCCAAGAGTCATGCTGATAATCATGAATGGATGACTCTCAAATGCAGCCCTAATGGAATACGTAATAATCAAGTGTCGCGCTACGTTTTAGTTCGATGCAGGCTCTGCAGAGTTTGCAGATTTGACGTCATTCACCGTCGCCTCCGGCCAGCCATCCGCATTCCACCTCAACGGCATGATCGCCAGGGTTGCTTTTCCATTCATACGGAGGTCACCTTCGAAATCCGACGTGAACCAAGTCTTGCCTTCCGCAGTCAGTGTTCCTGCATGTCCCGGTCCGATCAAGGG